>JANYFN010000290.1 GCA_025362675.1 Limisphaerales bacterium | reverse complement strand
CAACGGCTGGCAATTTTGGATATGCAGGGCCGCTTGCGTCCGCGCCTTATATCCACGCAGTCAGAACCGTATCGCACCGCACTGGCACGGGAAAATATCGTCGCGCAAATTTTACCGCTGTTCAGCAACATCCCGCGCATCGAAAACGACGGCTGGGAAATGTTGCTGAAACCGTTGCTGGAAAAATCAGTGAAAATAATTCCGGCGCGCAATCAACTTTACCTCGCCGGCGTGCTCGGCGCGGTGCACTCGGAATGGAAAATTGAAACGGTGTTGAACACGCTGCTGCCACTGGTAAAGCGATTTCAAAAACGCCTCGTTCTGGTGTTTCTTGGAAAAAATAATATGTCGGCTTCCGCATTTGAAGAATTGAAAGCGGCGTTGCGGAATCAGGCGGACATCATCGTGAGCGGCGAGCGGACTGGCGCGGAGATTTCGCAAATTTTGAACGCACTGGATTTGGGATTGGCGACGTCGCCGCAGCAGAATATCCAGAAGAGCGGTTCGGTTGCGGCGATGCAGGAACACGGATTGCCGGTGCTGGTCACGCGCGACGACTGGCATTTGCGCGGTGCGGTGTTTTCGCTGGCGGAAATTTCACGGCGGCTGCTCGTGCCGGAACAATTTCCCGAACTTAAAATGTTGCCTCGCCGCGAACTGCATCCGCCGAAGGAATGTGGCTTGAAAAATGTCGCTGACCTGATGTTGACGATTATGAAACAACCGTTGACCGCGCTCGGCGAAAAAAAATGAAGCTGCTCATCATCAGTCCGAGCCAAGGGGTTTATGGCGGCATTGAGGCATTTGTCATCGCGCTGGCGTCCGCTGTGGGTGCGTGGCCGGAGATCAAACTGCAAGTTTGTTTCAAACTCGTGGGACAATTCGAGTTGAAGGACGACTTGAAATCCGCTGCCGCCGTGCTGCCGTGTCCCGTAAATTATTTGCGGAGCGGTGATGCGGGCTTGATAAAACTGATCCGCTGGGCAGACATTGTTCACGGCCAGAACACGTCGCCAGATTTTGTATTTCCCGCACGCTTGTTCGGTAAAAAATTAGTGCTGACAATCCACAACTGGCGCAACCGCACATGGGAAATCCGCTCGCTGCTCTGGGGTCTTGGCGCGCGGCTCGCGCATCGGCGCTGGTATAATTCACGCTTCGTTTGGGACACGTGGGAGCCGAAGAAAAAATTACCGACGAGCGACTGCGTGCCGACGGTATGCCGTTTTCCCAAGGCGTGGTGCCCGCCCGCCGAGCGCAAAGGGTTTTTGTTCGTGGGCCGGTGGATTGAAAATAAAGGCATTGATGACCTTGTCATCGCATATTCGCGCTCGCAACTGGATCCGGCGCAGTGGCCGCTGACGTTGATCGGCGACGGCCCGTTGCGTCCAAAAATTTTGTCACTGATCACCAGCTACGGCGTGCGCGGCGTGGAACTGCCCGGCTTTATTGACGACCGCCAGAAGGCGAACCGGCTCGCGTCCGCGCGCTGGCTCGTCGCGCCCGCGCGCACGCGCGAGGATTTGGGCCTCACACCGATTGAGGCACGCAGCGTCGGCGTGCCGGCCATCGTGACGCGCGACGGCGGATTGCCGGAGTCGGCCGGCGATGCCGCGCTCATCGTCGAGCCTGGAAATATTGACGAACTCACCGCCGCACTGCGCCGCGCTGCCGCGATGAGCGAGACAGAATATGGCGAACGTGCCGAGCGTGGACGAGCCACCTTAAAAACTTTTTTGCGCCCGATGGAATTTTACCGGCAGGCCTACGCGGCGTTAAAACCCGGTAACGAATTATGGAGTAAAAAAACTTCGTTTGAGTCCCCCAGTTGAATGCTCAACTCTATTTCAACAACCCGAATCATTTTATGAGCCACTCACTGTTAACCGCCTTGAAGCCGTCTTACTTCTTCGCGCCCAAAAACCTCATGCGCCGTCTGTGGGCGAAATTTTCGCCGCAGGCCGCGCCGCGCCAGAACGTCCGGTTGCCTTGGGGCGCGGAGCTTGAAGTGGACATTCACGACACCATCGGCGGCGCGATTTACCGCCAGGGCATTTTCGACATCGGGGTGAGCGAATGCGCGTGGCGATTGCTCCGACCGAGCGATCAGGTCGTGGATGCCGGTGCCAATATCGGTTACATGACCAGCGTTTTTGCAGCGAAAATCGGTAGCGGGGGAAACGTGCATTCGTTTGAGCCGCATCCGGTCATCCGGGAAAAACTGGCAGCAAATGTGGCGCGGTTTGGAAAAAATTTCGCCGCCGTGACGATCCACGGCGTCGCGTTGGGCGATGCGGACGGCACTGCCGATCTCGTCGAGGCCGATGCATTCACGACGAACCAAGGCACCGCATTTCTCGCGGATGACAACACTCCTGGCAACGTGAAACGCCACCAAGTGGCCGTCAAACGACTTGACGAAATTTTCCCAACCGAAAAATTTGGACTGATCAAGATCGACGTGGAGGGCCATGAAGCAAAGCTCATCAAGGGCGCAGAAAATATTTTCAAGACCCGGCGGGCGCGCAACGTCATCTATGAAGATCATGAGCTGGGCCAATCCGGCCTGCCGGAAATGTTCGAGCAACACGGCTACAAAGTGTTCGCCGTCGGCCACGATTTCTGGGGCTTACGACTCACGGACTACCGCAAAAAAATCGTGCTCGACACCTCGTGGGAATCGCCGAGCTACCTCGCAACGATTGATCCCGAAGGCGTGCAACTCGCCATTGGCCGGGGCTGGAAAATTTTCAAAGGCGTTTGAAACCGCGCGTCCTCTTTTCGCATCCGACCGGCAACGCGAACGTCCGCGCGGCGCTCGCCGGCTTGTCGGCGGCGGGAATTTTGGCGGAATTCCACACCGCGATCACTGCGTTTCCGGGCAACGCGTGGAATCGATTCGGAAAAGAATTTCGGCGGCGCAGCTTCGATCCGTCACTACGCCCCTTGACCGTGCAGCATCCGGGACGCGAACTGGTGCGAATGATTGCTGCGCGACTCAAACTCAATCCACTCATCCGCCACGAGACCGGCGCGTTTTGCATTGATGCGGTTTTTCAGGCGCAGGACAAAGCCGTTGCCCGACGGCTCAAAAATTGCCCGGATAAATTTTCCGCCGTCTATGCCTACGAAGATGGCGCGCGCGCCAGTTTTATCGCCGCGAAGCAATTGGGGTTGCGCCGGATTTACGATTTGCCCATCGCCTATTGGCAAACGTTGCGTCAACTGCTCGCCGAGGAGTCGGAGCGATTGCCCGCGTGGCGCGTCACGCTCGGCGGCGGCGTGAGCGATTCGGAAAAAAAACTGCAGCGCAAGACCGAGGAACTGGCGCTGGCGGAACTGGTGGTTTGTCCCAGCCTATTCGTCGCGCGCTCGCTGCCGGAAAACGCGCGCGGCAAAAAAATCGTCGTCGCACCGTTCGGTTCGCCCACAAACTCCGTCGGCAAAAAGGAATTTTCAGCCGCGCCGAAAAAACTGCGCGTCCTGTTTGCCGGTTCCATGAGCCAGCGCAAAGGACTTGGCGATTTGTTCGCAGCGATGCAGCAGTTGAAGCGCGTGAATGTTGAACTGGTCGTCATGGGCGCACCCCAGGCACCCTCTGAATTTTACCGTTCGCAATTCGCCGGTTTCACCCACGAGCCGGTCCGTCCGCACGCCGACGTTTTGAAGCTCATGCAAACCTGCGACGTATTTTGTCTGCCATCCATCGTGGAAGGTCGCGCCCTCGTGATGCAGGAAGCGATGAGCCAAGGCCTACCGTTGATCATCACCGCGAACACCGGCGGCGAAGATTTGATCGAGGAAGGCCAAACAGGTTTTCTCGTGCCGATTCGCAACGCGAATAAAATTGCGGAAAAAATTTCATGGCTTGCCGAAAACCGCTCGGCACTCCCGGAAATGTCACGCGCCGCGCAAGCGAAAGCCGCCGCGCTGACTTGGGAAAATTACGGACGCACCATCGCCTCGGAAATTTCCGCACTGAATCACCCGTGAGCACCATCACCATCACTGCCGGGAACGTAAAAGTGTCGCCGCCACAGGCGGTGCCAAACCAAACCGTGCGCCTGCTGCGAGGTCTCATCTGGCTTTACCTCATCCTGTGGCTCGTCGAAGGCGGACTCCGCCGATGGTTCCTGCCCGGCCTCGCCTCGCCGCTACTGCTCATCCGCGACCCGCTCGTCATCGCGATTTATTTTTTTGCCGCCACGAACAATCTGTTTCCGACGAATGGCTTTGTCATTTGGGGCGCCCTTTTGGGGCTGCTAACTTTTTTAAATGCAATCCTGCTCGGTCATGGAAATTTATTCGTCGCGCTCTACGGCGTGCGCTGTGATTTTTTGCACGTCCCGTTGATTTTTATCATGGGAAAAATTTTACGCCAAAAGGATTTGCTGAGGTTGGCCAAGCTTGCCGTGTGGATTTCCGTCCCGTTTACGGCATTGCTAGTGATGCAATTTTACCAGCCGCAAGATGCGTGGGTGAATCGCGGCGTCGGCGGCGACATGGCGGGCGCCGGCTTCGACGGCGCGCTTGATCGTTTCCGTCCGCCGGGAACATTTAGTTTCATCACCGGCCCGGCGCTGCTCTATCCGCTGTTCACGGCCTGCTGGTTTGCACTGTTGATCGCCAGGAAATTTTCCCTGCCAGCGATGATCGCTTCCGGTGCGGCCATCCTCGTGACCATTCCCATTTCCATCAGCCGCACGCTATTTCTCGCCGTGGTGATCGTGGCCATGGCGGGCATCGCCGGACTCGTGGCCGGCGGCAGATTTTCGCTGAAACTTGTCGCTCAATTTGCCGGCGTAGCGGTGCTGCTGTATCTGCTCGCCGGGCAATCACATGTTTTTTCAGACGGCATGGAAGCCTTCACCGCGCGTTGGGAAGGCGCAACCACCGATCAGGGCGGATTCAAGGAAGCCATCGTTGACCGCGTGCTGGAAGGATTTTTTAGCGCGTTCGGCAACGTCAGCGGCGCAGGCTGCGGCACGGGATTTTCCACGAACGTCGGCCAACAACTCGCCACGTCGCATCTCGGCTTCGGAGCCGCCGAGGCCGAATGGGGTCGCCTGCTT
>JANYFN010000273.1 GCA_025362675.1 Limisphaerales bacterium | reverse complement strand
CGCGCCGGATGCTGACGGCATCACTCGAATCACGCTGGTTGTGGCCGAGCAAAGCATCCAAAAAAAAGCCGTGGTTTACGACGGCGATGGCGATGCGCATTACGACACGATTTCCGCCTTCATCAAATCCATGCGCGGCAGCGATCCCGACGCGGCACTTTACTGGCTCGCGAAAATGATTCACGCCGGCGAAGACCCGCGCTTCATCGCACGGCGGATTGTGATTTGCGCGGCGGAAGATGTCGGCCTCGCCGATCCGATGGCGCTCGTTCTTGCCAACGCCTGTCTCGCCGCGTCGGAATTTGTCGGCTGGCCGGAAGCGCGGATTCCATTGGCTGAAGCGACGATTTACATCGCCACCGCGAACAAAAGTAATTCCGCCTACAAAGCCATTGATGCCGCGCTGGAAGATGTTCGCTCCGGTCGCACGATTGCCGTTCCGGAACATCTGCGCGACGGACATTATGCGGGCGCAAAAAAACTTGGCCACGGCGTCGGCTACCAATACGCGCACGACGGCAAAAATCATTTCGTGGCGCAGGATTATCTGGGCGCAGATAAAAAATACTACGAGCCAACCGAGCAAGGCGTGGAAAAGAAAATCAAGGAACGGCTGGAGAACTGGCGAAAGCAAACCCAAGCCGCACAGAAGAAGACTGCCGAATAATAAAAAGTCATCATGCTCTCCAAACCCAAGAAAATCATAGTTGCCAGCATCGGGGTAGTCTTGTTGCTTGCAGTGGTAGCGCTTTTTACTTTTGGCGGTTGGGAGCGGACAGTTGTTGGCAAATACAGGCTTCAGCAATGGGAAGATTTCGAGACTTACTACTTAAACAAGAAAGGTCAGGAGGATTCAGGTGGCGGCATTATTGATGGCACTGTGCGTCGTATTGGTTGGAGCGCCCGTTACATAATTGCTGAACGGCATGCTATTTCTCACGGCGATCCGAATGGATGGATGGTCATTGATATGAACACAGACAAAATTACCGGGCCGATTAGCGAGGTCGAATTGCGAGCGCGTCCAGAGTTGAAAGACATTCCGATTTATCAGGCCTCGGAGGCTTGGAAGAAATTATTGTTTTCGCCGTTCTCTAAATAGCTCCGCGCTTCAGCACTGGGAAACCCGCCCGCAATCAAACCAAGTCCCGTCTGGCCTGCCGACCACTTCCGCCGCAGATTTTCCTCATTTGCCAATGACTCTGGCTTCGTTTAGCTTGCTCGCATGAAGACGCTCACGGCCATCATTTATCCCGGCGAAACCAAACGCTGGCTGGTGGCCTTCAATCCCGAAACCGGCACGACCACGCAGGGCAAGACGGTTGAGGAGGCGTTGAAAAATCTCAAGGAAGCCACGGCGCTGTTTCTGGAGGAGCAAGACCTGCCGAAACGCAGCGGAACTATCCTGACCACCTTCGAGTTGGAACATGCCTAAACTCCCCTGCGTTTCCGACGCGAAAGTGGCGAAAGCGTTGGAACGTCTCGGCTTCATCCGCCAGCGACAAAAAGGAAGCCATCTCGTGCTGCAGCGCGGCAGCAATTTTTGCGTCGTGCCGATGCACCGTGAAGTAGATCAAGGAACGTTGCGCGGCGTCTTGCGTCAGGCGGGAATCTCACCGGAAGAATTCGCGGGAAATTTGTGACGACATGACTGCTCCAACTGCCAATCTCAAATCTACATTGCGCCAACACATCCGCGAACGGCTGGATAAAATATCCACGGCGGTGTGGGCAGTTGAATCCATTGAATTACGCGAGCGGCTGCAAGCGCAGATTCCGAGCGCACACACGATTTTATTTTTCGCGCCGCTGCCGGATGAACTGGATGTCTGGCCGCTGTTGGAATTGTCGCTGGCATTGGGGACGAAGTGCGCCCTGCCCTTTTTTGACGTGGAGAAAAAAACTTACAGCGCGCGCTTGCTCACGCATTTGGCCACGGAAATTGTCACCGGAAAATTCGGCGTGCGCGAACCGGCGGCGAGTTGCGCGGAAATTCCGCTGGATCAATTTGACCTCGTGCTAGTGCCGGGCATGGCGTTTGACGTGCAGGGAAATCGGCTGGGACGCGGACGCGGATTTTATGATCGGCTGCTGGAAAAAACTTCGGGCGTGAAATGCGGCGTGTGTCTGGACATCCAGTTGCTGGAAAAAATTCCGGTGGAGGCGCATGATGCGCGGGTGAATTTTATTGTGACGCCGTCGCGGGCGTTCAAGCGGAAAAATTAGCGGTGCTGCGTATCCATGCCGGCAGGACTGTTTTCCCAACCTTGCGGTGCATTCCAAGGACGGACTGAAGCGTTGTCTGGTTCAACCGTGGAACAGCCGGAAACAAAACTCAGGACTCCGCCTAGGGCGAGCAGCAAAAGAAATTTTGCCACTGAAAATTTCATATGCTGTTGGCAGGATGAGCCGGAGTGACTTCATCGCCTTCAATTGGATCACCGAGCTTCCAACCTGGAAGGATGTTGGCGATGCAACGATCACGCTGGACGCTGCGCACGACGACTTTGGCAACCAGTTTGCCGGAGCGGCTGACGAGCAGCTCACCATCGGAAATAACTCCTTGATCTTCACCAACGTCGAGCACCACAAAGTCCCACTTTGGATCAACCACTAAAATTTTTCCATGCAGATCGGCACGCAATTTAACAAATGAGTCCGGGGTGCGGTATTTGTCCAATTCGGAATTGGCCCGATCAAGTGATCTTTTCAAAAGCGCTTTTTCCGAATTAATCGCAAAGATTTGCGCGTTGGCATCCTTGATGGTTTTATTGAGCTTACTGACTTGGTCGGGAGTAAGGCCGGAGGATTTGTAAGCGGTCAAGTCGTTTTCAGCCGCTTCCTTATCTTGAGTGACTTTGACGAGTTTGACGTTCAGGTCATCCGCGCGTTTAGCTTGGGCATCTGCCTTGGCCAGTGCTTTATCACGATCAGCCTTGGTATCCGCGAGTTCGGATTGGGTGGATGCCAGTTCAGCGGCGGTTTTCTTCAGTTCGCTGGTCGTTTTCTTGTGCGCGGCAATTTCAGTATCCTTGGCCTTCTTCTGATCATCGCGCTGAGCAATCAGCGCGGGAATTTTATCAGTGGCCTGAATGTAACTCAAAGCGCCTGCCGCGAGTCCGGCGATGATGGCGATGATTAAGCTGATGCGCAGTAACATGGTGAAACTATTATTTTCCAGAGACTAAACCGCGTTACCAGATGTGTCAACGCCCCTTTGCGTCTTGCCAAAAAATCTTTTCCGCGCATTTTCGGGCGATGCAATTGAAGCACGGCCTGCACCTCGCGTATTGCACGAACATCCACCGCGGCGAGACGTGGACGGAAACTTTTTCCGCGCTGCAAACCCACGCGCTCGCGGTGCGGCAAAAGGTTTGTCCGCACCAACCCTTCGCCATCGGCCTGCGCTTGGGCGCGCGCGCGGCGCGGGAATTGAATGAGCCAGCTACACTCCTGAATTTCCACCGCTGGCTCGACAAAAACGGCTGCTACGTTTTCACCATCAACGGATTTCCATTTGGTGCGTTTCACGGCACGCGGGTGAAAGAACAGGTTTACCGACCGGACTGGACTTCGCCGGCGCGACTGGCCTACACGAATCTATTATTCGATCTGCTCGCGCAACTTGTTCCCGCTGGCGTCGAAGGCAGCGTCAGCACCCTGCCCGGCTCGTTCAAAGAATTTATCTCCACCCGCGAACAGGAAAACGAAATCCGCAAAAATATTTTCAGCTGCCTCGAACACATCGCGCGGGTCAGTGAAAAAGCTAAGCGCACGCTGCATCTCGGTCTGGAACCGGAGCCGCTCGGACTCTTTGAAAACACCGCCGAGACGATTTCATTTTTCGACCGGCTGCGCACCGGCTGCCAAAACGATCCGCGCCTTGATGAATTTTTAGGAGTGAATTATGACTGTTGCCATTTTGCTGTGGAGTTTGAGGGGCCTGATGCCGCCCTCGCCGCTTTCCTAAAAGCGGGCATCAAAATCAGCAAACTTCACTTGAGTTCCGCGCTCAAAACCAAACCGACGCCGGCAGCGCGCGCGGCTTTGAAACAATTTGCCGACGACGTTTATTTGCATCAAGTCATCGCGCGTGACGAAAACGGAAACTTAAAATTCTATCGTGACCTGCCGGATGCGCTGAACCTTCAACCTTCAACCTTCAGCCTTCAACCTTCCGAAGAATGGCGCATCCATTTCCATGTCCCGCTGCACGCACCCGCCGCGCCACCGTTTGCGAACACGAATGATCATTTGCTCGGCGTGCTGGACTTGCTCGCCGCGAACCCAAAACTTTGTTCCCACCTCGAAATGGAAACTTATACGTGGGAAGTGTTGCCGCCGGAATTGAAGTCGCAGCATGTTGTCGAGCAGCTCGCGGCGGAATACGGCTGGACGTTGACGGAATTGAAAAAGCGCGGACTGGTTTGAAACTCGCCATGCGTTTCCTTCGGCAATATGCTCAACGGCACATGGCTTTTCCGCAGGCAACCAAGCTCCGCGTGTGCGCCGCCCTGCTGCTGGCGACGGCCGTGGCGCTGCTCGGTCTCGCGTTGAAAAATAGTTTCGCCAACGCCAGTTATGATTCACTGCATTCACGGACCGGGATTCAACCGTCTGCGACCGCTGATTCGCCCGTCGTCATTGTCTATCTTGATCTCGCCTCGTTTTCACACGAGCACCAAAATCCTGCGCAACCGTGGCCGCGCGACCTGCACGCAAAATTACTCAAACGTCTCACCGCTGCGGGTGCCAAGGCCGTCGTCTTCGACATCGTGTTTGGCAATGCCGGGCCTAATCCAGCAGCCGATCAAGCCTTCACCGAAGCCATTCGCGAAAATGGTCACGTCGTTCTGGCTGCCGAATTTAATTCCTCCACCATCGCCCCGGATGATCAGCACAACTGGGCGCGAAAAGATAAAATTGAACCCATTTTTGCTCCGTTCGATTCTGCTGCGGCCACGCGTGGGATCGCCTCGCTGCACATTGATGACGACAATGTCGTGCGCCAATATCTCGCTGGCTTCGGATCCGATTCGCAATCCACCTTGACGTGGGCCACGGCTAGTTGGCTGCGACTGCCCGTTGCGAAAACGGCCAAGGCGCTGGCGGAAGCCAACCAGAAATGGGTTCGTTATTATGGGCCGCCGATGACGATCCCACACATCAGCTACAGTCAGGCATTGGCAGCGGACGGAGTGCGCGACGATTTTTTTCGCGACAAGATCGTGTTCATCGGCGCGCGCCCCCAAGTCGGATTATTCCAGGACAGCAAAGATGAATTCCGCAATCCGTTTCATTCCTGGAGCTATAAAAATTATTTCATGCCGGGCGTGGAAGTTCACGCCACTGAAATGCTCAACCTCGTGCGCAACGACGCGCTGCAACGGGTCGCGCCGATGACGGAAAACTTTTTGCTGCTCGTCGTCGCGATCAGTTTTGGCGGCGGACTCATATGGTGGCGCCCCCTTCCGGCCACGCTCATCGCCCTCGGCGGCGCGGCCCTGACCCCATTGATTTCACGAGCTTTTTTTAACTATGACCATTGGTTTCCCTGGCTGGTTATTTGTGCTGGGCAAATACCCGCCGCGCTGTTCGGCTCTTGGCTGTGGCAATTTCAAGAATGGTTCTTCACGCGCCGCAAAATGGAAGCAGCCAAAAAAATTGCCGATGCCAAAATCCGCGAACAGGCCGCGCTCATTGACAAGGCGCACGACGCGATTCTGGTGCAAAATCTCGCGGGTAAAATCATTTACGCCAATCCCAGCGCGGAGAAATTGTTTGGCGGAAAACATCCAACACCCAACACCCAACAACGAACCGCCAAAGGGACGGATGCTTCGACGCGCGATTCGATATTGGATGTTTCAGAATTATTCTCCGCCGATGCCGCCGCCGCCGAAATTGCCCGTGCCGCCGCACTGAAGGACGGTGAGTGGAATGGTGAATTAAAAATACAAACCCGCACGGGCGACCTCATCATCGCGGCGAGCCGCTGGACGTTGATTCGCGACGACACAGGAAAGCCGGATGGTTTGCTCCTCATCAACAGCGACATCACGGAACAGAAAAACTTGGAGCAACAATTTCTCCGCACCCAACGGATGAACACCATCGGCACGCTGGCCGGCGGCATGGCCCACGATTTGAATAACGCCCTCGCGCCGGTGTTGATGGGCGCGCAATGGCTGCGCCGCAAGAGCGGTGACGAGGAGGATCGCCAGATGCTCGCGATGATTGAAACGAGTGCGCATCGCGGGGCGGACATGGTGCGGCAGGTGCTGTTGTTCGCGCGTGGGCGGGGCGGTGAATTTGAACGACTGGATCTCGCCCCGGTGATGCAAGAACTGGAAAAAATGGTGCGCGAAACCTTTCCCAAAAATATTTCCGTGGAAACATTTTTGCCGCGCGACCTCTGGCCGGTGCAGGGAAATATCACGCAACTGCATCAAGTTTTTTTGAATCTGTGCGTCAACGCGCGCGACGCGATGCCGGACGGCGGGAAAATTTCGTTCATCGCCGACAATGTCGAATTTTCAGCGGAGGAGCTTGAAAATTTACCAAAAGCTTTGGGATCGCCAACAGGTTTTTCTCTCTCGCCTCTTCGAGCTGAGAGGGCCGAGGTGCGGGGTCAGAACGCGGTTGGATCATCCGATGCAGACACAGCATCCAACGACCAAGCTGACCCCGCATCCTCCATCCCTCTCCCCTCGGAGGCGCGAGCGAAGTCAGAAGTGAGGCCGCCGCTAAAATTTGTCTCCCTCTCCATTTCCGACACGGGCACCGGCATGTCGCCGGCGGTGCAGGCCAAAATGTTCGAGCCGTTTTTCACCACGAAAGGCGAAGGTCAAGGCACGGGCATTGGCCTCGCCACCGTCATTCGCATCGTGAAAAGCCACGGCGGATTGTTACGCGTCGAGAGCGAAGTCGGCCACGGAACGACGTTTGAGATTTTCCTTCCGCACGCAACTGAAGTGCCCACCACGCCCGCCGCCAAAGCCGAAGTGACGTTGCCGCGCGGCCACGGCGAATTGATTTTGGTGGCGGATGATGAACTGGCATTGTGCGAATTGGTCGCGGCAGAATTGAAGGAATTTGGCTACCGCGTGCTCACGGCCACCAACGGCGCAGAAGCCGTGGCGCTATGCAAACAACACGCCAGCGAACTGCGACTGTTCATCACCGATGATTCGATGCCCGTGCTGAACGGGCGGCAGGCGATCGGTGAAATTCGCAAGTTGCGCGCCGATTTGCCGGTCATCACGACGAGCGGTGACGGAGCGAAATATTTTGCCGGTGTGAGCGAACTCAACAAACCATTTGCGCTGGGTGAATTACTGAACGCAGTGAGCCGCAGCTTGAAGTGAACGACACTTCCGTTACACTGACCGATACAGATTTGTGAACGGCCAACCAACCAAAAACTTTTCGTGTTTCATCGTGGACGACGACGTTGCCTTTGCAACGATGGCGGCCAAAATCGTTCGCGAGGCGGGCGGAAAAGTTTTGCTGGCGCATTCTCTGGCCAGCGCACGTGAGAATTCTACAATAAAAAACTTCGACCTCATCCTGCTCGATAATCATCTACCGGACGGCAAAGGCTACGATTTTTTTAATGAGCTTTCCCGTCGCCATCCCAACGCGCCCGTGGTGATGATTACCGGCGTGCCTGATTTGGGCGAGGCGGTTGCGCTCACGCGGAACGGACTCTTTGAGTATCTGACCAAACCAATTTCAATAGCCGCGCTCGCCGCCTGTCTGGAGCGCGCGAAACTGCGGCTTGCCACGCGCGAAACGCCGGTGGACGTCACGGAAATGTTCGGCGAATCCCCGGCGATGCGCGACGTGCTGGCACAATTAGGTCAGGCTTCCAAACACGCAGCGAGCACCGTTTTGTTGACCGGCGAAACCGGCGCGGGCAAGGATGTCGCGGCGCGCGCGTTGCATCAATTGAGCTTTCCCAATTCGAGTTTGCCCAATGGCAACGCGCCTTTCATCGCGGTCAACTGTGCCGCGCTGCCCACCGAGATGTTTGAATCGGAATTATTCGGTGCCGAACGCGGGGCGTTCACGGGCGCGGATAAAAAACGCGGCGGCCTCGTGGCGGCGGCGGCGAACGGAACTTTGTTTCTTGACGAAATCGCTGAGGTGCCGCTGGCGTTGCAGTCAAAATTATTGCGGCTCTTGGAAGCGCGGGAATTTCGTTTGCTCGGCAGCACCGAAACGCAAGCCTTTACCGGCAGATTTATTGCCGCCACGAATAAAAATCTCGCGGACGAAGTGAAGGCCGGACGATTCCGCGAAGATTTATTGTATCGCTTTGATGTGTTTAGCATCGAGTTGCCACCGCTGCGAAAACGGCGGGCGGATATTCCCGGTCTGGCGGAATTGTTACTCGGTCAACTCGCGAAAAAATATAGCCGCGCCAAACCGTTGCTCACGCCAGAAGCTATGGCGAAACTTTCGGCTCACGATTTTCCCGGCAACGTGCGGGAACTGCGCAATGTGTTGGAACGTTCGCTGCTGAAAACCGGCGATGATGCCAAATGGCTCGCGCTGGATGTGAACTGGTTAGGCGGAGCGTCTAGCGGATTGGGTCTGGGATCTGGGGCGGCAGTGACCGCGCCAAACACTTCCGGCGAACCGTTACCGGCAAATAGAGATCTCTCGCCCGTGGACGCGCAGGAATACCGGCTGATTCGTGAAACGTTACGCGAAGTGAACGGTGGTATCCGCCGCGCGGCAACCAAACTCGGACTGTCGCCCCAAGCGTTATTGCGTCGTTTGGAAAAATGGCCGGAGTTGCGCGTGGAAAAAGAATAATTTTTTTGTTCCGATCGCGGAACAACTTTAGCCGCTGATCCCTCTTAGCTTCTGAGAATATCCATATTTCTCAATGTTTTACGCTGGTTGACGTCTTTGGCAGCGGGCTTGCTAAAGATAGAATTTGCCGGATGAATTCCGGCATTTATGCGATACTGTTGGCAAATCATGAAGTGTGGTCTAAAAATCTGGCAGCGTAGCCGCGTAGTCCAAGGTGCCGTGACTGCGTTGTTATTTTGTATTTTTGCGATGATGGCCAGCGCACAAGCCGCTTCATTTCAAGATTTTTTCACAAATCGGGAATCAATCTTCACCACGAACGGAACGATTTTCGCCAACAACTTGACGGCCACTGTTGAAACCGGTGAGCCGAAGCACGGAGGCAAACCGGGCGGACATTCACTCTGGATCTCATGGGTCGCGCCGACGAATGGCGTGGCCACGTTTGATACGCACGGCAGCAGTTTTGACACGCTCATGTCAGCCTACACATTGAATCCCACGAACGGCACGCAAGTTACGCAGTTGCACGAAGAGGCGCGGAATGACGACGATCCCGGTTTTGAGCCAACCAGCTTGATACAGATCGGCGCGATCGCTGGCCACACCTACGAAATTGCCGTTGACGGGTATCAAGGTGCCGTGGGTTCAGTGGTTTTTAACTGGAGCTTTTTGCCAGCCACCTCGCCGCCGCCAATCGTCTTAAACACGCCGAATGATCAGGCAGCAAAACAAGGCGATCCGGTGACGCTCACGGTCAACTTGATCCCTTCGGGCAACATTCAATTCCAATGGTTTTTTAATGGCCTGGAGATGACCAATCAAAACTCTACGAACTACGTCATCACCAGTTTGCAAGATACGAATGTGGGCCGCTATCAATTCCGGGTGACGGTGGGCAATGGCAACAACCGCGTGCGCTTTTTCACGTCGCCAGTGGAATTACAAATCAACTCCGATGGCTCCACTAATACTTTGGCGGAAGATAAATTACTCGACGCCCCGTCGTCCGGATTGGTCGGCGATGGTTTTCTTGGGCCTTTGAAAAAATTCTCGGTCCCCACCTCCAACCTCGGAGTCGTGCGCGGCTACAACGGCAGCCAAGTTTTCAATACCACGTTCGCCACGACAGATCCCACCGAGCCACCGCACTGCGGCGTGACCGGCGGAGCGTCTTATTGGCTGATGTATCAACCGCCCACGAATGGCACGATGACCCTTGATACGATTGGCAGTGCTTACGATACGGTGATGGAAGTTTACACTTACAACGGCGCGCTCGTGGGCTATACCAACTTGATTTCCATCGCTTGCGACAACGATAGTGTCTCGTTCCACGGCCCCTCGCGCGTATTCTTTCCGGCCCTGAAAACCCGCCAATACGTCGTCGTCGTGGATGGCGTGAACGCCGCCCGCGGCACGGCTTGGCTCAACTATACGCTCAACACCAATCTCCTGCCGCAACCGCCGGCCTTGCAAAGCCAGGTCGTCACCCAAAGCGTTAATGTAGGCGCAACCATAACGCTCTTGCCAGCGGTTGGCGGCGCGCCGCCCATGAATTATGTGTGGAAAAAAAATGGCGTCGTTATTCCGGGCGCGATATTTTCTTTTCTGCAACTCCAGAATGTCACCGCTGCTGACACGGCGAACTACACGCTCAACGTCACCAACGACCTCGGTTCGCTGATCGTCACGAATCCCGTGCACATTATCGTGCCGCCCACCTGCAGCGTGAGCCGCAACGCGGCCGGTGTGATTTACGATTTTCCAACGACGGCAAATTTCCGCTACACCATCCAATCCGCGACCAATGTTCTCGGCCCGTGGACACAATGGGCGCCGCCGTTTTTTGGTAGCGGGCAAAATTTTTCAACAAACATCGCCGAGACTGGCACAAAGTTTTTCCGGGTGCGGGTGGAATAATCGTTCCGAAGGCGGAACAAACGTTCCGCACATTTTCAAAACGCGATTTTGCCGAACGGAAATTCATCAATAAAACAAAGGCCTTTCAATTTCTGGCTGCCCCGCCAATCTTGGCAAGGTCGTTGCTATTGGGTAGGCATGCGTGACCCATTTAAAAACCAGGACGCGTTCGGTCCGGGCGAAAAAACATTGGCCGTAACAACTTTGCCCGTGGCATACCCGGACGAATGCGCGACGAGATTTGTGATGGCATTGAAAAAACTTTTTGTCGAAGGGTCGGGGAATAATAACTCTCCGCCCCAGCCGGCCAACCAACAGCCTCAATCCAGATGTTCATCCGAACAAAATTAACCTCCCGAGTCGCGGCGCTGATCATCGCCGCGATGTGGTTTGGCAGCGTCGCGCTTCGAGCGCAGACGAACTCGACCAGCACGCTTATTGAAGCTGCCGGTCAGGTCGAGTTTTTCAAATCCGCCGCGACTCACTGGCAAGCTGCCACCGTCGGTCTGGAACTCAAGGCGGGCGATAAAATCCGCACCCGCGCCCAGAGTCGCGCCGCCGTCCAGCTCTCGGATCGCAGCGTCGTGCGGCTCGACGAATTGACCACGCTGGAGATTTTACCACCTCGCAATGCAGAAAAAAAACGTTTCGGTCTGTGGCGCGGCGCGATTTATTTTTTCAATCGCGAGCAGCCGGCGGATGTGGAATTCGACACACCGCTCGCCGCTGGAGCGATTCGCGGCACGGAATTTTTATTGGAGGCACAGGAACCAAGCGGCGTTCATCTCGCGCTCATTGATGGACTCGTCTCGCTCAAGTCCGCTACCGAGGAGATCAATTTACAGCGCGGTGAAGACCTTATGCTCGCCCCCGGCCAAGCGGCGCAAAAAACTGCGCTCGTCAATGCCACCGCCAAAATCCAGTGGGCGCTTTACTATCCGGGCATTATCAATCCCGCAGACCTTCCCTTCGACCCGCTCGAACAGGTCACGCTGGCGGAGGTCCTAAAAAATTATCGCGCTGGAGATTTACTCGCGGCTTTGGCCGCCTGGCCGGCCGCACTGCCGACGGATAGCGCCAGCACCAAGATTCTCCGCGCCCAACTTGAGCTGGCCGTGGGGCGGGTAAATGATGCTGAAAATTTAATCGCGGGCTTGAAAGAAAATCCGGTGGCGAACGCCTTGAACGAATTAATCGCTGTGGTTCATGGCGAAAAATATGCGCAATCCAATTCGCTGGCATCCGCCAGCGCGCAGCTCGCTCATGGTTACTCGTTGCAAGCGACCACCGATTTACGGGCCGCCCGCGCCGCCGCGAAACGGGCGGTGGAACTCGCACCAGATTTTGGTTTCGCGCACGAGCGACTCGCGGAATTGGAATTTACTTTTGGCAATCACCGCGCGGCACTTGCTGAATTAAATCGCGCCTTACAACTTTCCCCGAAGCTCGCCGCCGCGCACGCGTTGCAGGGTTTTGTGTTGCTAGGTCAAGGCGATTCTCAGCTCGCCCAAAAATCATTTGATCATGCCCGTGAACTTGATGCTGCGCTCGGTTCTGCGTGGCTGGGTCGCGGACTGTGTCTCTTGCACGAAAGAAATTTCGCGGAAGCTCGCGCCGCGTTTCAAGCCGCCGCCGCGCTGGAGCCACAGCGCAGTCTATTTCGCAGCTACCTCGGCAAAGCCGCGAGCGAACTGGGCGAGGCCAAAGCAGCGGAAAAAGAATTCCGTCTCGCGAAAGAACTCGACGTCAACGACCCGACGGCCTGGCTCTATTCTGCGCTCCATCTGTGGCAGGAAAATAAATTGAACGCGGCCATTCGCGATTTGGAAACTTCCTACGAGAAGAACGATAATCGCGCCGCGTTCCGCTCGCGCGAATTACTCGACGGCGACAAAGCCGTTCGCAGCGCGAATCTAGCCGTGATTTATGACGAAGCGGGCTTGACCGAAGTGAGTCGCCGCGTCGCCGAACGCTCGGTGAATGAGAACTATGCGAATTTCTCCGGCCACCTTTTTCTCGCGAATAGTTATCAAGCCGAACAAGATTTGAACCGCTTTGATTTGCGGCTCGAAACCGCGCGGCAAAGCGAGTTGCTCGCGGCCAATCTGCTGGCCCCGCCCGGTGCTGGAAATCTTTCGCAAGTGTTGTCGCAGTCGGATCGCCTGCGCTTCTTCGACACGCAGCCCTTTGGATTAAGCTCGGTCACCACCTACGGCAGCCGAGGCGATTGGAGCGAGACGGCGACGGCGTTCGGGACGATCAAAAATTTCAGCTACGCCTTTGATACGTTGTATAAAAGTATCAACGGTCAGCGAAGCAATAATGAAAGCGAGGAGCGTGATTTTGCGCTGACGCTGAAGCAGCGCGTCACGACCAGCGATGATGTCTATTTGCAGATCGGCGATTTCCATTCCAACGCCGGCGATATCGCGCAGATGTATTATCCATCCAATGCCACCAGTGATTTTCATGTCAAAGAAAAACAGGAGCCGGATATTTATCTCGGCTGGCATCATGAGTGGTCACCCGGTAATCACACGTTGTTTTTAGTCTCGCGATTGCAGGATAATTTTTCGCTGCACGACGGAAACAAGGATTTTATTTTTTTGCAAACCAGTATTTTTGGAAACAATATTTTGGCCGTGCAAAACGGGCCGTTGACGCCGTTCCCCACGGGAAACGGGCCACTGATCTCGGATTTGAAAAGCACGTTCACGCTATATTCCATGGATTTGCAGCAAGCGTGGGAGACGGAAAAAACCTCACTCATCGCTGGCGGGCGTTGGCAAACCGGTAGCGACGAAACCCGATCGCGCCTCACCGATTTTCTTGGTTCCGGCCCCAACTTAGTCACCGACCAAAACCTCAAAGGCTCGTTGAATCGCGGCGATGTTTATGCTTATGGTGCCTGGCAGTTGACTGGCCATCTGCGCGCCATGGGCGGCGTGGAATATAGCCATATTGAATTCCCCAAGAATCTCGATCTGCCGCCTATTTCATCCGGCGAATCCGAGCGCAATTTGGTTTCGCCAAAACTTGGTCTGCTATTTCAACCGTGGGAACGCGGACTTTTTCGCGCCGCGTGGACACGTTCGCTGGGCGGACTTTTTTTTGACAACAGCGTTCGACTGGAACCAACGCAAGTCGGCGGATTCAACCAAGCCTATCGCAGTCTGTTGCCGGAAAGCGTGGCGGGAATTGTGCCGGGCTCGACGTTTGAAACCATTAGCCTTGGCTTCGACCAGTCGTTGAAGAGCGGAACATTTTTCGGCGTCGAGGCCGAGCAATTGACCTCAGATGGCGAACGGAACGAAGGTGTTTATAAATCGTTTGCGGAACTGCTGCAACCAAGCGATATCAGCGCAACCCGACAGCAATTAAATTTCCAAGAGCGCAACCTCTCGCTCTACGCCGCACAATTACTTGGGAAATATTTTTCGATCAGCACGCGCTATCGTTTGAGCGAAGCAACCTTGAACACCCAATTCCAGGACATCCCAAAAAACGTAGCCGGCTTGAGCCAACTGGAACAGCACAACCGCGCGTTGATGAACCAACTTTCCTTCGCGCTTAACTTTAATTTACCGTCAGGTTTCTTCGCCCAATGGGAATCGGCGTGGCTGCACCAGCAAAATTTTGGCTACACCCCGGAGCTATCGGATGCAGACTTTTGGCAACATAACCTGACGCTCGGCTATCGCTTCGCCCACCGGCGCGCGGAAATCCGCGCCTCCATTTTGAATCTATTTGATGAAGACTATCGCCTGAACCCGCTCAATCTTTCGGCCGAACTGCCGCGCGGTCGAACGTTCACAGCCAGTTTGCGATTAAATTTTTGAAATTTAGGTTGATGGTAAAACGCAGTCCACTAGGAGCCAAACGGCAGCGGTTCAGCGAAGGCACACCGCAAAATTTTCATGCGTCATCCCGCTAACACGGTTTGTTTATTCAGGCAATTTTGCAAATCGGGTCGCCGCCTTGTTCCCTGCGGATAGCACTCAGCGTTGCACCATGCCAGCAAGTGGCGAGGGTGATGAGTGCGAGGAGGAGGCCGAACAGCTTTTTTCGCAGTTGGGGTGAAAGCTGTGTCACTGTGGGATGCCGCAAAAAATTGGCGGCGAATCGAAATAAAAAACACCGCGTGGGTTTTGTAAACCAACGCGGTGCTGAAAAATCCGTGGCTATTGCTGGATAATTTTTGCGGCGTCCGCCGCGGCGGCGGGAACCGTTGGTGCTGCCGCTTCGACCTGGGCTTTTTCGGCGTCTTCGGATTTTTTATTCCCCCAGCCGATGATGCCGGTGGAGCCGACGAGGAGCGCGAGCATGAGCACGACCAGTTTTTTGGTGAACGGCTGCGCCCCCTTCCATTCTTTGAAGAAGATGCCCCACAGCGTGC
>JANYFN010000253.1 GCA_025362675.1 Limisphaerales bacterium | reverse complement strand
CACGGTCACGGAAACATTTTCCAGCTTCACGCGTTTTGCGTGCGTGATGCTGAACGGCTTCGCGGCGGTGATGTTCACGTTTTCTAAAATCACATTTTCAATCGCGCTTTCCGGCAATCCTAAAATCAAGCCCGCTGCCTTTGGGCATGTTGCCGTCAGGTTCTTGATGCGGATGTGGTGAAAGACCGGAATGTTCCCGCCGCTCGCGGAATTCGTCTGCGTGCCATCCGTTTTTTTATCGCCCGCCGAGGTGCCCTGATAAACACAGGTCAAGGTGATGGCCGGGTTCACGTTCTTCATCGTGATGTTGTCGCAGAAAATATTTTCCACGATGCCGCCGCGCCGCGTGTCGGACTTGATGCGGATGCCGTTCTCGGTGTTCTCGAACGTGCAGTTCCGCATCGTGATGTTGCGCACGCCGCCGACTGTCTCGCTGCCGATGCTCATGCCGTGGCCATGCAGAAACGTGCAATCCGTGATCAGGAAATCCTCGCTCTGAAATTTTCCGTCCGCACTTTTTTTGCCCGCCTTGATCGCAATGTTGTCATCGCCCACGTCAATCTTGCAATGCGTGATGAGATAACGATGCCCGCTCGGATCAATCGCGTCCGTGTTCGCCGCGCGTTCAGGCGCGAGAATCGTGACGTTGGTGATCACCACGTCGTCGCAATCCGTCGGCACAAAATGAAACTTCGGCGAGTTTTGCAGCGTGATATTTTCCATCCGCAAATTTTTGCTGCGCTCGATGACAATCAGATTCGGACGCGGCAAGGTAAAGCCGGATTTTTTCTGCCGCGCCTTCTCCGCCTCCGGCCACCAGACGAAACCGTTGCCGTCAATTTTCCCCTCGCCGGTGAACGTCACATCTTCCAAATTCTTGCCGCTGATGAACGGAACAAAATCGCCGCCGCTTTTCGCCGCGAGCCAGTCGCCGGGCGTTTTCATGAAATCCATCTGGTTCGTGCTGGCGAACAGCGTCGCCCCCGCATCAAGTTGGAAAATGGTTTTGGAATAAATTTTGAGTGGCTGACTCAAATAATTTCCCGCCGGAAATTCCACCGTGCCGCCGGAAATTTTGCAGTTATCCAGTGCCTTCTGGATGGCGAGGGTATCAAAAGATTTTCCATCGCCCGTCGCGCCGAGTTCGCGGACGTTGAAAGTGGCCGCACCCAGCGGCAGAGCGATGGACAAAACTATCGCGGTGATGGTTTTCATCGGATGGCAAAGGATGGTTGAAAAGACGCGGCGGCGATACGCGGAGTTTCGGCAAACTGCGTTGAAAAAACTGCACCGCCAAAAAATCAACCGCTAATCCGCGCCCATCTTCGCTGATAAAAATTAGCGGGATAAGCGAAGATTAGCGCTTGAAAAACAGCGCATTCACTTCACGCCCGGAAATTCCATGTAGTTCTTCGCGTTGGCGTAGCAGATATTTTTGATCATCGGGCCGACGAGTTTTTCGTCGTTCGGAATCGCGCCGTTGACAATGTCTTTGCCGATGAGGTTGCAGAGTGTGCGGCGAAAATATTCGTGGCGCGGATAGCTCATGAACGAACGCGAGTCGGTGATCATGCCGATGAAACGCGAGAGCAGGCCGAGCTGCGAGAGCGCATTAAGCTGCCATTCCATACCTTCCTTCTGGTCGAGAAACCACCAGCCGGAACCGAATTGAATTTTGCCGGGAATGGTGCCGTCCTGAAAGTTTCCGATCATCGTGGCGAACGCATAATTATCCGCCGGATTCAAATTGTAGATGATTGTTTTCGGTAAAGAATTTTCCGAATCCAGTTTGTCGAGATACGCCGCGAGCGTCTGCGTCTGCGGAAAATCGCCAATGGAATCAAAGCCCGTGTCGGGTCCAAGTTGCTGGAGCAAGCGCGTGTTGTTGCTGCGGAGCGCACCGAGATGAAGCTGTTTCGTCCAGCCGCGCTTCGCATCCAGCTGACCAAAAAATACCATCATGAATGAGGCGAACTGCGAATGTTCCAACGGTGTCACCGCTGTGCCTTTGCGCGCTTTGTCAAAAACTGCGGCGGCAACTTTCTCGCTGCAAAAATCCGCGAAGCAATGATTCATGCCGTGGTCGGAAAGCCGGCAGCCTTGCGCATGAAAAAATTCGTGACGTTTTTCCAGAGCGCTAATGAAGGCGCTGAAACTGCTGATGTCCACGTTCGCAGCGGACGCGAGTTGCTCCACCCATTTATTGAAGCCAGCGGGCGAATTCACCGTGAGCGCTTTGTCGGGACGGAACGCGGGCAACATCGTCGTCGGATGGCCAGACTTCGCAAACGCGCGATGATAGCCGAGGTCATCCACCGGATCGTCCGTGGTGCAGACGACTTTGACGTTCATCTTTTTGAGCAACCCCTGCGTCGTGTAAGCTGCCGTGGCGAGCTTGGCGTTGGCCTGCTTCCAGATTTTCGCCGCCGTCTTTTCGCTCAATAATTCCGTGATGCCGAAATAGCGGCGCAGTTCGATGTGCGTCCAATGATACAGCGGATTGCGGAGCGTGTGCGGAACGGTTGCCGCCCACGCGTTGAATTTCTCCTCTGCCGTGGCATTACCGGTGCAAAATTTTTCCGCGACGCCGTTGCTGCGCATCGCACGCCATTTGTAATGATCGCCCTCCAACCAGATCTCAAACAGGTTTTTGAACTGCCGGTTTTCCGCGATGTCCTTCGGGGAAATGTGGCAGTGATAATCAAAAATCGGTTCGTTCGCCGCATACTTGTGGTAAAGCTGGCGTGCCGGTTTTGATTCCAGCAGGAAATCGTCGTGGATGAATGACTTCATTTATTTGCCCAACAATAACGGCTTCATGTGACGCTCGAAAAGATTTTCCGTCACGTTTTTGGCGATGATGGCTTCGTGCTTTTTGAGCGCGTTCAGATAACGGTCGCCCTTTTTGGCCGCGACTTTGAAGCTGACGTGCAGCAACTGGCGGAAGCTCGGATTGAACGCCGGATTTTCCTGGTCGTGCCGCAGCGCGCCGGTGAATTGCGTCGAGTTCCAACCATTCACGAGCGTGGCGGACGGCAATTTCGCCTTATCAATATCAATGACGCTGGCATAGGGCGCACAGAATTCGTCAACGTGTTCGATGGCGTAAGCGTAAATTTCTTTGGCGATTTCCAGCCCATCGCCGCCCGCTTCCGCGAGGCCGATCAGCTCTTCGAGCCACGTCGTGCCAGCGGTTTTGATATGCACGCCCGCGCCGAATTTCGCCAGCGCTTTGCGCATCGCTTCGTAGATGGAAAATTTATCGCTGCCGGAATGCACGCTCAATTTGAGCGTCGGCGGCAGGCCGTATTTCTGAATGGCAAAGGCGATGACGGCGAGGTCGTCATTAAATTCTTTTTCAAATTGCTTCACGTCGCCAACGTAATCCACGCCCTTATTGAAACGGCCGGTGAACTTCGGCGCGATGGTCTGGAGCGGAATTTTTTCATCTGCCAGCGCGGCGAGAATGATGAGCAATTCCGGCGGCGTCTGCGGACTGTCCGTTTCATCCATCGAAACTTCCGTCACGAAATTCGCCACGCCTTTGGCTTGGGCGATGTGCTGATAAATTTTTCCGGCATCCTGCACCGCGAGCAAAAATTTGTTCGCCACGCGCTCAACTTCCGCGCGCGTGATGCTGAACGGTTGCGCAATGTGCGGAATGGCCACCGTGCCGACCAGTTCGGGATGGCGATCTACAAAGGCCTTCACATCCGCAGCAGCGGCGGGTTTGCCGATACTGTCCGCGACATCAATGGTGAAGAAATCCGACGGCGCGATAAAACGATCCACCGTTTCGAGGCGGATATGATCGGCATCTACGTGGTAGGATTTTTTCCAGTGGAGCGCCTTCACCGCCGCATCCGCTTCGGCACGCAAACTGGCTGGCTCAGTGCCGATGAAACTGTGTTCGCGGTTAGACTTATTCCAAACGGGAATGAATTCTGCGCCCAATGCCGTTGCCTGCACGCAGGCTTGGAGCTGCGCTTTACCTTGATGGCCGAACCGATCGCCCATCCCAAAAGAAAATTTTCCTAAATGGAGATATTTGCTCATAAAGTGATACCGTATGGTAGGGCGAAATCGCCCCTAAGCGCCATACGAGTTCTGCAATTCTATTTGAGAATTTTGCACTAGGAAATCGCCAATATTGGTTAGCCGTGTCATCTATTCATCTGACTAGCCAATTATTTTTTAATAAAAAAACCCACGGCGTGAACCGTGGGTTTTATGCCGGATTTTTCAACCCTGCGGGCGAATTTTTTTCCAAAGCCAGCCAAGCGGATCGTAATACTCATCCACCACGCGTTCCTTCAATGGAATAATCGCGTTGTCGGTGATCGTGATGTGCTCGGGACAAACTTTCGTGCAGCACTTCGTGATGTTGCAAAAGCCGATACCTTGCGTCTGCTTCAGTTCCGCCAAGCGATCCTCGGTATCCAGTGGGTGCATTTCCAGCGCGGCGGTGTAAACGAGAAAGCGCGGGCCGATGAACTCCTCATGCTTGTGATGGTCGCGCAAAACGTGGCAGACATCCTGACACAAAAAGCATTCGATGCACTTGCGGAATTCCTGCACGCGATCCACGTCTTCCTGCATCATACGCCAAGTGCCGTCGGCGGCGTCGGGCGGACGCGGATTGAATTTTTTGATCTTCGTTTTGACGCGGAAATTCCACGACACATCCGTCACCAAATCGCGGATGCTGGGAAACGCGCGCATCGGCTCGATGGTGATGGGCTTGTCGGTGTTCAACGTGTCCATGCGCGTCATGCACATGAGCTTCGGGATGCCGTTGACTTCGGCGGAGCAGGAGCCGCATTTGCCGGCCTTGCAATTCCAGCGGCACGCCAGGTCATTGGCTTGCGTGGCCTGAATTTTATGAACCACGTCGAGCACCACCAAACCTTCGGTGATCTCCGTGGTGTAATTCACGAATTCGCCAGCCTGCGCGTCGCCGCGCCAGATTCGAAAGGTAACAGTCTTATTCATTTCAATTTTTTATTTGTAGCCGCCGGCGTGAGCCAGCTCATTTTAATGGGAGCGAACTCACCTCCGCTGCTACCGGTGATTACTTCATCTCCTCCACGACTTGTTTCAAATCTTCCCGCATCGCCGGAATCGGTTCACGGCGCAATTTCATCGAACCATCCGCCGACTTGGAAATGACGGAATTATATTTCTGCGCCTCGGGATCCTTGTTCGGAAAATCTTCGCGGAAATGGCCGCCACGACTTTCTTTGCGATCCAGCGAAGCAATCGTGATGGCTTCGGAAACGGTGAGCAAATGTTTCAAATCAATCGCCGTGTGCCAGCCGGGATTATATTCGCGATGACCCTGGACGGAAACTTTCGCGGCGCGGGCCTTCAGTTTGCCGATGCCATCGAGGGCCAATTCCATTTCGTTTTGCAAACGCACGATGCCAACATTTTCCTGCATCAGGTTTTGCAAATCGTATTGCACCTGATAGGGACCTTCGTTTTGGCTGCCAGCCGGACGCTCGAACGGTTCGACCGCCTCGCGGTAGGCGGCTTCGATTTCGGCATCGCTCGGGGAAACTAGCGAATTTTCTTTGGCAAATTTGGCGGCGTATTCGCCCGCGCGTTTACCGAAGACAAGCAAGTCAGAAAGCGAATTACCACCCAGCCGATTCGCGCCGTGCAGACCCGCCGCGCACTCGCCCGCCGCGAACAATCCGGGGACATTTGTGGCCTGCGTATCGCCGTTCACGCGGATGCCGCCCATCGCGTAATGTGTCGTCGGGCCGATTTCCATCGGTTCCTTCGTGATATCCAGGTTCGCCAATTGTTTGAATTGGTGATACATGGACGGCAGTTTCTTTTTGATGTGTTCTTCCGCGTTGGGAAGTTTTTCTTTAATCCAAGAAATGTCGAGGAAGACGCCGCCATGCGGGCTGCCGCGTCCGGCTTTCACTTCGCGCATGATGCAGCGCGCCACGTGATCACGCGTCAAGAGTTCCGGCGGACGTTTCGCGTTTTTATCATTCTGAGTGTAGCGCCAGCCTTCTTCGGGATCGGTCGAGGTCTGCGATTTATAATTGTCGGGAATGTCGTCATACATGAAGCGCTTGCCGTCTTTGTTACGCAACACGCCGCCTTCGCCACGCACGCTTTCCGTGACCAAAATTCCTTTAACGCTCGGTGGCCAAATCATGCCCGTCGGATGAAATTGAATGAATTCCATGTCGAGCAATTCCGCGCCCGCGTGATATGCCAGCGAAACGCCGTCGCCGGTGCCTTCCCAGGAATTGCTCGTCACCGCATAAGCACGGCCCAAACCGCCGGTGCAAACGACCACAGCCTTCGCTTTGAAAACGCGGAAACGCGCCCGCTCGCGGTCGTAACCAAACGCGCCGATCACGCGGCCCGCATCTTTGAGCAGCGAAACCACCGTGTATTCCATATGCACCGTGATACCTTGATGAATGCCGTGATCTTGCAGCGTGCGAATCAATTCCAGCCCCGTGCGGTCGCCGACGTGCGCCAAGCGTGGATAACGATGGCCACCGAAATTACGTTGCGAAATTTTTCCTTCCTTGGTGCGATCAAACACCGCGCCCCATTTTTCTAATTCATGAACGCGTGCCGGTGCTTCCTTCGCGTGCAACTCGGCCATGCGCCAATTGTTGACGTATTGGCCACCGCGCAGCGTGTCGGCGAAATGCACTTTCCAACTGTCGCGATCGTCCACGTTGCCCATCGCCGCCGCCATGCCGCCCTCGGCCATGACCGTGTGCGCCTTGCCCAAAAGTGATTTGCAGATCAGTCCAACTTTGACGCCCGCTGCCGAAGCTTCAATCGCCGCGCGCAAACCAGCCCCGCCCGCACCGATGACCAGAACGTCGTATTCGTGAGTTTCGTAATTTGTAGCCACAGAAATCTTTCGGTGAATGGTTATTTAAGAATGAAGAAAACAAAGTCGCTGATTTTGCCGGTCGCGCACAGGCGGATATAAACATCCGTCAAGCCCACGCCGAAGAGGCTGATCCACGCCCACATCATGTGTTTCTGATTGAGGCAGCTCACACAGTTATACGTTTTGGCGCAAGAAGGGGCTTTAGATTTTGAATCCAAGAAACCGCCGACGAGATGGCGCAGCGAATGGCAGCCGAAAGTATACATCGCGAGAAACACGGTGTTGAGCGTCAGAATCACCGTGCCCACACCGATGCCAAAATGTTGCTTGCCAGTGAGCGCATCCGTGAACCACATGCCTTTCCACGCATCGTGACCGAGCAAAATAATGAACAGCGCCGCGAGGTAGAAGAAATAGCGGTGAACATTTTGGATGATGAGCGGGAACGATTTTTCGCCGAGAAATTTTTTGCGCGGTTCGCCCACGGCACAATTGATCGGGTCCGCCCAAAATGCTTTGTAGTAAGCGCCGCGATAATAATAACAGGTGAAACGGAAACCGCCGGGAATCCACAGGATCAAAAATGCCGGCGAGAACGGCGCCCAGCTCGGCCACCACGCTGGTAAAATCGATCCAAAAATAGCATGCGGCGAAGTGCCCCAGAATTCCGGCGAGTAGAAGGGCGAGAGATAGTTGGCCCCATTGCCGCCATACCAATAGCTGCAAGTGTGGTTATGCATATCGCCCACGCCCTGGAACGCCGCCCAAGTGGAGTAGATGATAAAGGCGGAAAAACCAAGGAACACCGCGAGCGGTTGGAGCCACCAAGCGTCAGGACGGTTCGTCGAGCCGAATGGGCGTTGTTTAGGGAGCGTGTCTGCGTAAGCCATAACTTATCCTAACTCTACCGCAATAGCAGCATCAGCGTCAACGGGCGATGTCAGCTATAAGTCCCACTTGGGGCTGAGTTTCATTGAGCTTATTTCGGCGCGGACCATTCGTTCAGCCCGCGTTCGCCCGCACCCGCCGGTGACTGGCCCAGCAACTCCAGCGCCTCGCCGATGAGATACAACGACCCTGTGACCACGATAAAAGCCTCGTCTTTACAGGCGGCCAACGCCGTTGAAAGATTTTTGCAGGCGACCACTTCTGCTCCCGGATTTGCCGCGCGAAAAGTTTTTGCCAACTCGTGCGCGTCGGCCGTCCGCTCGCTGGCGACGGGCACGGTGAAAATTTTCGATGCGAGCGGCGCGAGCGTTCCGCACATCGGCCGCCAGTCTTTGTCGCTGAGCAGGCCGATGATGAAGGTGGGAGCGCTTGGTGGGAGTTCTAGCGTGTCCCCGAACAAGTTGAAGCTTGAACTCCCACCGCGCAGCGCCGCCCGCAACGCCTCCACGCCCGCGACATTATGCGCGCCATCCAGAAGAAATGTTTGCCCACCACGTTGGAGGCGTTGCAAACGTCCCGGCCAGTTCACGGTCGCCAGACCTTGGCGGATATTTTCCTCCGTCACCGGAAGCTGCGCCTGCAAAGCCGCCACCGTGGCCACCGCCAGCGCGCTATTCATTTTCTGATGTTCCCCGAGCAGCGCTACCGGAGGGGTCAGGCCGCCGACGGATTGCGGCACAACCCGCGTGAGCGGCGCATTCTTTTCGCGGGCAACCGTGGCAATCACCGCCAGCGCCTCTGGATTTTCCACCGCAGTGACGACGGGAATTTTAGCTTTGATGATGCCCGCCTTTTCCGTGGCAATTTTCCCCAACGTATCGCCGAGCCACTGCGTATGGTCCAAAGCGATGTTGGTGATCACGCTGACGAGCGGCGTGACGATGTTCGTGGCATCCAGCCGCCCGCCCAGCCCGGTTTCCCAAATGACCAGATCACATTGCTGCGCCGCGAAATATTTCAACGCCATCACCGTCACGACCTCAAACATCGTTGGATTTTCTTCCGAGGAAAACTCCTTGAGCGACGCTTGCAATTCATCCGCCAGCCGCGCGACCTCCGCTTCCGAAATCAACTGGCGATTCACCTGTATCCGCTCCCGAAACGAAACCAGATGCGGTGAGGTGAACAGCCCCACGCGCCAGCCCGCCGCGCGATAAATGCTTTCCAACATTGCGCACGTCGAGCCTTTGCCGTTCGTGCCGGCCACGTGGATGAAGCGCAATTGGGACTGCGGATTGCCCGCGAGCACGGCAAGTTTCTCCGCCCGTTCCAGCCCGAAGTTCGTGCCGAACATCTGCAGACCGTAGAGAAACTGGATGGCTGCGGGATATTTCACTACAAAATTTCCAGTCAGCGTTCGACGGTGAAGGTGATGTCGTAAGGCGTCTTGTCGCTCGATTTGGCGTTGACCGGACGCGCGTTTCCGCCATTGTCTTGACCATCTTTGCCAACACTGTAAATCAAATACCCTTTTTCAAGCAGGCGAAACCGCAGCGGTTGTCCGTCGCACGGGTCTTCCGGCACGGCGAGAAGAAATCGCGGAACAAGTTGGTTCAAATTGTCCGGCAGCCGTTGGTTTGCCAAGCGAAAGCGTTCCATAGCCAACGCCGTCATGGTAAGGCGAACATCAGCCACTGCTTCGACTTCTTTTGAGAAAATATTTCGCAAGCCACCCAAAACTCCTGGGGCAAAAATAAATCCGCGTTTATGACCAGCCACGGCCGTTTGATATAGGCTGGAGTAGGAAGCCAAACACTCTGGAAACGGTGTTTCAATTTCGTCCATCGTAGTCTTAATCGCCCGGAGATAAAATAGTTCCTCTTGGTCAAACAAGCCGGTGATCCGGCCAATTCTGCCACGAAACAGTTCCCAAGGCGTCAATTCAGCTCCTGATGAATCAATAATCCGATAAATCGCTAGCCAATTTGTTTGAAAATATGGCAACGTCATTGCTCGTTCTCCGACAAGTCCGGCAGATGAGATTCCATTTTTGTCAGCGTTGGAAAAATTTCCGGCGAACTTCAAAAGCGTCGCCGCATCAAATGACCCTTGGTTTAATCCGTATTCAACAAGCCGACTGGCATTGAACATAATTTTACTTTGATTAAGTCCAACAAGCACGAGTGGTTCGCCATCCAATGTGTGGCTTAATGCAAATTGAAACGAAATCAAATCCGTCGCTGTTTTGTCGTCCTTTGCTTGCATCGCAAGCAAAGCTTCATAACCTGCCAGTCGAGAAATTTTCTGGAGATTAGGAAGATGAGGGAGCAGGGCGTCAAAATTTGCCGTAAAATCAACCGGATATCTGCTCTTTGGGAGCTTAACTGCCTCATGCGCTTTTGCGAGCGCGTTTGAATTCATTTCGACGTATCCAATGAGAAGTTTTTTTTGCGCCTCGGTTAATGTTCTCTTGAACGGTGGAATGTCGAGATGTAAAACTTCGTTTGACTGCTCATAGGGGTAATTTCGTATGAATGCAAAAGCTTGAGTCATTACCAGTGCGGCATTTTCAGTGTCGGGGACGGCAGGATAATATGCGTTCAATTCCGCACCACTTATTGGAAAACCATCGGCTTGAATCTTGGCAATCTGCTGGCTGACCTCACGCGCCAAATGCAAACGCCAAACGCTAAAAACCAAAACAAACAGCACTATCAATCCTATCAAGCTGCGAAAAATTATTTGGCGGACAGACCATTTCATAACCACTACAAAACAAATGCTGGAATATTTTTTTTGGTTTCAAATTTCAATCGGTGCTCTTCTTCGGTCGGCGGAAAAAGAGTGAAAGTTTCTTCATTGAGGCGGATCGATTCGTCAAGCGTCATGCTTGGTTTGACGCAAGCCTTGAACCATGCTTGGCGTTGTCTTCCAATTTCAGTCGGTGGCAGATATTCAGTTCTCATATCTCACAGCGGCTTGTGATGGATGTGCTGATGCGCTGCCGCGATGAAGCCTTTGAACAGCGGATGCGGCTGGTGCGGCTTGCTCAAGAATTCCGGATGGAACTGGCTCGCGAGATAGAACGGATGATCCTTCAGTTCGATGACCTCGACGAGTTTGCCGTCGGGCGACGTGCCGCTGAAAATGAAGCCAACTTTCTCAAATTTTTCGCGGTAGTTGTTGTTGAATTCGTAGCGATGGCGGTGGCGTTCGTGGATGACGAACGAGCCGTAAAGTTGTCCGGCCTTGGAGCCGACTTGCAACTGGCAGGGCATCGCACCGAGACGCATCGTGCCACCGACCTTGGTTACTTTTTTTTGCGCATCGAGCAGGGTGATGACGGGATGCGGCGTCTTTTCGTCGAACTCGGTGGAGTGCGCTTTCTCTAATTTCAAAATGCTGCGGGCAAATTCAATCGTGGCGATCTGCATTCCCAGACACAGGCCAAGATAGGGGATTTTATTTTCGCGCGCATATTTCGCCGCGAGAATTTTGCCTTCGATGCCGCGTTCGCCGAAACCGCCGGGAACACAGATGCCGCCGATGCCATGAAGCATTTTATCCGCGCCAAATTTTTCAATCTCCTCGGCGTCAACTTGCACGATCTCCACGCCGCAATCGTGGCCAATACCGCCGTGGATGAGCGCTTCGTAAACCGATTTGTAGGCGTCTTGCAAACCGATGTATTTGCCGACGACGCCGACGCGCACGCGATGTTGTGGGGCGATGAGCTTGCGGATGATTTCCTGCCAGTGCGCCATGTTCGCTGACGGCGTGGTGAGATGCAGCGTGCGGCAGACGAGGTCGTCCAAGCGCTCGCGCTGCAACATAAGCGGCATTTCGTAAATGGAATGATCTACGTCCTTCGCCTCGATGACGGCTTCAAGCGGGACGTTGCAGAACATAGAAATTTTCTGGCGCAATTCCTTGTCGAGCGGCTTTTCGCAACGCGCGACGATGACGTTCGGCATGATGCCGATTTCGCGCAGCTTGGCGACGGACTGCTGCGTGGGCTTGGTCTTGAGTTCGCCCGCCGCCTTGATGAACGGAACGTAGGTGACGTGAATGAAACAAGTGTTGCCGATGCCCGCTTCGAGCGCAAATTCGCGGATGGCTTCGACGAAGGGCAGGCCCTCGATGTCGCCGGTGGTGCCGCCGATTTCGGTGATGATGACATCGGCCTTGCTCGTCTCGGCGAGGAGATGGATGCGGCGCTTAATTTCGTCGGTGACGTGCGGAATCACTTGCACGGTCTTGCCGAGATAGACGCCTTCGCGCTCGTTGTTCAACACCTTCTGATACACCTGGCCGCTGGTCAGATTGTTCATCCGCGAGAGCTTGGTGCTGGTGAAGCGTTCGTAGTGGCCGAGGTCAAGGTCGGTCTCCGCGCCATCGTCGAGCACATAAACTTCGCCGTGTTGATACGGCGACATGGTGCCGGGATCAACGTTGAGATACGGGTCGAACTTTTGGAGCGCGACCTTGAGGCCGCGATTTTCGAGCAAGGTGCCGAGCGCGGCGGCGGTCAAGCCTTTACCGAGCGAACTCACCACCCCGCCAGTTACGAATATAAATTTCATTTCAAATTATTTAAGCCCCAGATTAAAACAGATGAAACACAGATTTTCAAAAAGGATTACACAGCAAATTTTTTATTTGGGTGAATCTGTGCCCATCTATGGCTAAAGCTTTTTCAGGATTTCTTGCACGCGCTCCACATCTTCCGGCAGATCCACGCCGATGCTGTCGTAATCCACTTTCACCACCGCGATTTGAATTCCATTTTCCAGCGCGCGCAACTGTTCCAGCTTCTCCGCATTTTCCAGCGGCGACACGGGTAATTTCACCAGCCGCAGCAACGTCTCGCGGCGGAATCCGTAAATACCTAGATGCTTCAAAAAAGGAAACGCCGCCAACTGTTCGTTGCTCGGACGTTTGGCGGCATCACGCAGATACGGAATCGTGCGCCGCGAAAAATATAGCGCCCGACCAGCCGCGTTGACAACGACTTTCACCACATTTGGATTATCCAGCTCGGAAAGATTTCTGATGGGTGTCGCGGCGGTGGACATTTCGTTTTGCGCGAGGGCATTGGCGACTGCGTCAATCACTGCCGGATCAATCAATGGCTCGTCGCCCTGGATGTTCACCACGGCTTCACAGTCACAGCGCTCGCAAACCTCCGCGATGCGGTCGCTGCCGCTCGGATGTTCCGGGCGCGTCATCTCCACGCGGCAGAAATTCTGCGCCACTTCCCAGATGCGCGTGTCGTCCGTGGCCACAATGATTTCGGAAAGTGATTTGGCTTTTTCGCACTGCTCGACGACGTGCTGAATGAGTGGCTTGCCTGCGATAAGCGCGAGCGGCTTACCGGGGAAGCGAGTTGAACCAAAACGTGCGGGAATAATGCCAATGACATTCATTGGCTTGATTTAGCAACGATTTTTTGGTGGAAGCAAGAAATGAAAAATTGAGAGGGTTTCTATAAAAAAAAATGGGCTGGCTTTTCAGCCAGCCCAACAAACTAACCAGAAATATATTACTGTTTGCGGCGTTTGATTGCAGCTACCAAAGCTGCCAAACCGCCTGCAGCAAGAGCCATCGAAGACGGCTCAGGCACAGGATCACCGAAATTGACACGCAAACCAGTGTAATTTCCTTGCGGGAAAGGGAAATTGTAAACAACGATGTTCAACTGATTGGCTCCAGCACTGGCAACGTTAACCGTTGTGTTCTTCCAGCCCAAGAAGTCGCCGGGAGCAGTTGCGGGCTCTGTATAAAAACGATTTGCCAAAGTTACTGCACCGAGATACATATCAAGGTAATTGTCTGATTCGAAATAGATGTTATAGCTGCCAACAGCCGCATTGAAATTCAATGTGTAAGTCGTGGCTACACCCACGGTGTCACTGCCTCCGAACGCTGGCAGCTGAAAAGTGTCCCAAGTAGTGGTCAAACTGTTCGGCGCGCCCAACGGAGCGGCGGAAGTGTCCCAAGGCCAAGTGATGGTCGGAGCCGGCAAAACAAAAGCAGGATAAGGAATGGATGGGAAAGATGAGCCGCCCGGCGGGTTAACAACCGAGGTGACGGTCCACAGGTTGTCAACCAATTGGTTAGCACCGTTGGTGGAAACCGAGTAGCCAGTGTTATATACGGTCGCACCAGCGGTCATTGTCATGAACGCGGCTGCGGAAATGATTGAGCTGATTTTTCCAAGTTTCATATTTTTAAGTTCTGTTTTTAAACGATTCCATATTTTACAGTGGATTTAACCACCACTGTCCCGTTCGTATGAACAGATTAGGTTAATGACGTGATAATGTCAATCTTTTTTCTGGACAAAAGTGGATGTTTTTTAGGCACTCTCATCCACTGCGAATGCGTTGTTAATCCAACATTCTGATTCACTTTTGTGAGTGTGTCGCTATGATTTCGGTGTGAAAACATTAAAAACGACTCCTGCCGACCCCAAGCTGACCCGGCAGATACTTGACCTAATTCAATCTAAAGGCGGCGGCGCCAATGAAGCCGAAGTCGCTGATATTATCGAAAATGCGCTTAAATTGCTAACCGATGTAAAAGATAAGGGAGATGTTCGCGTCATTCAGACGGCTGTTCGTGAATTGCGCTACGCTTTCCGTGTTTTTGCCCCTTACCACGAAAAACGCAAGGTAACCATCTTCGGTTCGGCGCGCACTAAGCCCGAGAGCGTTGAATATCAGCAAGCCGTCGATTTTGGTAAGAAAATTGTCAAGGCGGGATACATGGTTATCACCGGGGCTGGTCCGGGAATCATGCAAGCCGGACACGAGGGAGCCACTCCCGAACACAGTTTTGGCGTTAATATTCGTCTGCCGTGGGAGCAATCAGCCAACCCCGTCATTGCCGAGGACAAAAAACTCATCACATTCAAATACTTTTTTACACGCAAGCTCATCTTTATTCGCCACTCCGATGCGATCGCGCTTTTCCCGGGCGGATTCGGCACCATGGACGAGAGTTACGAAGCGATCACGCTCATGCAAACCGGTAAGAGCCAACTGATGCCGTTGGTGCTGATTGACCGACCCGGCGGCACCTACTGGAAGACGTGGGATAAACAGGTTCGTGAGCATCTTTTGCGGGATAAATTAATTTCTCCGGATGATCTCAACCTTTATCAAATAACTGATAACGCCGACGAAGCCGTCCGTATCGTCAGTCGCTTTTACCGCAATTTCGATTCCACCCGGTTTGTGAAAGACCTCTTCATCATTCGGCTCAAGAATGAACCCAGTGCCTCGGCCATTGCCGCTTTGAATGAAGACTTTGCCGATATTCTCCTCGACGGCAAAATTGCCGCCATTGAACCCACGGCGGAAGAAGTCGCTGATCACGACCGTCTCGAACTCAAGCGCATTGGTTTCAATTTTAACCGTCGCGATTACGGACGCCTCCGGCAGATGATTGATGTGCTGAACGGCCTTTGAGGCGGTGAGCCGGAGGCGAATTAAAGCACCACTTCCGTGCCCACACCTTTGTCGGTGAAGATTTCGAGCATGACCGCGTGCGGCGTGCGGCCGTCAACGAAGGAAACTTTTTCCACGCCGGATTTTATCGCGGTGACGGCACTGTCCACTTTCGGAATCATGCCTTTATCCACGATGCCCGCCGCCTTGAGCGCCGGCACTTCGCTGATTTGTAAATGTGAAATGACCGTTGAAACATCCTTGGGATCGCGCATCAATCCGGGCACGTCGCTCATGAAGACGAGCCGTTTGGCGTTCAGCGCGATGGCCACCATTGCCGCGGCAACATCGGCGTTGCAGTTGTAAATTTTCCCATCCGCGCCACGCGCCGTCGGACTGATGACCGGCGTGTGGCCACACCAGATACATTCTTTTAGCGGCGCGACGTTCACTTCGATCACTTCGCCCACATAGCCGATATCAATTTGCTGCCCGGGATTTTCCTTGTCGTCGAGCAGGAGTTTTTTGCATTTGAAAATATCCGGCCCAGCAAAACCCACCGCTTGGCCACCCAGCGCATTGATGGCGGCGACGACTTCCGGATTGATTTCGCGCGACAAAACATCATCCACGATTTGCGCCGTCGCCTCATCCGTGACGCGTTGACCTTGGATGAAATTCGCCTTCAACCCGGCTTTTTCCATCGCGCGGGTGATGGCTTTGCCGCCGCCGTGAACGACGACGGGATTGATCTCCACAGCTTCAAGAAAAACCACATCGCGCGCCACGCCATTGCGGATGGCGGGATCCGGCGAATCCATGAAACTGCCGCCGTATTTCACGACAAAAATTTCACCGTTAAATTTCTGGATGTAGGGCAACGCTTCGAGAAGCGTCGCCGCTTTGGCGATCAAATCTTGCACGAGGTATTGGTAAAAAAAAATCCAACGAAAGGCGAGCGCGATTCCTCGCCAATGATTTCACTTTGACGCGCGGGCGGTTTTTCCTACATTGACGCCATGTCCGAAATCGCCAAATTCGTCAACCACGGAGCCACTGGTATCACGCCAGCGCTCGCCGAAAATGTTTTGCGCCACCTCCCGCAATGGAAACTGGAGTTCACCCAGATTGATGCGCCGAAATTTCCGCACCTCGTCGATCAGCTTGAATTTCTTGCCGACGCCGTCGAGGACGCCATCGAAGGCGCCTATAAAGAATTACCATTTGTCGCCGTGGCGCAGGCCGTTTTTGCCCTGGTTTATGCGCATAAAAAAATGGGCATCATTCCTGAAAGTGTTGTGGACATGGGGCGCGCTGATGATTCCAGCGTCGTGCGCGCCGTCTTGATTCAAAACGAAAAAGCCTTCGCAATCTACGCCGGAAAACAAGGTGTGGACTGGCGGAAAATCACCAGTCAGGCCTGACCATTTTAGGCATGCGATGAAAATCCCCCTCGTAATGACCGTCATCAGCCCTGATCGCACGGGGTTGGTGGAAGCCATCGCCCGCGCGGTCGCGGAGCAGGGGGGCAACTGGCTCGAAAGCCGGATGTGTCGGCTTGGCGGCGAGTTCGCGGGCATCTTGCGCGTGGAAGTTTCGGCGGCTAAAAAATCGGCGTTGCTCGCCACGCTGCAAAAAATTTCGACCGACGGATTACAAATTGTCGTGCGCGATGACGCGCCGATTTCAGTGGTTTCGGGGCAGCAGACAAAACTGGAGCTTGTCGGTAGTGATCGTCCCGGTATCGTCCGCGACATTACCAGCGCGCTCGCCCGCGCGAACGTGAATGTCGAGGAATTTTCCAGCGAACTCATCAGCGCACCGATGAGCGGCGAAACCTTATTCAAGGCCAGTGCCCGTCTGCAACTGCCGGAAAATTGTAATCTCGCCGCGCTGAAAAAAGATTTAGAACAAATCGCCGCTGATCTGTTGGTGGACGTTTCGTTGGCGGAAATTTCCTAACGGTTTTGCTTTCGCATCGCGAACACACAGGGGTGAACCAATAATATTTGTGACCATTTGTGTCTGTAGTAATTTTTTAACTTTCATTTACCCTCCGCACGATGTTTGAACTTCTCAAAACCGACGCCACAACTAAGGCCCGCCGTGGCCGTTTGACCACCGCGCACGGCGTCATCGAGACGCCCGTATTTATGCCCGTCGGCACGCAGGCTAGTGTGAAGGCACTCGACCTGCGCGAACTGAATGAGATGCACACGCAGATCATTCTCGGCAACACCTACCATCTGAATCTGCGTCCCGGCCTCGACGTGATCCGCGCGGCGGGCGGATTGCACAAGTTCATGAATTGGGACAAACCAATTCTCACCGACAGCGGCGGCTTCCAAGTTTTCAGTCTCGCAAAAATTCGCAAAGTAAAAGAGCACGGCGTGGAATTTCGTTCGCATCTCGACGGCTCGATGCTGTTCATCGGCCCGAAAGAATCCATGGAAATCCAACGCGTGCTTGGCTCGGACATCGCGATGGTTTTCGATGAATGCCCGCCGCACGACGCGCCCGCGAAAGATCAGCGCCTTGCCGTCGAACGCACGATTCGCTGGGCGCGCGAATGTCGCGAACAACCGCGCGCCGAAGGACAGAAAGTGTTTGGCATCGTCCAAGGCGGCAGCGATCCCGCGTTGCGCGAGCAATGCGCGAAGGCATTAGTCGAAATGGAATTTGACGGTTACGCCATCGGCGGCGTGAGCGTGGGCGAACCCGAGCCGGAAATGATGAAAGCGATCGAACTCGCCGAGCCACATTTACCTGCGCACAAAGCACGTTATGCGATGGGCCTCGGCACGCCCGCGCAAATGGTCGAGTTGATCGCGCGCGGCGTGGATATGTTTGATTGCGTATTGCCCACGCGCATTGCGCGCACTGGCACAGCGGTCACTCACACCGGCGCATTCGGCCTCAAAGGTGCATCCTACAAAGCTGATTTCGGCCCGATCGAAGAAGGCTGTGAATGTTACGCTTGCCGCACTTACACACGCGCTTATCTGCGCCACCTGTTGCGCGCGAATGAAATTCTCGGCCTCCGCATGGTGAGTGTCCACAACTCCCATCTCTATCTGAAAGTGATGAGCGAAGTGCGCGAGGCGATTGCGGCGGGAACGTTTGCAGATTACTACCGCCACTTTATCGCGAATTATAAACCGTCGCAAAAAATTCTGGACGCGCGAAAAAAAGAAACGGAAAGATAAGTTTTTTTGACGCGAATCGTGCCGTTCACTTCGCCGGCCTCAATTCATCCAACGTGTTCCTCGCTTGCGAAATGATGCCGCGCAGTTGGGCGATTTGATCCGAATTGAGCGCGATACGCGCGCCGTCGTCGAATTGCACAAAATGTTGCACGCTGCTTTGCCGGTGACCACCAAAGCCGATCACGCGAAAACCGTCCTTTGTTTGATAGGACGCCTCAAAGCTAGGTAAGCCCGTCACGTCATACGTCACTGATCGGACATAATCAAACGCTTTGATCAACGGTTCGAGTTCATCGTAATCAATCGTCGCCCGTTCGCGGCGTTCGCCTTCCACAAAGTTAATCACGATGCCTTGCAGCCGCCGGCCGGTATCGGGGTTGTAAGAATCTTTCAGCCGCACAGAAATCGCGCTGCTGCCGAAATTCACGGTGCCACCCACGCCCATTCCCTTCACAATAAGCAAATTGGTCTGTGCTTCAAACTGCTCGATGTCGGCGCGAATCGCGTTCGTAAATTGCACCTGAGCGGAAGCGATAAAGCTGCTGCCCAAAATGCCCGCCAAAGTTAAAACTTTTTTCCAATTCATAAAATGTCCCTTTCAACTTGCGAAGATAATCAACACCACGCGTGGCGAATAGTTGCAATTTCTATGGTTTCGGCGGCAATGCTTCCGGCAAAAATTTTTAATTTCAAAAAACTTTTCTTTGCACCTTCATTGTTTAACTTCTCCAAAATGTTTTCATCCGCAATCAAATCCGTTCACTTCATCGGCATCGGCGGCACGGCCATGGCATCCGCCGCCGCCGCGATGCTCGACAAAGGTTTTCACGTCACCGGCTCCGACCAGAACGTTTATGAGCCGATGGCGTCGTTTCTTAAATCCAAAAACATCACCGTGATGACGCCTTACGATGAGCGGAATCTGGCCTCCAAGCCGGACCTTGTCGTCATCGGCAACGCCATTTCGCGCGGCAATGCCGAGGCAGAATATGTCCTGGATCACCGGTTGCGCTATTGCTCGCTCTCGGCGCTGCTCGCGGAATTTTTCATCCGTGGCAAACGGTCCATTGTCGTCAGCGGCACGCACGGCAAGACCACCACGACCTCGCTGCTGACGTGGGTGTTTGAACACAACGGTTTGAATCCAAGTTATCTCATCGGCGGCATCCCGAATAATTTTTCGCAGGGCGCGCGGTTCACCGACAGCGAATGGTTCATCATCGAAGGCGACGAATATGACACCGCGTTTTTCGACAAGCGCAGCAAGTTCATTCACTACCTGCCCGAAGTCGCCATCGTCAATAATCTCGAATACGACCACGCCGACATTTTTGAAAATCTCGCGGCGATCAAAAAAACGTTTTCCCATTTCATCCGCTTGGTGCCGCGCAACGGCCTGTTGCTGGCCAACGGCGACGACGCGAATCTCAACGATCTCTTAAGCGTCACGCATTGTCCGGTGAAAAAATTCGGTCTCGGCGAACACAATGCCGTGCGCGGTTTTAATTTGCGGTTCGGTCCGACAGCGACGGAGTTTGAAATCCCCAGCTTCAAATTTCATCTGAATTTGGTGGGTGAATTGAATGTGCGGAACGCGCTCGCGGTCATTGGTGCAGCGAAACATTGCGGCTTATCGAACAAGCAAATTCAATCGGCGTTCGACACGTTCAAAGGCATCAGGCGGCGCATGGAAGTGAAGGGCATCGCGGGCGGCGTGACGGTGATTGATGATTTCGGCCACCACCCGACGGCGATCCGCGAGACGCTCCGCGCGCTGCGGATCAAATACGCGAAGGAAAAAATCTGGGCGATCTTCGAGCCGCGCACGAACACGACACGGCGAAATTATTTCCAGGCGGAACTCGCGGAATCGTTTGTGGACGCCGATGCCGTGGTGGTGGCGCAAATCGCGCGTTTGGAATTACTCGCACCGGAAGAGCGGTTGAATCCGGAAAAATTAATGGCGGACATCGGCGCGAGCGGCAAGCCGACGGCATATTTGCCGGACGCGGACGCCATCGTGAAACACCTCGGCGAGAAGGCGCAGGGCGGCGATGTGATCGTGGTCTTCAGCAACGGTGGCTTCGGCGGTATTCATGAAAAACTTTTGGCGCGGCTGAATGGGCGGCGTTGAACCGATTTGTAGGCGACGAGGTGACGAGTTGTTCGCGCCAGCACTCCTCACGTCGCGCCCTACAAATATATTCCGGGGGCGGCTGTCTCGCAGACCAGCCGCAGCAGTGTGAATATCGCTACGGCTGATCCCGCTCCAAGCGGGACACAGCCACGCTCCCGGAATTTCAAATCGGGACCCCACCAAAACTTTCACCAAAAAACTCCGCCATCGCTGGCGGAGTTTTTTTGTTTGGAATTTTTCAGTGTTCGATGATGCGGTAGAAACGCGTCGTGAAGTTGGTGGACGACGTATCATTCAATAGCAATGCGCCATTGGTGATGCTCAACGCGTCGGGCAACGGCTCCCAGTTTTGGAGGTCGGTGCTGGCCTGCGCCTCGAAGTTCGGGAGATCGGCTTCGGTGAGGGCATTGCCCGCACTCGATATGAGTTGCAACGAGCCGTCGGGCAATAACTGCGGCGTGCCGAGTAACTGCGGCGAGATGACGCGGACGCTGGCAAGGCTGCTCATAGTTGCACCTGCGAGGTTGGTGACGATGACGCAATAATTACCAGCGCTCGCGGTGGTGACACTGTTGAGCGCGAGCACGGGAGTGTTGCCATCAATGGTGTGGCCGTCCTTCAGCCACTGGTATTTTAACTGCGGCAACCCAATCGCGGCAACGGACAGCGCGATGTTGTCACCGAGTCGCGCCGTGATACTGGCCGGCTGCGCGACGATGGCTGGTGGATCGGCAACGAAGCTGAATTGATCTACGAAACCAGCATCCAGGCCGGAGTCGAAGGATGAATCTTTCGAGTAGCGCCATTGCAGGAGATTGCTGCCAGCGGGAACGGGAAAGCTGGCGAGTTGCCAATCCACTTCGCCAGAGATACTGCCGAGCACGACGCCATTCACGCGGAATTCGAGCGTGTCGAAGAATTGTTCCGAGGAAACTTTCCACCAGAATTTTGCCGAGCCGGAGAAGTTGGTGGTGAACGTGGTTTGCATCACCGTTTCCGACGTCGGCCCGATGCCACCGCTGCGCGCGGCGTCAATGCCATCATGCGTGAAATTCGTCTGACCATACCACGGCTGGCTGCTGGTGGAAATCCAGACGAGGTTCGTGGCGTCCACCGCGTCGCCGAGCGGAATGACGATGGTTATCTTGGCGGTTTTGCTGACGGCGACGCCGTAGCTGTTGCTGGCGACAAGCTGATAGGCACCGGGTAAAATACCGTTAAGCTGGCCGTCGTAACGCATCGCGAGCGTGTCATTCGTGGCGCCGGAAAGATTCGTGCCGTTGAATCGCCATTGATAGCTCATGGGTTGCACGCCTGCGACCTTGCCGACGAGAAGAATGTTGGTGATCCCTTGCGATGGGAGCGTCACGCTGCGATTCCACGGCTGCACCGTGAAGGCCGGGGCGCGTGTGCCGAAGAGGGCAATGTCGTGATAACCGCCGCTGGCAATGGCGATGACATTCGCCAAAACATTGCTCGGCAAATTATTGGAGGCTAATCCGGTGTATTGATAGCCCCAACTAGTCACCGTGCCGTCATTCCGCAAGGCAGTGACGTGCTGTGTGCCAGCGGAAATGGCCACGACATTGCTCAAGTTGGCTGGCACGGGATAACTCGTTATGCCGTTGCCCCATTGAACTACGGTTCCGTTAGCCCGCAACGCCGCGCTGAAGGCGGAGCCGGCAGTAATTGCAACTATGTTCGTTGCGTTTTGCGGAATAGTTGTGGTTCCATATTGCGTGGAAGTCCAACCCACCACGCTGCCGTCCGCGCGCAATGCTAGACTATGATATGAACCGGCGGCAATGGCGACAACGTTGGTAGCGGCGGGATTATTGGTCGCCTGACCATAAGTATTCTGCCCCCAGCCGATGACCGTGCCATCTGCTTTCAACGCGAGATCGTGATAATCACCGCACGCGATGGCGACAACGCTGTTCAAATTTGCCGGAACATTTGTTTCGCCGTAAGCGTTGTAACCCCAGGCATAGACCGTGCCGTCAGATTTCAGCGCGAGGGCATCGCCATAACCGGCGGCCACGGCTGTCACGATGGAATTGCTTAAGGCCGAGACGTTCGTTTCGCCATATGAGGCCAAATAATTCGCCCAAGTCGTGAGCTTGCCATCCGCCCCGAGCGCACAGTAAAAGCCATTAGCCGCTCCGTTAAAACTGCTGGTGGCGAGCGCAACCGCGTTCGTGACATTCACCGGCGGATTGCTAACGCCGCCGTAGCCAAACCCCCGTGCGAAAAGAACGCGCACCGCCACTGGCGTGCTGGTGAAGCCGGAGACGAGGTTGCTGATGGCGATATAATAATTTCCGCTCTGTCCGGCGAGCGCGGGATCCAACGTCAGCGTGTCATTGTTAGCGCCCGGAATGGCGGCGTAGTTTCGGTTCGTCACCGAGAAGAACCACTGATAATTCAACGGGCCATTACCGAGCACAGTTACGCCACCAAGCGAGACTTTCGCGCCCTGATAATTGGTCGAGCCGGAAATGTTTTGCGCGAGAATCGTCAACGTGCTGTTGCTGATGACATTCACCGGTGCGGCCAAACTCAACGCCGTGCCGAGAAAATTACTGACGAACAATTGATAGTTGCCCGCATCGGTGAGCTGAAGATTCGGCAACAGTAAATTAGAATTGGTCGCGCCCAAAATGTTCGTGCCGTTCACGCGCCATTGATAGCTCAACGGCGTGGCCCCGACGGCGCGGGCCGGTAAATTTAGGTCGCGACCTTGATACATCGTGAGGCCGATGGGCGGCTGGAGGATTTGCGGTGAACCA
>JANYFN010000139.1 GCA_025362675.1 Limisphaerales bacterium | reverse complement strand
TGCCGCCGGCTATCGTCAGGGACAAGGCACTGGCGCGGGCGGAACTTATGGTAGTTCTCCGTATTACCCAAGCGGCGGCGGTGGCCACGCCGGATATGGCGGAAACTCAACTAATTCCTCTGGTTTTATAGGAGGAGGCGGTAGTGCGGGTTTTGATACAATAACATCGCCCACGCTTGCCGGCAGCGGTGGCGGCTATAATTCCACTTTCTCTTTCGGTGGCAACGGCGGCGGCGTGATCCAGATGAACATCACTGGCAACCTGCAAGTGGACGGCGCACTTTCCGCCAATGGTGGCAGTGGCTCCGGCACGGGCGGCGGCGGCGGCGCAGGTGGCAGTGTCAATTTGAGCGTCGGAAATTTGCTCGGCTCTGGCGTCATTTCCGTCAACGGCGGCAATGGTGTCGGCGGCGTAGGCGGCGGCGGCGGCGGCGGCAACATCGCTTGTTCGTTCACCTCGAATTTATTTTCGGGAATCTTTTCCGCAGCCGGCGGTGGTGGCGCAAACTACGGCGGTGCCGGTTTGATTTATATAAAAACGAACACCAGCACTATCGCCACACTCATCGCCGACAACGCCGGTCATCGCAGCACGAACACGCCGGTTTCCCCCTTAGCCAGCAGCAGCGCATTGATCATCCGCAACGGAGCCATCGTTGTTCCCGCATCGCAATCGCAATCCATCGCGAGCCTGCTCATCACTTCCAACGCGTGGTTCCAGCCAGGAAATTATAATTTTGGCGTCTTGATTTTCACCGTCAACGGCAACGCCACGCTCCAGTCCGGCGGCGGCATACTTGCGGATGCCATTGGCAGTTCACCGGGCAATGGCAGTGGACACGGATTTAACTATGGCAGTTCACCGTATTATCAGTGCAGCGGTGCAGCGCATGGCGGCTTTGGTGCGGCGGGAATTTCAAATTCTTTCAATCCCATTTTCAGTCCCACCTATGACTCCACCACCTTACCAACCCAACTGGGAAGCGGTGGCGGCGGTTTTACCGGATCGTCGTCTGGCAGCGGCGGCTATGGTGGCGGCTATGTGAACTTCCGCGTGAACGGCGCGCTGCAACTGGACGGCTTCATTTCTGCCAACGGTGGCAATGGCTCCGGTGGTGGCGGTGGTGGTTCGGGCGGCAGCTTGAATTTGAATTTCGGCTCACTCGCCGGCTCCGGTAGCATCACGGCGAACGGCGGAAATGGCGCGGGAAACATCGGCGGCGGCGGCGGCGGCGGACGCATCGCGATTTATTTCAACACCAACAATTTTGCTGGCGCAGTCACCACATTCGGCGGCGGCGGCGCGAACTACGGCGGTGCGGGAACGATTTATTACAAAACCAATTCGCAGCCCTACGGCCAGCTCGTGCTCGACAACAATAACAATGCCGGCACCAACTCCGCGTTCGATTTTCTCATCATGGATGTGACGATTCAAAACCGTGCCATCGGCCAGTTACCCGTGAGTGGCTCGTGGTCAGCGCACAATATTTTGATCCGCACGAACGGAACACTGACCGGGATCGCTTCCTCCAGTTCGCGCAACTTGACCGTCAACACTCTCACGATTGATGCTGGCGGCGCGCTGTCGCTGGATGGTGCGGGCTACGCCTCGTCCGTCGGGCCGGGCAACGCAGCGTATGGCGGGTTGGGAAATATTCGCGGCGGCGCGGGTCACGGCGGCTTTGGCGGCGGCAACGCCATCAATTTTGGCAAGGCCTACGATTCCATCATTTCACCGGCCACGCCGGGCAGCGGCGGGGGCGGTTATTCCAGCGGCAACGGCGGGGGCGGCGGCGGCGCACTCAGTTTGTCTGTGGTTCCGCTCGGCACCCTCACGGTCAACGGACGTCTCTCTGCGAACGGTGCCAACGGCGATTACGGCGCGGGCGGTGGTTCCGGCGGCAGTTTATATTTTCCTTTCCTCAACAAACTTTCTGGCAACGGCGTGATTTCAGCCAATGGTGGCACGGCCACCGGCACGGCGGGCGGCGGCGGCGGTGGCCGCATCGCGTTCAACACGGTTGTCTCAAATAATTTTTCCGGCCAGATCACCGCGTTTGGTGGCAGCGGAATTTTCCCTGGCGGAGCGGGCACGATTTATTCTCGCGGCACCACGACGAAAACGTTGCTCGTGGATAACGGCGGACTCAACGGCACCAACACCCCGCTCGGCAACAGTTTTGGAATGCCCAGTCCGCCGTTTGATCTGAACATTTCCGGCGCGGCCGTTGTCGTGCCGTTCACGCAACTGCCGTTGATCAATAATTTGAATTTCGCAGTGGGCAGCACGTTCACCGTGCCAGCGGCGCGCTCCAACTTGTTTATTGCCGTGTTGAAAAATGCGAACCTCGCGGGCAGCGTCACCGTGGACAATCTCGGTTACGCGCAGGCGAACGGTCCCGGTGCCGGCACGACCATCGCCAGCAAAGGTTCAGGCGCGGGCTATGGCGGCGCGGGTGGAAATGCCGCGAACGGCGCAGTCGGCGGAACGAACTACGGCTCGGCGGCGCAGCCGGTGGATTTCGGCAGCGGCGGTGGCAGCGGCATCATTTCGCTCACGGGCGGATCGGAGGGCGGCGGTGCCGTGCGCATGAGTGTTGGCGGTAATTTGAATATCGACGGAAATTTTTCCGCGAACGGCGACTACGGCTGGCAGGATGATTCCGGCGGCGGCTCCGGTGGTAGCATTTACATTTCGGCGAATTCAGTTTCCGGCGCGGGCACACTTTCCGCGTATGGCGGCAATGGTGATTTGTGGAACGGCGGCGGCGGCGGCGGCGGACGAATCGCGATTTATTCGCTAACGAATTTATTTGCCGGATACACGAACGTGAGCGGCGGCTTCGGTGCGGCCAACGGTTCGCCGGGAACCGTTTTCCTTTCCGGCACATTTGCAAATTTCTTCGCCCTCGCGCAGTCGCCCACGGGCACGGTCAATAACATCGTCAGTTATGTAGATGTGTCATTCAACGACGCCGTGGATCCGTCGTCGGTTTCCAGTGCGGCGTTCACCGTCACCACGCCGACGGGCGTGATCGATTCCGCCAGCGTCACGGCTTCGGCCATGGACGCGACCACGGTGCGCGTGAGCTTTCCCGTGCAAAATTTGAATGGAAATTATTCACTCGCGGTCACGTCGGGCGTCGCCAACATTTTCGGCGGACCGCTCGCACAATCATTCACCGGTAATTTCACCATCGCCGTGCCGACGATTTCCGGAACCGTCAGCGATATCAATGGCGCGCCCGCTGCCGGCGTGACCATTCAGCCGGACATCACCCTGCCTGCCATCGTGACCGACACGAATGGAAATTATTCCCTCGGCGTGCCGCCGGGTTGGAATGGAAATCTCACCGCGTCACTCGGCACGAATATTTTTGTTCCCCGCATTTTGGCTTGCACGAATGTCACCACGTCGCTGACGAATCAGAATTTCCTCATGGTGTCCACCGTGACGCCAACCCTGACCAGCAGTTCCACCAGCACCAATTTCACCATGGCCTGGCAAGGGATTCCCAACGTCACGTATTCGGTGGTGTATTCGGCGGACCTCGTGAACTGGACGGCTTACGGCGGCACCGGATTATCCCTGCTCGGCACCAATGGGCCGATGCAGGTCACGTTACCGATCGATTCCTCACCGATGCTTTTCTTCCGCCTGAATTGTTCGTATTGAGGAATTCCAACTTGTTTCGGCACGAGAATTCTTGAATCATTCTGCTGCCGCATGAACCCGACAGTCATCATCGTGCCGACTTACAACGAGCGGGAAAATCTCCCGCGCATGGCGGAGAAATTGTTGTCATTACCGGTCGGCGTGGACGTGCTGGTGGTGGACGATAATTCTCCCGACGGCACCGGTAAGATCGCCGACGAACTCGCCGCCAAACATCCGCAGATCCACGTCCTGCATCGCACGAACAAGGAAGGTCTCGGCCGCGCCTACATCGCCGGCTTCAAATGGGCGCTGGCGCACAAATATGAATTCATCTTCGAGATGGACTGCGACTTCTCCCACGATCCAGCGGAGATTCCCGCGTTTCTCAAAGCGGCGGAACAAGCCGATCTCGTGCTCGGCTCGCGTTATTCCGGCGGCGTGCGCGTGGTGAACTGGCCGCTCAAACGACTCGTCCTAAGTCGTAGCGCGGGCATTTATGTCTGGCTAGTCACGGGCATGCCATTCACGGATCCGACCGGCGGCTACAAATGTTTTCGCCGGCGCGCGCTGGAATTTATCCAACTCGATGAAGTGCGCGCGAATGGATACAGCTTTCAGATCGAGATGACGAACCGGCTTTGGCGCGACGGCTTCCGGGTGACCGAAGTGCCGATCACGTTTGCGGATCGCACGCATGGCCAGTCCAAGATGGCCGGTAGCATCATCAACGAAGCCTTCTGGCTGGTATGGAGCTTGTGGGTGCAGAATGGTTTTCGCCGCTGGCCACGCCGGAAAACGCGGGATTAAAATTTACCTTCGATTCAAAAAGTTTAAGCCGCCGTTTTGCGCGCGAACGCAGAAAATGATTCACCATAAATGAGTCTGGCGCGCGGCGGGTTTTTACTTGCCATTTTCGGCGTTGGTTGCCAACCTTCATGCCCTTCGGTTGCGCGGTTAGCTCAGTGGTAGAGCATCACCTTGACACGGTGGGGGTCACAGGTTCGAAACCTGTATCGCGCACCATCTTTAAAGCCTCAAGAATCCTCCGCCCCTCGCCCGTTAATTTTTCACTGCGCCAGTCAGACTACCGGCAGCGTGATGATGAAGGTTGAGCCACGGCCAACTTCGCTTTTCACTTCGATGCTGCCCAAGTGCTCTTGAAAAACGCGTTCGCAAATGGCGAGGCCAAGACCGGTGCCATTTTTTTTGGTGGTGAAGAACGGCTCGAACAGCCGGGATAAATTTTCGGGCGCGATGCCGGGGCCAGTGTCCCGAATGAATAATTTTAGGCGCTCGCCGCTAATAGTTTCAGTCGCGAGCCAGAGTTCGCCCTGCCCGCCCATCGCCTCGGCGGCGTTGAGCAACAGGTTCATGAACGATTGCTGCAACTGTGATTCATCGGCGCGCACGGTATCGGACTTGGCGTTGTAATTTTTTTTCACCGCGATGAGGCGGCTCGTGAATTGGTGTTCCAGCAACCGCATTGAATGATCGAGCACATCATGCACGCGGACAGTGGTCAGGGAGGCGGGCTTGGGCGCGGAGAGCCGGAGCATTTGGGTGGCCAGCCCATCAATGCGCTTGAGTTCGCGCTGCACCATTTCGGCCATCTCGCGATCCGTTTCTTTTTCGATCAACACACCAATGAAAGTATTTATCGCGACGAGGCCGTTTTTGATTTCGTGGGCGACACTGGCGGAAACAATGCCAAGATTAGCGAGTTGGTCGAGGCGGCGCAGATTCCCCTGTAAGTCAGGCGGAGTGTAAGTCGATTTTCCGAGTGACGGGCCGGCTGAATTGTCTGGGGCTTCAAAGGACATCGCGTTGACTGCTTCCGTTTCAAACATTTATAAGTTTCCTACGGGCGCCTTGACTCTAATCCAATTTGTCCAGACGACAATAAAAATCACCCCGAGAACTCTGCCTTTTTACAAATTGATATGTCTTTTTTGGCGACAGCTCCTAAAATCATTTCGCCGTATGAAAAATCATTTTGATTCCATCGAAACCGTGCTCGCTGATATTCGCAAAGGTAAAATCGTCATCGTCGTGGATGACGCCGACCGCGAAAACGAGGGCGACCTCATCTGCGCCGGTCAACACACCACGGCCGCAGCGATCAATTTCATGGCCCGCTTTGGTCGCGGACTCATCTGTGTTTCCACCACTGGCGAGCGGCTATTACAGCTCGGTATCGACCGCATGGTGCAACAGAATCGCGAAAGCCACCGCACTGATTTTCAAGTCAGCGTAGATGCGGCGAAAGGCATCAGCACCGGCATCAGCGCCGCCGATCGCGCGCGGACCATACAGATCATGTCCTCGCCCACCGCGGTGCCAGATGATCTCGTGCAGCCCGGCCATATTTTTCCGCTCCGCACCAAATCCGGCGGCGTCTTACAACGCGCCGGCCACACCGAAGCCACGGTTGATCTCGTGCAACTCGCCGGCTGCCGCCCGATTGGCGTGCTCTGTGAAATCCTCAATGATGACGGCACGATGGCGCGCTTACCGCAACTCCTCAAATTCGCGCAGAAACATAAATTAAAAATTTGCACCATCGCCGCCCTGATTGAACATCGCCGCACCCGCGAGAAATTGGTGGAACCCATCGAGGTCATCAAGCTCCCCACCGACTACGGCGATTTTAATCTGCACTTATATCGCTCCAAATTAGACGGACAACATCACCTTGCGCTCGTGCGGGGTGAAGTTGCCGGCAAAAAAGATGTGCTCGTGCGCGTCCATAGCGAGTGTCTGACCGGCGATGTTTTTGGCTCGCGCCGGTGCGACTGCGGACCCCAGCTGCACTCCGCCATGAGCCAGGTAGCGGCGGTGGGTAGCGGCGTGATTTTGTATATGCGACAAGAAGGACGCGGTATCGGTCTCGCGCCAAAAATTCAGGCGTATAAATTGCAGGAGGCAGGTCTCGACACCGTAGAAGCGAACGAAAAACTCGGTTTCAAAATGGATCTGCGCGAATACGGTCTCGGCGCACAAATTCTCTGCGACCTCGGATTGAAAACGATTCACCTGCTCACGAATAATCCGCGCAAAATTGTTGGTCTCGAAGGCTATGGACTAAAGATCACCAAGCAACTGCCAATCAAAATAAAACCGAATCCGCATAACGAGCGCTATCTGAAAACCAAACGCGAGAAGCTCGGACACCTGCTGTGATTTCTGAAAGTGGAGCCAATGAGTGGGATTGAACCACCGACCTACGGTTTACGAAA
>JANYFN010000208.1 GCA_025362675.1 Limisphaerales bacterium | reverse complement strand
CGTCGTCGTCCGCAACGGCGCGTGCTACAAATGCCTGAACTGCGGCGAGAGCCTCGGTTGCTCGTAATAAATAATTGCCCACCATCAAGCCGGAGAATTCATTTTCTCCGGCTTGTTTCTATTTTGACTTTGTCAAATCATGCGGCACAAACTCGTTCCATGAAACAAATCCTCGTCGTCATCACCGCCGGCATGTTTCTTCTTGCCAGTTGCACCACCACGCCCTCGGCTAAGCCACTGAAGAAAACTTTTTCCAGTTTCGACCTGCCGTCCGAACACGCGAAGGAAGATTTATTGCCGACACCGATGGTTAATTTCAAAAACGTGGACCTGATGCAAGTGCTGGAGATCTATGGAAAATTCTCCGGGCGAAACGTTTTGCACGGCAGTTTGCCGGACGCCAAGATCACGTTTCAATCGGTGTCGCCGATGGGCAAAGTGCGGATGCTCCAGTTGTTCGACACCGTGCTGGCAGAAAATAATATCGCGATGGTGCTCGTGGGCGATGACGCGGTGAAAGCCGTCCCAGCGGACCAAGCCAACACTGTGCCGCCGCCGGAAATTGATCTGCCATGGCAACAGTTACCCGAATCTGGCTCCGTGATGACGCGCACCGTTCATCTGAAAAATCTGAAGCCATCCGAATTGTTCCTGGTGTTGGCGCCTTTTTCTCATCTGCCAAACAGCATCCTCGCGATTGATCAAAACAAGCTGGTCATTCTGCGGGATTACTCCGCCAACATCCGGCAGCAGTTGCGGATGATTGAAGAGTTGGAAACCAAACCTTCACCGTGAATTAAACTGAATTGCGTGGTGGCGTCGCTCACCGCGTCTGCGGGCTTGTTTCTATTTTCGCGGACAACTATGTTTCGCGCATGAGCGACGACAACGGTTTCATCCAAGAAGATCCCTGGCGCATTTTCCGCATCATGGCGGAATTTGTGGATTCCTTTCAGACCATGTCGCACGTCGGCCCCTCGGTGACGATTTTTGGTTCCGCGCGCACCCCGGTGGATGACCTGTATTATCAGGCCGCGATGGAGATCGCCAAGGGCCTCGCCAAACACAAACTCGCGGTCATCACCGGCGGCGGCCCCGGCATCATGGAGGCGGCGAACAAAGGCGCGGCGCACGCGGGCGGAAAATCCGTCGGCTTGAACATCGAACTGCCGCACGAACAAAGCGGTAATAAATTTTCCAACATCCCCATCCACTTCCATTATTTTTTCGCCCGCAAAGTGTGCTTCGTGAAATATAGTTTTGGTTTCATCTACATGCCGGGCGGCTTCGGCACATTGGATGAACTGTTTGAAGTGCTCACGCTGGTCCAGACTGGACGCATCCCGCGCTTTCCACTCATCCTCTACGGACGCGAATATTGGAAAGGCCTGCTCACATGGATGAAATCGCGCCTCGAAAAAGAGGCGCTCATCAGCCCCGGCGATTTAGAACTGGTGCAAATCGTGGACGAACCGGAGGAGGCCATTGGTCTCATTCTTGATTATCAACGCCGAGTCAGCCCGCCGGAAATGCCGGCCAAGGCGTTCCGTTGATTTCAAATGCGCCCGCTCGTCCACGAAATCCCGACCGCGCACACGCCCGAATCGCTCGTGGAAAATTTGCGCGCTGCGTCCGGCGTGGTCTTGCTCCGCAGCTCCTCGTTTGACGCAGCGCAGGCGCGTTATTCATTCGTTGCGGCGAATCCATTTCTCACCTTCCGCAGTTTCGGCTCACGCTGCGAAATCACGCATCACGCATCACGCATCACGCATCAACAGTTCGGCAACCCGTGGCATTTGCTCGATGCGCTCATGGCACGTTGCGAACTGCTCGACGAAATTGATTCGCCGTTTCCGCTCGGCGGCGCGTTTGGTTATTGGGGTTACGACCTGAAAAATTTCACGGAGCCAAAACTCCCGCGCCGCGCCGTGAACGATTTAGAATTGCCCGATTGCCACGTCGGTTTTTACGACAGCCTCGTGGTCTTCGATCATCAGCTTGGCCGCGTCGCCGTCGTTTCCACCGGACTTGACGCGGACGGCTCGCGTAGCGAAGCGCGCGCGCAATCGCAGTTGGAGTTTTGGCAAAGTCAGTTGGCAAATGAAAAGCGTGATGCGTGCTCCGTGATGCGTGAAAAAATTTCCATCACGAATCACGAATCACGAATCACGTCGAATTTCACCCGCGCCGAATTTATTTCCGCCGTCGAACGCGCCCAGCGCTACATCCGCAGCGGCGACATCTATCAAGTCAACCTCTCGCATCGGCTGACCGCAAAATGGAACCACCAAGACACCAAGCCACCAAGTGAAACGGATTCGCACAATGAACCATCCTTGGTGACTTCGTGTCTTGGTGGTAAAGCTCTTGATGGTTGGAATTTTTTCCAAAGATTGAGTGCTGTTTCGCCCGCGCCGTTCGCGGCGTATTTGGATTGCGGTGATTTTGAAATCGCCTCCTCCTCGCCCGAACAATTTCTCCGCATGAGCGGCTCACACATCATCACGCGCCCCATCAAAGGCACGCGCCCCCGCGCCGCCGATGCCACGCGCGATGCCCAGCTCGCTTATGAATTGCAGACGAGCGCGAAGGAACTTTCCGAACTCGTGATGATCACGGATTTGTTACGAAATGATCTGGGGAAAATCTGCGAATACGGCTCCGTGCAAACGCCCGACCTCGCGCGTCTCGAAAAATTCGCGCAAGTGCAGCACCTCGTTTCCACGGTGGAAGGTCGCTTGCGAAATGGCGTGACGCATTTCGCCGCGCTCGCCTCCAGTTTTCCCGGCGGCAGCATCACCGGCGCGCCGAAATTTCGCGCGATGGAGATCATTGACGAACTTGAACCTATTTCGCGTGGCCCCTACTGCGGCGCGCTCGGCTATCTCGGATTCAATCGCGAGAGCCAGTTGAGCATCGGCATCCGCACCGCCGTGTGCCGCGAAGGACAGGCGCACTTCAACGTCGGCGCTGGCATCGTGGCCGACTCCGTGCCTGCTGCCGAATACGAAGAGACGCTCGCGAAGGCTCGCGGATTTTTTGCGGCCTTAGAAATCACCGAGCGAACCATCGAAACCAATCCCGCCCACCGCGTTGGGTGAACCTTCCTCCCGATTAAGCTCCTGCTGAAAGGACAGTGGCAGGAAGTATCCCAATTCCAGCGTTTCCCCACGACCCGGAACCTTTTTGGACCCCAACCGCACCTCACGGACAAGCGATACCGCCAATTTCTCTGCGAACCGCCATCAACCGGCGCTTCCGTGCGACCTATTTATCCTTCCGTGCGGCCGTTTTCCGCTCCGTGC
>JANYFN010000182.1 GCA_025362675.1 Limisphaerales bacterium | reverse complement strand
CGAAAACCGCCACCATCCAGCAAACGCCACCGGAGGCTAATTGCTCGACGCCTAAAATTATTTTGGCAAGCTGCTACGATGTTCGCTGCGCTACTCACCACGCTCCTCTTCGCCACCTCGGCGATCTGCGGCTATCGCGTATCCAAACGTATCGGTGGCATCGAGGCGAATTTCTGGCGCCTCACCGTCGCGCTGCTAATGCTCACGATTTGGGCGAATTGCTTTGGCAGCGGTTTCGCGGGCGCACCTGGCTGGTTCATGTTGAGCGGACTCCTCGGCATCGGGCTGGGCGACACCGCCTACTTTCAAGCCCTCCCGCGCCTCGGCAGCCGCCGCACCATTCTGCTGTGCCAATGTCTCACCGCGCCGTTCGCCGCGTTGATCGAATTTTTCTGGCTCGGCAATAAATTAAATCTCGCGGAAATCCTCTGCATCGCCGTCATCCTCGGCGGCGTCGCCATCGCGCTCAAACCGGACGATCACTTGAAAATTTCTACGAACGATTGGAAAATCGGCCTCACCGGTTGCGTCATCAGCGCCATCGGCGCGGCGTTCGGCGCGGTGCTCATCCGCAAAGCCTTTCACGTTGCGCACGAAAACGGCTTTGATCCCGATGCCGGCACCACCGGTTATCAACGCGTGCTGGGCGGCATCTTAATTCCAATCATCGCCATGGTCATTATCAAAGGGCGCTCGACCCGTTTGGACGGCGGATTATTTGAAGCCAAAGCCAGGCAAGTCGCCCGCGATAAATGGGCCACACTCTGGCCGTGGGTTTTAGCCAATGCGCTCGCCGGTCAAACGCTCGGCGTTACCTGCATGCAATGGGCGCTGCAAACCACGCAAGCCGGCATCGTCACTGCGATCATCGCGACCACGCCCATTTTTCTGCTGCCGATGACGCGCATCGTCGAGAAAGAGAAAATCGGATTTCACTCCATCGTCGGAGCCATCATCGCGGTCGGCGGCGTGATCGGCCTGACATTTTTTCGCCTGAAATAATCGGGCCACCCTTCAAAAATTCCGGATCGAACCGTTGGGCATGATGGTGTTGAAAAAGGTTGCGCCGGTGAAAATTGCACCGTTCGTATTCGCGTTACGAAAGCTCGCGCTAGTGAAGTTCGCACCCGAAAAATTCGCGTTCGTCAGCACGGCGTTGGTGAGCATCGCCTGGAAAAAATCACAACTCACGCACGTGGCCTTGGCGAGATTAGCGTTGCCGAAATTCGCCGATTCAAACAGCGACGCCGAGCAAACGGTGTTGCTCAAGTTTGCGCCAAAAAAGTTCGCGCCGTTCAAATCCATTGAGGTCAGGTTCGTGCTCCGCAGATCGCGGCCCACGCCAAAATTCTGATTGATGATCTGCCACACCAGCCGCGAGCGCGGCTCGATGACGGTGCTGCCATCCATCAGCGCGCCGCCCCAGGTCACAAACGTCAGCGCGCAATTTGTCAGATTCGCGCCGCGCACATCCGCATTGTTCAAAAAACTTTGGGTGAACAATGTGCCATTCAATTTCGCGCCGTTGAAGCTCACGCCATCCAGCCGCGCGAAACTCAAATCTTTATTCGTCAGCACGGCGTTGGTCGCGCCGAAGTTGACCACCTGCCAGACGAGCTTCGGCTGCGTATCCATGACCGAATCGGCATTGAGCGTCATTTGATTGAACCGCGCGAAATCAAGGGACGCCCCGGTGAGAACGGCGGAACTGAAATCGGCACCGGTAAAATCTACATTGAAAAGACTCGCGCCTTCAAAGTCGCCGAAGCTCGCATCCACACCGGTCATCGTGCTGGAATCAAACGTCGCCTGAAATGCATCGACCGCAAAAAAATCCGCGCCCGCGAGATTCGCGCTGGAAAAATTGGCGTGACGCACATCGGCGGCGTTGAAGCTGGCATTGGTCAGAATGGCACTTTGCAAACTCGCCGCAAATAGTTCCGCGCCAAAAAAATCAGCGAACTGCAACTGGCCTCCGTCTAGTTTCACATTGCTCAACTGCGCATTTTCCTGATTGATCAGGGAGTTCACGCGATAAAATCCGAGGCTACTTTGCGGGTCAGTGAAAACAAGTTTCTGGCTCAAAGCGCCGGTGATCATGCCGCTCACGGGTATCCAGTTTTTCAGGTCAGGACTGCGCTCGACTTGAAATTGCGGAAGCATCAGCAGATCGCCAACGGGCGTGGCGGACTGCACCTTCCAACTCACGGCGGCAGCATTTAAATTCGTCGGCGCGACATTGATTGTGAAGGCGCGCTGGCCGCTGGCCGTTGCCGCAAAAAATAAAATTGTGGCCGCGAGCAACGCCGGAAAACGAAAGATGAAATTCGCAGTTCTCATGGCAGCGCGATGATGCGATAAAACCGCGTGGCGTTGGTGACGGCGGCGGAATCCAATTTGAGCGCGACGATGTTGGTCGCGGCAATGTCGCCGGGCAGATCGCTCCAACTGATGTCCGTCAGATTATTTTTGAACTGCACGCGATACGTAAGCCCGGCGATGGCGCTCCAACTGATGGAAACGCCGTTGCTCGAAATCACCGGCGCGGTCGCGTTCATATCGTTAGCCACGATGAAAAACGTTTTTGTGTCGCTGCGGTTCGGCGTCCCGCTGTCGGTGACGACGACGGTGATGGCGTTAGAAATAGTTCCTGCGGCACCGGATGGAGTCCAAGTAAACGCACCGTTGGTGGCATTGATGGTGGCGTCCGGCGGCGAATTGGTCAGGCTGAACGTGAGGATTTGTGCGGGCACATCGCTGTCGGTCGCCGTGAAATTCAACGCGAGCAACCGGCCTTTCAATGCGAACACGGTGCTGATGGAACTCAAGAATGGCGAGGTGTTGGTAGCAAGCGACAGAGCATTAGCGGGATCGGAACCGAAATCTTTTTCGTCCTGATCAAGATAACCATCGGCATCGCGATCAATACCCATTCGGATGCCCGCTCCGCGCGGCACAATGGTATAAGTCTGCTCTGCGCCCGGCGCGGCCAAGGCGCGCAGGGCGGCTGGCGTGTCAGATTCAGCGAGCCGGTCGGATTGGAAAAATCCGTTCGTGCGGTTGTAAAACCAGCCTCTCGCGAGGCCATTTTCAAAACCTTTCACCACGAGATCAACGCGGCTCGTGGCAGCATTGGCGAGCGAAATCATGTTCGTGATGAGCGCGACGCCGGACGAATTGTTGATAGTGATTTGCCGACCCACGGCCGCCGGCGTGTCGAGGCTCGCGACGCCGGGCGAACGGTTTCCGTCCGTGACCACGCCCGCCGTCAAATCCGAGCCGGTGAAGGAAAACAAAAACGCGTCGAGGTCGGCGGTCTGCTGGTCGTTCGTGAGGCCGAAGCCGTCCTGAATAAAACGTGTCAACGTGTCCACGCTGCCATCATGCGAAAAACCAAACCCGGCGCGATTATTTGTGTGCAACAAATCCAGGCCGAACTTGTCGAACATATTTCGCAACTGCGGCACTTTGAAAGGGAGTTGCTGCGAACGCTCCAGTTCAATGAGCGCGATGTGATGTGCGGCATTCGTGCCGAGCGCGAGTTGCTGCCAGACCGCGCCATTAAATTTCATGTCCGTGCCGAGTCCCGTCGGCAGCGTGTGGCAGGTGATGCAACTGGTCGTGAGGTTGGTCGTTTGCCGGAACAACAATTGGCCGTTCACCGCATTGCCATTGGGCATTGGCGCGCCGGCGGCGAGCGTGCCGCGACCGAGTGCGAACTGTCCGGGCAACGCCACGTTCGTCGGCAACGAGTTGTCGAACTGGCGGAACGAATTCGGCGCAAACCGGATTGTCGCGAGAAAATTTTTGAAGTCGCTCATCTCATTCGTCGCGATGCCGATGGGTGCGCCCTGCAAATTTGTGAACGTGGGACTGAATTGTTCAATACCGTCGCGGTCGCCGCGCCAGTGAAACGGTTCATGTCCGATGATGTCCTGAAACGTCTGCGTGGTCATCGGGCCTTTCATCGGATGATAATTATTGGTCACCGCCGGCGTCGCGACAAAGTTTGCGCCGCTGATAATTTTCAGCACGTCCGTCGGCTCGCCCAAATCCCACGCGAGCCGGTCGAAGCGCGCATCCACATGGCACGATCCGCAAGCCGCCTGACCGAGGCCGGACGAAAGCCGCGTGTTGTAAAGCCGTGGCCGCCCATTTTTGATGACGGCCGGGGTTGGGTCAAAAAGTGAAAATGTATTTGTGACCGTCTGGCTGACCGTGTCCACCGTGGAAATACTGCCGCCAAAACGGTTCAAGATATAAAGCCGGTTTCGCGTTTCATCCAGCGCCATGCCGGTCGGGCCTTGGCCGACATTGATCGTCGGCGCAAGTCCGGCGCGATTTCCGTTGGCGTCAATGATCGTGAGATTGTCCGAGCCCATGCCGGTGACGTAGCCGCGCGAACCGTCCGCGCTCCAAATGATTCCACGCGGGTCGCCCAAAGATTTGTCGCGCTCGCTCTGACTCTCTTGCGTCGTCGAATAATTCAGATGCGGATTCAAATCTTTGACGGTATTCGTCAGCGTCACGGGATCAACTTGCGCGAGGTTCACACGGATAAAAATTCCATCCAACACACCTTGAAACCGCATCTGGTTCAGCGCGTCAGTGCCGATGACGAAAATTTTTCCCGTGGCCGGGTTCACCGCCACACCCATGCAGATGTTCATCAAACCATTGGCGTAGTTGACGGAAAACGTCGTCGCGTCAATCACCGCGAGGTCGTGGTCCGGCATATCCCAGCCCGGCACGCGACCGGTGAACGCCGCGTTTGTGCCGCGAATAAATTCCGTCCAGTCGCCGCTGTTGTCGTCCAGCCAGCGGCCCGCAGAATTTTTTTTCACGATCAAGCTCACCTTCGGCGGCGCGTTGGTGATGAGCGGGTTGATGGCGGGAACGAAATTCGTCCCGCTGTTCGGCGGCGGGTTCAACCCTTTGGACGGCGCGAAAGAAAAATTTACCAGGTTCGCGCGCGTCACGCCCAGCGCGACGCCTGTGCCGATGATGGTGCTGGCATTGCCGGATTCAAAAATGGCGACATAGACTTTCGTGCCGTCGGGACTGACGTCCAGCGCGCGCGGACGATTGCCATCAATGGTGAGATTCGTCACGACTGAATAATTTGTCGCATTGAAAACCTGCACGAGATTCGGCTGGCCGCAGGAAACAAACGCGCGCGACGGCGTGCCGGCGAACACGATGTCCGACGGCTCGTTCGTCGTGGAAAAAGTATTCACGACGCGCAGCGTTGGCAGGTCCACGACGCTGACGGAATCCGAAATGTAATTGGCCACCCAGAATTCGGTGGCCGTCCGAAACCGCACCGTGACCGGATCGAGGCCGACAGGCACGCTGCCGAGCGGAACCGGACGACCAGCGGTCACGTCAAAAATATCCACGCGCGCGTCCGGCAGATTGCACACGACGAGCCGCGTGCCATCGGGACTCAAAGCGACCGGATGCACCGGCGCGGTTTCCCAGTTGAAAAAATTGGTCGTGGTGATCTGCCCAAACGACATCAAAGCGACTCCCCAAAGCGCGACGCCGAGGCAGATGGATTTGAGCGATGCGTTCACGTTTGACCTTAACTTGAATTCTAGAGACAGAAACGCGCCTGTAAATGAGCGTTTCGCCGCACACCCCAAGAGCAGCTAGTCGCGGTGTAAATTGATTTTCTTTTCACCGGTTTCGTGTATCCCGTGGTGGACTCAAATGAATCCCGAACTCGAATCCGCCGCGGCCGCACTTGGTCTCAAAAAAATCCGCCGCCATATCTTTCTCTGCACCGATGCCGACGAACCGAAATGTTGTGCGCGCGAAGAAACTCTCGCGTCGTGGGACTTTTTGAAAGCGCGCTTGAAAGAGCTGGGCCTCGTCGGCGCGCAACCGCTCGTCGCGCGCACCAAAGCCAGTTGCCTGCGCGTCTGTGTGCGCGGCCCCATCGCAGTCGTCTATCCTGAAGGCGCCTGGTATCACAGTTGTTCCCCCGCCGTGCTCGAACAGATCATCCAAGAACATCTGATCGGCGGCAACGTGGTTAAAGCCTTCGCCTTCGCCACCAATCCGCTCACCGACTGACACGCCGACTCATTTTCCCGCTCGACATTCCGGACCTCCCAGCGAACACTTTTCCCGCAGCAGTTGATTTTATGGCGCGACTTCTCGTTAAAACCCAAGGGCTAGGGATACAGGCCATTGAACTCCGCATGGGCGTCAACCGCGTCGGGCGCGGGCGCGACTGCGAAATCTGTCTCGCCCACAACACCGTCTCCACGCAGCACGCCGAACTCGCGCTTTCCAACGACGGCGTTTATCTACGCGACACCGATTCCACCAACGGCACTTTTCTCGGTGGCGAACGTATCACCGAGAGCTGGCTCGCACCCGGACAGGAAATTAAATTCGGCGATGTCGAACTGACCGTGGAATCTACCGACGCCCACATCGCCATCCCCGAATACGAACGCGGCGAACCGGCGCCCGCCGAGCCGATCATTCTCGCCAGTGGTCTCACCGCATGCCCGCGCCACCCCGAACTCGCCGCCACCTTTTGCTGCACCGTTTGCCAAGACATCATGTGCAATCGTTGCGTGCGCGTGCTCAAATTGCAGGGCGGCATTCCCCGCTACCATTGCCGCCTGTGCAGCCATCCGTGCGAACGGATGGCCGCGACCCTGACCCAAAAGAAAAAAGGGTTCTTTGAAAAACTTCAAGACACCGTCATGCTCAAGTTCACCCATCCGCGCGATAAAAAGTAATTGCGCTACGTCCGGCGGCCCCACCTTTCCCATCACGGTTGCGCCGACGGAGCCGCTAACGCCTCCAACCGCTTCCCCTCGCGTTTCCAGATCGTCGCCCCCACTTTTGGCACATACATCTGCGTCTCCGCCGGGAGTTTGGCCGCGATCGCCGCGTAAGATGTCGCGTTGAATCGCTTCAACGTCTTTTGCACCCGACCGGCCCCGCAATTATACGCCGCCACCGTCAGCGGCCAGTCGTGAAACAGCGAATACAATCGCCGCAACTCCCCTGCGGCGGCGCGCCCCGACGGTGCCACCTGCTGTCGCTCATCCAACGGCCAGCGACGCAACCCCTGCCCTTTCGCCGCCGCCGGCATCAACTGAAACAAGCCCACCGCGCCCGCTGGACTCCGCGTCCGCACCTCGAAACCCGACTCCACCTCCGCCAGCCACACCAATTCCCCCGGCACCCCCGCCTGGGCAAACACCCGCTTCAACGGCGGCACCAACGCCACCGCCGCCTTCGGCCACGGACGCGCCGCCACTTTCTGGATCCAAATCTCCGCCACCGCTTTAACCGTCGGTTTCACCGCCGACACCCCATTCGTCGGCTGACCGGGTTTCGGTGGCAACGGTTTTAACGCCTCCGCCGCTTCAAAATAATCCAGTCGCGTCCGCAACCACGCTGCCGTTGGCTGCGTCTCCGCCTGCGCCTCTAGCAACGGCAGCAGCGTGGCCGCCACACTTTGCAACTGCGCCAGATCCAGCACGTCATCGCCCTGAAGATATTCCTCGCATTGCCCGAGCAATTCATTCACTTGCGGCGAATCCGCCGCTGGCAAGGCGCGCAACACCTCCTCATCCAGATTCGATTGCGCCCACGATTGCGCCGCGTTCAGGAACCCCGGCAAATCCAAAGATTCATCATTCGTCTGCGCCCGCGCCCGACCGCCCAGCACCAGCAACAACAAAATGAACATCAAAACTCTCACACCCGTAGAATAAATCATTCACGCCCGAATACAAACCGGTGAAATCGTCGCCGAACTCCCCCAACCAACCCCTCCGACACTTGCCCCAACCTATTTTCCCGTCCGTGCGGACGTTTTTCGTTCTGTGCGAGCCATCGGACCCTCCGTGCGGCGATTTTCCGCTCCGTGCGGGGTATCCGACGCTCCGTGCGAGCCAACATTCGCTCCGTGCGGGCGTTTTTCGCTCCCGAACACCTAACTTTCACTCCGTGCGGAGGACTTGGCCTTCCGTGCGGAGGTTTTCAGCTCTGTGCGAGGTGTTTGCCCCGCCGTGCGCGTCATCTTCCGCTCCGTGCGGACCCGTCAACGCTCCAAAACCGCCTTTCGCCCGAACGACAGCGGTTCGCACCGACCTTGGAACCTTCATAACCGCGCCCCGGTCTTTAACGCGCTGAAAGCGCAGTGACATGACATGTGGCCTAACCATGCGCGAGCCTGTGTAAAAACTATTTAGGTTGGTGAGTTAGTAAGTGGGTTTTCAAGTGAGTAATTAGATAGGCGGTTAATTTTCTAACTATCAGGCGGGTGAACTTATCCGGTGATAGTGTTAGGCAGGGAAGATAATAGGACTTAGAGTCGGTTTTTTTCGCGGGCCGGCGTCGCCGCCCGGCTTTCAGGCCACCGCCAGCATTAATTTCTCCACGCTCACGAGGTTCAACACGCGTTTGAGGTTATACGCCAGCGTGATCAGGCTCCATTCCGTCCGCACTTTGGTGAGTCCCTTCAGCGTGAAGTGGGTGTAGCCAAACCACCGCTTGATCGTGCCAAACGGAGGTTCCGCCAGCGTCTTCCGCAAGGCATACTTCCCCGGCTGCGCTTGCAGCCGTTCCGCCATCTGTTCCATCAGGTGTGCGTTCGCTTCGCGCGTGAGCGTCCGGTTGTGCTGGTTGCGCGTGCATTGCTTTTTGAGGGCGCAGTCCTGGCACCCTTTGGCCCGGTAATACTTCAGCTCCCGCCCCAGCTCATAGGTGCGGAAACGATAGGTTAATTCTTTTCCCGCCGGACAGAGATAACGATCCTGATCCGCCTCATACTGGAACTGGCTTTTGCCGTAGAGTCCGAGCTTGGTGTTGGCGCTGGTAGCGGTTTTGGGGATGAGCGGACGGAGTCCGTGCGCGACGCAGCGGCTGACTTCGCTGGCGTTGTAATAGCCTTTGTCGGCGAGGACTTCGGCCGATTTTATTTCCAAGTTGGCTTGGGCGGTGAGGGCCACGTCGGCGAGTTGTCCGTAATCATTCCCGGCATTGGTCACGTCGTCCGCCGCGATCAACTTATGTTTGGCGTCCACGGCCAGCTGCGCGTTGTAGCCGACGACATTCCCTTGCGCCACCGGCATGCGCCGCGTGTCCGGGTCGGTCACGGAGATCTGTTTCTCCTCGGCATCCAACTGGCCCAACAACTCCGCGTGCCAGCCGCGCCGTTCCTGCAACGCGGCGATCTTGGCCTGCAACGCCGCCGGGGTGAGCGGACTGGCCGTCCCTTCGCCGGCGTCGCTCTGATCCAGCAACTGAAGATACTCGGCCAGCCGGGCATCCGTGTGCGCGAGGAGTTCCTGCAACTTGGCGGCGCTAAAATTCTGGTCGCGGGCATTGACTGCGCGGAACTTACTGCCATCAATGGCCAGCAGTTTCGCCGCCGAAGAGTTCCAGCTTCCGGCAGCGCAGCGTGAACTGCCGCGCGACGCGCTGGAGCGGCTGCAAGTTATCCTTGCGGAAGTCGGCGATGGTCTTGAAGTCGGGCGTGAGTTTGCCGAGCAGCCAGAGGACTTCCACGTTACGGTGCGCTTCCGCTTCCAACATCCGGGAGGAACGCACGCGGTGGAGATAGCCGTAGAGATAAAGTTTTAATAACACCGCCGGATCATAAGGCGGGCGACCGGTGGGCGCGCACTTGGCTTTGGCAAACTGAAGCGCGTGCAACTCCAGCGAGGCGACGAACGCATCCAGAAAACGCACGGGATTATCCGCGGCCACATAATCCTCCAAGCGTTCCGGAAACAACAGCGTCTGCGCGCGATCCAAACCCGTCCGATGATTCATGCTTGATTCAGACCCCGCACCCGCGTAAAAGTTTCAACCAATGATAGAGTTTTCACACAGCCTCGCGCCGGAGCCAACCGCCGTGGGCGCTGCGGTTGCAAACCCCGCATTGATCTTGGCGGCGGTTCAACAATAAACCGTGAGCGTCTGCACCAGCGGTTGAATACGGTTGTAGTTCAAAACTTTTTCGATGTAGGTCGCATTCAGCAGCCGGCCTTCGGGCACGAGGAGCAGGCCGGTGGGCGAATAAATTCCTTTGGCCAGTATCATGCCGGGGCGGAGTTCGCCCAGAATGATCTGCCGTTCGCGGCGCGGCACAATGGCGATGGATTGGGCGTGCAGAAATATCTTCAGCGCTTCACGGTCAAACGCGGTGTCGCGTCCTTCCTTGATGATTTCCAGCGCGATTTCTTCATCCGCGTGGCAGGCGGCAAAGGCCACGGGCACGGCGAGCAGCCGTGCGAGCCAGGGAATATTCTCACCTTGCAACCGGTCGGGATAACCCAGGCCATCCATGCGTTCGTGATGGGCGCGAATGATTTTGCCGACTTGATCGAGGCTGCTGACGAAGGCGGCGAGTTCCTGGCCGAGAATGGGATGTTGCTCCACGAGGACGCGTTCGGCTTCGGTAAGGCGATCGGGATTTTCCTGCCAGCGGCGGATGATGGAGCGGGGCACGCCGACGAGTCCGATGTCATGCAGGAGCGCAGCGGTTTCGAGTGTGCGCTGTTCTTCGGGAGAAAGTTTGGCGACTTGTCCCATCGCGCGCGCGAGTTCGGCGACGCGGCTGGCTTGATTGCCGAGCGAGGGATAATAGGTCTGCATGGTTTGCACGCAGAGTTCGATGGAGCGGCGGAGATTGGTTTCGAGCGCGGTGTTGAGTTCGCCGAGCTTGGAATTTTGGTGCGCGGTCAGTTGCAACTGCTGTTCGAGCGAACGGTTCAACTCCACGAGCTGCGTGTTCATCGTCTGCGTGGCATTTTGCAGATGCGCGTTCTGGCAGATGAGTTCGTGGCGCTGGACGGCGTTCTGCAAGGTAGCGAGAAATTCCTCGTGCAACCAAGGCTTGATGATGAAGCGGAATATTTCGCCGGTATTGATCGCGGCGATAATGGTATCGAGATTCAAGACGCCGGTGGTGAGGATGCGGGTGGCGAAGGGCTGGAGTTGCCGCGCCTTGGCGAGCAGTTCGAGGCCGGTGAGACCGGGCATGCACTGATCAGAAATGATGACGGAGAATTTTCGTTTCTGAAGTTCAGCCAGGGCATCGAGCGGATTATCAAAGCCGACGACCTCGAAGCCGGAGTGCTTGAGAATTTGCAACAGCGCGGAGAGCAGAATCTTCTCATCGTCCACGACGAGGATCGGGTCGGCGGGGATGCTGAACTCGTCCGGAGTTTTCATGGCCCTAAAAATCAGGCGGGTTGCAGCGGCGCCTGGCCGTTGGCGTAGGAGCGATGCAACAGTTTCAAATTGCGCCCGGCCTCACCGAGTTCCGCGAGGTGGGTTTTCGCGGTGGCACGGGCGGTCTGTAGCAGCGAGTGATTCTGGAGCGTGATTTCGATGAGTTCGTTCACGAGTTTTTGGAAATCTTTTTCTTTCACGGCGGGATCTTCGCCTTTGCGTTTCCATTCGTCGCGCGCATCGAGGGTGAGGCGGCTGACGAGTTTCTGAAAATCCTGGATGGCGTGTTGGCAGTCGGCGAGGAGCGGCCAGTTGCGCGACTGGATGGCGGCGGTTTCGGCCAGGGCTAATCGGCGCCACTCGGAGTAGGCGCGGAACAGTTCGCGCTCGGGATTCATGCGGGCTGCAAAGAATTTGCGGTCCAAGTGGACGCCGGTTCCGGCAGGGCGGGGCTGAGGCTGCCGCCATTCAACATGGAGAACCAGGCATCGCGGAGCTGCTTGAGCATAGGCATGATTTCATCAATGCCCCGGCGCGATTTTTTTAAATTACTTTCCACGAGCCGCGACTCGAAGAAGTTGTAGAGGTTCCGCAACGTCTCGGCGAGCTGGCCGCCCGCTTCCAGATCAAGCGAATGGTTCAACTCGCGGACGATATCAATCGCGCGGGTGAGATTGTTGTGGATGGTGGTGTTGCGCTCGCCAATCTCGAGGCAGATAAAACCAGCCTGCGCGCGATCCAGTGAGCGGAGCGCACCATCAAACAGCATCAACACGAGCTGGCCGGGTGGCGCAGTTTGCGTTGAAATCTTACGGTAGGACGACCAGGGATTCGCGGCAGGCATGATTAATTTTTTAGGGTTGGCAAAAATTAAATATGTTTGGCGAGCAGCCCGGCGAGCTTGGAAAGCTGTGCGGGTGAAGGGTAATTAGGATCCGCGACGAGCGCGGCGGCCCGGGCGATTTTCTCGGGGCGGACATCGGCCGTCGGCTTGGGCAAGCTGCGGGCGAGCTGTTGCGTCTCGAAAGAAGCGTCGTTATCGCCATCGTTATTTACTGCCGCCGCGCCCGCCGGACGAGCCGGGGATTGGCGGACAGGAATAAAGTTGGCCCCACCAGTGTTGAATTCTACTACCATAATTTTAAAATATTTGGGCGTCAGTCCATTTGAACTGTCATCCCGTAGGCTATCATCGTCGAAACGCATAAATACTTTAGCCTAATTTTTAATGTTCTGGCAGCGTGGCCAGCAAGGCCGCCGCCGAATAGCTGCCAAATCTCCGGGGCGAGTTCAAAACCGCCCAATCCTCTGATTCCATGAAGGGAAAACGCGGTTTGGGATGCTCGAATCGTTGCGCCGCCTTGGCTACTTTTTTATCCGCCGCATCAAAGATTTCATCCGCCGCCCAGATGACCTGGCCCGTGTGCGTATCCACCAGCTTGAACCGCCAACCCACGGCGAGCGGGGCATAAGCACGATAAGTGGTGATTTCTCCAAACAACACCGCATCGCAGGCATATTCACGGCGCAAGTAATCATAGAAATCCGCCGGCAACACCTCGCTGCCCGTCCACGCCGAACGACCCATAGCAGCGCGCAATTTATCTGCGTTTACCGTTACCGCTTCGAATCTTTTTGATTTCACTGCCTGATCCCACACGACCGGCGAGAGCGCCTCGCAACCTTCGGGTAGTTCGCCCAGGGGTTTTTCCGCCGCGAGCGGCAGCACTGCCACCCGCAAGATTTTGGCTGATAATTTTCCGGGTGCCGCAAAAATGTTATCGGCGCGGAATTCATCCGTCCGAACTTTTGCGGGCGCATTCGTTTGTGCGGAAGCCAGACTGCCACCGAACGCGAACAGCACGACTAAACATCCCATCCGTCGAGACACTGCGAGACAACTTTTCCCTCCATCCGAGTAAAAACCGAAGTTCATACGATCCTTCCATGTTAGCCGCGTCCGGCGGACAGACCCAGCCGGTTTGTATTCCGGTCAGGATGTGGCGCGCGATCAGGACGCTGCTTTTGCCTCACTACTTGAAGTTTTTCGTGAGGTAATTTAATTCTTGAGTCAATTGCGATTGGGCCGTTTCCATGGCCTGAAACGCTTTGGTCCAATGATTCGCATCGGCGGTGATCGTCTTCTCCAAGTTCGCGATTTGAGCGTCAATGCTCGTGCTTTGCTTGGTAAGCGATGCCTGATGCGTCACCACGGTTCCGTTGTCCCCGGTAAGATTTGTCACAAACTGATCCAGCTTCGCGGCGAGGCCGTTGGTGGAATCGGAAAACAGTTTTTTGACATCGCCTAGGTTGCTCGTGAGAGCCGCCGAGAGCGCCGTGGAGTCCAACGTGACCGTGTTGTTTTGGCCATTAGATTTGATCCCGAGGTTCGCCAACTGACTGAACGTGGTCGAAAGCCCCGTGATTGATACCGGTGAAAAAGTGTTGGATCGCAGGGTGGACGCGATATTCGCCGCGTCAACATCGCCTGTGAGCGTCCCCGCCGTCACCTTGCCCGTCGAGTCCGTCGAACTGGCGGAGTTGGTGGTGATGTAGGACTGCAAATTATTATAAGCCGTGACGAACGACTGAATGTTATTCTGGATCGCCGTGGTGTCGCCGGTCACCATTACGTCCGTCTTGCCGAGCGTGAGCGCAGCTACTGAAAGGCCGGTGATGCCTGAGCTGGAACCGTCAATCGTATTGGAGCGGCTCACCAGCGCCGCGCCACCATTCACGGAGTAATTTAAATTTTTGCCGGCGTTCAAATTGCCGCCCGCCAAACCCGTGGCCGCGAGAAAATTTCCCGTCGTGTCCGACAAGGAAATACCCACATCACCCGTCGTATTGTTGGTCAGCGAAAAATTATTGTTCACCACATCATAACTCGCCGTGACGCCGGCCGAGGAACTGTTGATGCGGTCCAGGACATTTTGCAAGGTGTCCGTGCTGGCATTGAAATTGATGGCGACACCGTTGATGCTAAATGCCCCGGCCCCGCTGCCGCCGTCGTTGACCGCTGTGCCCAGGTGAGCACTGGTCAACACCGCCGAGGAGTTGACGCGCCCCAAAGTATCATTGCTCGTCACGCTGCCGGAGTTGTTGTTGTAGAGCTTGGCCACCTGCAAAAAATTGCTCGTATCCGCCGCGCTGCCCAAAGTGATGTTGTTCGGGCTGGTCAAAGAAATTTTATCCGTGGTGGAATCATAGCTGGCAGTCACCGCGTTGCCGGTGGCAGTGGAAATTTTGCCGAACACGTCCTGCAATGAATCCGTAGTGGCGACCGTTACCTGCGCGCCGTTCACCGAAAATGTTCCCGCCGTGACAGCGGTGGCAAAATTAGCCGCGCCGAGCGTCACTCCGCTCACATCGTTGGTGGAGCTGATGGGACTACTCACATTGCTTGAGCCAGTCAGCGAAGCGGCCGTAGCGAGTTGGGTGATGTTAAAGCTGTAAGTGCCGACTTTAGTGCTGGCAGAGGAGGAAACCGTGGCGACGGCAGGGGTAGAACTCGTCGCACTGCGGTTATCGTAAATCGTATTGTCCTTCAAAGCCTTGGCCGCCAACTGCACTTGGTTGAGATAACTGGTGACAATGGTGTAAGCCGAATTTTTCGCGTTGATCTTGGTCTGGTTTTTCGACCAGACGGCCTCGGGCGCGCGCTCGGCCTGGGCAAGCTGCTGCACAACAGTTTTCCAGTCAAAGCCCGACGCGAGGCCGGAAATCGAAAGATCTACTCCAGATGTGCTTGCCATAATTTTATTTTCTTTTGATCTGCGTTTTTCTTTTCCGGTAAAACCCCGGGCGGCGGTTCAACGCCGCCCGGGGAACTTTTTCACCGGTTTTTCCGATCCGTCCACTCCGGCTTAGCCGATGAGTTTGAGAACGGATTGCGGCAACGAATTCGCTTGTGCGAGCATCGCCGTGCCAGATTGGACGAGGATGTTTTGCTTTGCGTAATTGGTGCTTTCCTGCGCCACGTCCACATCGGTGATCCGACTTTTGGCCGCAGACAGGTTGTTGCTCAACGAGCTCAACTGGTCGTTGTAGTAACCCAAGGATTCGATGTTCGAACCGATGGTCGCCCGGTCAGTGGCGAGTTGCGTGATGGCGGACTTGATCTTACCCAAGGCCGTCACCGCGTTGGCAACCGTGTCAATCTTCGTCGAGCTGCCAGTCGCATTCGTGTAGCTAGTCGAGCCGAGATCCACGCCGGTGTTGCTGAAGGTATTGCCTTCGCTATCCGACGTGACGTTCAACGCGCTGCTGCTGAACAAGCTGACGCCGTTGAAGTCTTTGGTCGCCACGTCTTTGACGTAGGTTTGCAAAGAACCGAACTCGGTATTGTAGAGGGCGCGGTCGCTATCCGTCTTGGTGGCGTCCTGTGACAGCACCGAGAGTTCGCTCATACGATTCAACGCGTCATTCACCTTTTGCAGATAACCGTCCTGCGTCTGGTTGAACGAGATGGCGTTGCCCACGTTGTTTTGGGCCGCACCGACACGCGAGATCTGCGCGCCGAGCTTCATTGACACGGCTAGACCCGCGCTGTCATCCGCTGGCGAAGTGATCTTCGAACCAGAGGACAAGCGGGCGAGCGATTTAGCCAACATGTTGCTCGATTGTTGCAGTTGGTTGGCGGCTGATTGGGCTGATGTATTTGTATTAATGACCATAACTGACTCCTTCCATGAGTCGCCTCTTGCGAGGCACGGATGTTTTTTACGCGGCATCCCTGCCACGGGGCGAGCCATTGATAAGGGCGCTCACCCGATTATTCCCTCCGACCTTTAGCGGTTGTCGGCACCGCATGCCGTTAAGTCTTCAACCGTGAACCACACGTTTGAATTCCTGACTTTCCAGCTCTTCCCTATCGGCTTGCGCCGAAAATTCTTAAATAACTATTTGTGTTTTTTTGGAGCAGCCCGGCGACGTGCATCCCCGGGCTGCCCCGATTACTTACCCGAGCCGGGCTTAGCCGATAAGCTTGAGGACCGATTGCGGCAACGAGTTCGCTTGTGCCAACATCGCCGTGCCAGATTGCACGAGAATATTGTTCCTCGCGTAAGTCGTGCTTTCCTGCGCCACGTCCACATCGGTGATGCGACTTTTAGCAGCGGAGAGGTTGTTGCTCAACGAACTCAACTGGTCGTTGTAGTAACCCAATGATTCGATGTTGGAACCGATGCTCGCGCGGTCTGTGGCCAACTGCGTGATGGCGAGCTTGATGTTGGTCAAGGCCGTCGCCGCATGGGCAACCGTATCAATCGTAGAGCTGGCTGCAGTGGAGTAGGTGGCGGCACCGAGATTGACCCCCGTGCTGCTGAAGGTATTGCCGTCACTATCTGAGGTTACGCTTAGGGCGGAACCGGCGAAGAGACTGACGCCGTTGAAATCCTTGGTCTTCACATCATTGATGTAAGTGCCGAGGGTGCTGAATTCTGTGTTATAGAGGGAGCGATCCGCGTCCGTCTTAGTCGCGTCCTGCGAGAGAACAGAGAGTTCACTCATACGATTCAACGCATCATTGACCTTGGACAGATAACCGTCCTGGGTTTGGTTGAACGAGATGGCGTTGCCCACGTTATTCTGCGCCGCGCTGATGCGGGAGATTTGGGCACCGAGCTTCATTGAAACAGCCAGACCGGCGCTATCATCGGCGGGCGAGGTAATCTTCGATCCGGAGGATAGGCGGGCGAGGGATTTAGCCAACATGGCGCTAGATTGCGACAATTGATTGGCAGCCGACTGGGCAGACGTGTTTGTATTGATGACCATAACTGACTCCTTCCATGAGTCACCCCTTGCGGGGTTTTTGGATGTTTTGTTCGCGGCATCCCTGCCACGGGGCGAGCCATTAAAAGGGCGCTCGCCCGGAATATTCCCTCCGACCTTTTGCGGT
>JANYFN010000102.1 GCA_025362675.1 Limisphaerales bacterium | reverse complement strand
AGTTACGAAGCCTACGCCAACTTTGCGCGCTTCGGATTCATCATCATCATCGTGCTGCTCAACATCCCACAAGTCCGGCAAACATTGGGTGCCGTGACGTATGGCACGCTGGCCATTTTGCTGAACATTTTTGGCGTGCCGCTGGATTTCTAAAGCGGGCAGCTACAAAATCTCGCCCTGAAAACCCTGCTGCTGCAACACTTCAAATAACACTAATGAATCATTGTGGATTCAGGCGATAAAACCGGCTTTGGCTTTTTGGATATCGCACCAGGTAAGTGGGAATTGTTCCGTTGTTCGTCACCGTGAATAGTGTAACCCACTCCATCATATTTGCAGAGGTTTGTAACACAAACCGCCCACCAATCAAAGTGCTAGTCTTATATTCAAAATCTTTCCAAAATTGATTTGGTGGCACCCCCAATTCAAGCGATAGCCTTAATGTCATTTGGTTTGTGCCAGATTGTGGAATGGGATAGGCGACTGGCAAATTAGTTGTGCCGGCAAACGAACCCCAAGAAGGCAAAATCGGAAAAATACTATCTTCTGCATACGAAAGGGCATGTTCATCGGAATAGTAACCATAGGTGATAAATTGAGCGCCAAATTTATCGAAAGTGATAGTTGTCGGCGGCTGGATCACGCCCGGCCCAGCTCCTGCGGGATTGCCATTAGCCGCAGCATTGTTCATCCAATTTGTTGTTCCTGATTGGGTCAGTGCAAAAAAACTGGAGTAGGTGGCATGCGCGTCGCCAGCGCTAAAAAGAAAATCCGGTTGCGAGACAATGCGTGCCAAGGATTGTTGTTTGGCCACGCCGTTGGAATAAAAAGTGTCGGTAAAATAATTCGTCGTCGGCATAAACACACCGGAAATTAGATTTTTCAGATGGGGCAAGAAGGTGATTTTTTCCACGCCCGGACGCCATGCGCCGTTCACGAACAGATTCGCATTAGTGCTGGCCGACACCACACCGGGAATCAGCGTCTCGTAATTCACATTATTTGCGGATAGTAAATAAGACAGACCACCAACATCGTCATAGGTCAAGCCAGTGTAATAACCGCCAAGTTGCAAATCAAAATCGGCTACGGATGAGTAAGCAAGTGGTGAGCTGGGATCAACCGGAAATGGCTGCAAGTAATTTTGGTTTCCATACTGAACTACGTATGCTGAGTAGAGAATGTCATCAACAAAAGCAGTGCTATTCAAGGTTTGCGGATCATAATTTAAAATAGAAATAAAATCCGGATAAATCCAATCCGGCCAATAAAACTGATAAAGAAATTGATTTGGTGGTGGTATAAGCACGGAATTCCATTGCCTCATCACATAAATATTTTTTACCGGATGCGCCAAGCCGAGATGCCACACTATGAGCGCAAGTGCAGAAGACTTTAAATCTTGGATATAATTCGCCTGCGCGGTTGGATTGAAACTTTGGGAGCGGAATGGATAATTCGTTAGAACTATTTGAGAAGCCGGTGGCAAATTATTCAAAATTTGAATCGCACTTTCCACCGCCGCCACGCCGTTGGAGCCGAAATAATCCGTGAACGATTTGTCAAAACCATACGTCACCACCGGCACGTTCCAGCGATACTCGTTGGTCAACAGCATTGGCCCGCCAATGTCGCCGGCATTGATGACGCCATTAGTGGACTGCATCCACGGTTGCACCGGGCCGAGCAAGGCGAACGCGCCTGAGTTATACGTCGCGGCAATTAGAAATGTTGCGGCAAGCAGCAGTGTAATTTTCCGGAAATTAAAATTAAGATTTCCCATATCCCAAGTTGTGCCTAAACAATGGTTCAAAAATCGAATTCATCAAGTAATTTCACCCTGAAACCCCTGCTGCCGCAACGCCTCAAACAAAACCAGCGCCACGCAGTTGGACAAATTCAGTGAACGCGATTGCGCGTTGAACATTGGAATCCGCAGCCACTGTTCGCGATGCGATTCTAAGAGTTGTTTCGGCACGCCCGCTGTCTCGCGGCCAAAAACTAGATAATCGTCGGGCGCAAATCTGACATCCGAATAATTTTTTCCACCACCCGATTCGATGAACCACAGACGCGAGCCGGCGGGAATTTTTTCCGCGAACGTCGTCCAGTTTTTCCAGCGATGCCATTCCACCTGCTGCCAGTAATCCATGCCGGCGCGCTTAAGTTGCGAATCGTCCAGCTTGAAACCGAACGGTTCGATCAGATGCAAAACAGATTTCGTGGCAGCGCAGAGTCGCGCCACGTTGCCGGTGTTCGGCGGAATTTCGGGTTCGAGTAAAACAATGTTCATGCAAATTAACCACTAAGACACGAAGGCACAAAGCAGGCGATTTTAATTCGCCTTTGTTTTGTTGGTGTCTTGGTGTCTTGGTGGTTGATAAAAAACTTTCCACAACACCAAACCATGCGCGGGCGCGCTCATGCCGGCGGCGCGACGATCAGTTTTAGCGAGCATGGTTTTGATTTCTTCTGGCGGATATTTCCCGAAACCGATCTGCACGAGCGTCCCCACAATGCCGCGACACATTTTGTAGAGAAACCCATCGCCTTCGATGATGAACGTGAGATCCGGACCGGAGCGTTTGATGGAACAACGCGTCAACGTCCGCACGGTGCAATCCATCTCGTAACTGTGCGTGGCGGCGAAGGATTTGAAATCGTGTTTGCCGACCAATAATTTTGCAGCGGCGCGCATCTTAGCAAAATCTAGTTTGCGCGGAACATGCCATGCGTGGCCGCGCAGCAACGGATTCATGGCGTGATGATTCCAAACGAAGTAGCGATACTGTTTACCCGTAGCGTTGAAGCGCGCATGGAATTTCTCCGGCACGCGCACGACGGAAAGCACGCGAACATCATTGGGAAGAAAGGCGTTCAGTGCGAGGGCCACGCGCGGGACGGACATCTTCAATTCCGCCTTGGGAATCTCGAAGTGCGCGACCATGCCGAGCGCATGCACGCCGGTATCCGTGCGGCTGGAGCTGTGAACGCGCGGCTGGCTGGGAAAATATTTCGCGAGTGCCTCCTCAATTTTCTGTTGAACGCCGAGACCAATCTTTTGCAACTGCCAGCCTTGATACGCGGTGCCGTCGTAGGCGATGACGAGTCTGAGTTTGAGATTCATAAACCACCAAGGCACCAAGACCCCAAGTAACGGACGGCGAAATTATAGGAATGATAATTGCCGAGGTCGGATTGCGCCCAAGTTGCCAAGTCTATCTTCACTTTGTGTCTTAGTGCCTTGGTGGTTACATTCCCATATCGAGGTAGCTTTGCAGCAAAATCGCCGCCGCCATCTTATCCACCTTCTCTTTGCGTTGCTCGCGGCGGACGTTGCCTTGAATCAAAATACGGTTGGCCATTTTGGAAGTCAGTCGCTCATCCCACATTTTGATCGGCACGGTGATGGCGGTTTTCAGAACGCCAACAAACGTCTCCACTTTCTGCGCAGCGGGACCATAGCTACCATCCATATTACGCGGCTGGCCAATGAGAATGAGATCCACCTCCTTGTCGCGCAGCAACACTTTGAGCCGTTCTAGAAAAGCGCCAAACGGTTCGGCAGGAATGTATTCGAGCGGCTGCGCGATGGTTTTGGTTTCATCGCTTACCGCGACGCCGATGCGCTTGGTGCCGTGATCGAGGGCGAGAATTCTCATGCAGCAAATTAATTAAAGTTGGCCGGACGGGCGGTGCGCTCGGTGTCAATCTGTTGCCGCAGCATGTCAATTTTCAATTGCAGCAACTCTCGGTTTTGCTTGGATTGGTCGGCCAGTTCGGATTCCAATTCGCCGATGCGTTGCTCGTAGGCGCGGAGTCGTTCAAGCAACGGAGCCTGCGCATTTTCGAGGCGGCGGGCGAGATCGGCGATCTCAGCAGCAGCGGCTTGCTGCGCGAACAGCAGGTCGCGACGCTGCGTGGCGAGTTCGATGACGACCGCTTCTTTAAGCGATTCCACGAATTGCGGGGCCAGATTCGGCGGTGCCGTTTTCAAAATGTCCGTGACGCTGGCGGGCGGTTGGATTTGCATCCGGCCCTCCAAAACTTCGGCGAATAAAATGGGCTGTCCGCTGATGGCCGCCGCCTGCGTGACGAGCGGAGCCCGGCGCCGCGGCTGCGCAGCTTTGACGACCACAAAGAACGCGATGACGCCCGCCAGCACGCTCGCGCCCCAGCCCAGATAATTCGGCGCGGGAACTGGAACAGATTTTGCAGGCGGAACATTTTTTACCACGACGACGGGCGACGCGACGGGCAGCACCGGCTTTGGTTGGGCAGAAGTTTTTTCGCGCAACTGCGTGATGGCCGCATACGCTTTTTCATCCACCGTTGAACCACGCGCGACGATGATTTGCCCTTTGTCAAAATGCACCATGACCGACGTGGCACTCGCAGCCTGGCGACGATATTCTTCAGTCAGCGCGACATCCGGCGCGCAGACGGGTCGCAAAAAGCCAGCGAGCGTTGAGGCAAATGGCTGTTCCTCTTTGCTAAATCCGCGCCGGAACAACATACGTAGCCGCGATATTTTAGTGAGATTCGACGCGGCCACCAAGTGCCCATGCTGCTCGACCTCCGCGAGCGCAGGCACATCCTCGGGACGAGCCACCGGCACGGCGTAAAATTTTTCGCCCACCAAAAAGTCTGACGGCAACTGATCCGCGCAGACGGGACGACGCAGCATGGCCAATAAGCGCGCGAGAAAGGTTCTGCTGATCTCCGCGCCATCACCACCGCGCGCCCATTCGGCGGCGAGCGATATGTTCAGCGGATAGCGATTGTTGGCGGTGATGAAAGCAGCGGCGAAGTTCGTGAATTCAGGGGAGGCAACCGTCGGTGCGTCCAACGTGGCGACGGAAAACTCCTTTTGCAACGCGGCTTTGAATTTCCCGTGAACTACGGACATTACCGTCGAAAATTCCACGGTCATTTGATTCGTAGCGACCTGCGGGAAATCGCGGAAGACGGATGGGATTTTCGCCATCGCTCCGGCAGATGGCTGAGCATTTGCAGATGTGTCCGGCACATCCAGGGCAACGAACGTGGTGATGTCCGCTTCGGCCAAATCACCGATGCGATAATCGGCAAGCTCTTTGGCCGCGACCGAGAAGGTGGTCCACAGCGCGAGAAAAAAAAACGGCCAGATGCGGGCGGCAGCGTTCACCAGAGAAAAGATTTTTGTTCACCGATCACCGTCGCGCCGTCCAGCAACGTTGCCCGCCAAGCCACGACGCTACCGGACTTTTTCAGCTCCGCGCCGTCGAGCGTGAACGAACTCCATTTGCGGAACAGTCCGGGTGTGACCGGGGATTCGAATATTTTTAACTTAGGTTTGCCATCCGCACCCACGCTGCGAAGTTCGAGGCGCAAAATATATTTAGCTCCAGAAGCCTTGGGTGCCTTCCAGAGAATATCGTAACGCACGCCGGCGATTTGCTCGGCATGATCGCGGAGAAAAACTTGATACGCATCCCGATCGAAGAGGCTCGGCGACATGGCGGTGTGGCCTTCCGAATCCAGCAAGAGCGGCAAAACTTTGAAGACGTGGCCGGTGCTGGCGGCGCGGGCGTGGCCCAACACCAGGAGAGCGAGCAAGAATGTGAACAGCGTGCGCATGGCGGAAAAATAACCGGCGGCATTGTGAATTCAACCTATTTCTGGAATCAGGTCTTAAGCGAGCGCCCTACTCTTAGCTCCACACCCAAGCAAAAACCGGTCCGTCGGAATCCTGATCTACCTCGTGAGCGTGAGCGTGAGCGACGGAAACGGACTTGAGAGTATCAGCACGATTGAAATCAGAAAGCAGACTGAATTCTCCCTTGCCTTCCGCCGCATTTCTTTTATTCTCCAAGCTGCCTGAGCGCCGCGTGTGCGGATGTTCGTATGAGGCTGAGAAAAACCGTTAAACAATCAACCTAACCCTTAACCTCCGTTGCTCGGCAGCGTTTGTTAGTTAGGCAATGGAGTCTTCACATCCCGCCATTCGCGGGACTAAAAGTCTCCCCGCAGTTCATCCGCAAAGTTATGTTAACCATGGCAGAAGCCCTCAAACAGGGCACTAAAGTGTTCGCGCAGGGCGCGATCGTCACCGGCACCGTCCTTGAAGTCCGTCCGAAAGAAGTCCTTGTGGACATCGGCTACAAGTCCGAAGGCATCATCCCCAGCAACGAATTTATCGAATTCGACGCGATCAAAGTCGGCAGCGAAATTGATGTGCTGATCGAGAAACTCGAAAATAAAGACGGCACCGTCGTCCTCTCCCACGAGAAGGCGGAGTTCAAGAAAAACTGGGATCGCATCCTCACCATCTGTAACGAAGGCGGCCGCGTCAATGGCAAAGTCAAAGCCGTCGTCAAAGGCGGTCTCATCGTCAACGTCGGGGTCGAGGCGTTCTTGCCCTCGTCCCAGCTCGACGTCATCACGCCGAAGAATCTCCAATCTTTCGTCGGCAACACCTACGAATTCAAAGTCGTCAAGATCAACCAGGAACGCCAGAACATCGTTCTCTCCCGCCGCGAACTCATCGAAGCCGAACGCAACGAGAAACGCGGCAAGTTGCTCGCCGACATGGTGCCCGGCGATATTCGCAAAGGTATCGTCAAGAACATCACCGACTTTGGCGCGTTCATTGATTTGAACGGCCTCGACGGTTTGCTCCACATCACCGACATGAGCTGGGGTCGCCTCACGCATCCTTCCGAAATCTTGAAAGTCGGACAAGAGCTCGACGTCGTCGTGCTCGATGTGAACAAGGAAAAAGAACGCGTCAGCCTCGGCCTCAAGCAGAAGATGACCAATCCTTGGGACAACATCGAAGCGAAATTTCCCGTCGGCACCAAGGTCAAAGGCAAAGTCGTCAGCCTCATGCCCTACGGCGCCTTCGTCCAACTCGAACCCGGTGTCGAAGGTCTCGTCCACGTCACCGAACTTTCCTGGACCAAGCGCGTGGCCAAGCCCGGCGACGTCCTCAAACAGGATCAAGAAATCGAAGCCATCGTCCTCGGTATCAACCGCGACGAACAGAAAATCTCCCTCGGCGTCCGCCAACTCGAAGGCAATCCTTGGGATTCCGCCGAGCAGAAATACGCCGTCGGCCAGAAGGTCAAAGGCAAAGTCCGCAACCTCACCAGCTACGGTGCGTTCGTGGAACTCGAAGAAGGCATCGACGGCATGGTGCACGTCTCCGACATGTCCTGGACCCGCAAGATCAATCATCCTTCCGAAATGCTCAAGAAGGGCGACGAGATCGAAGCCAACGTGCTCGAAGTGGACAAGGCCAATCAGCGCATCGCGCTCGGCATGAAGCAGCTCGAAACCGATCCTTGGTCCAACATCGAGAAACATTACAAAGTCGGCGACCTCGTGCAGGGCAAAGTCACCAAACTCGCCAGCTTCGGCGCGTTTGTCGGCCTCCAACACGAGATTGATGGCCTCGTCCACATCTCCCAGATCAGCGAAGACCGCGTGGAGAAGATCAAGAACGTGCTCAAAGTCGGCCAAGACGTTGCCGCTCGCGTCGTGAAAATCGACCGCAACGAACGCCGCATCGGCTTGTCCATCAAAGCCGCTGCCTATTCCGACGAACAGCTCAAGGAAGAACAGAAGATGCTTGATTCTCTCAAGCCCGGCGAAGACTTGGTTGCGCTGCAACACGCCTTCGACGCCCTCGACGACGTCAAGACGGTGGACTAAACCTCCCATAATCATTCAAAACGGCGTGGTGAATTTCACCACGCCGTTTTTCTTGGCTTCAACACGGCTCATTTCGCACCGGCGGATACTTTGAGCCTCGTCACCGAAGCTTTGGGGGCGGAAGGCGGAGTTAGCAGCGGTGCCACCGAGTCTTTTTGCCGCGACTTAGGGACAATTTACGGCGAGGCTGAACCATCTCAACTCACCGCTGAATGACTTCAACTCACCACGAAACCATCTCAACTCGCCGCTGGATGACTTCAACTCACCACGAAACCATTTCAACTCACCGCTGAATGACTTCAACTCACCACGAAACCATCTCAACTCGCCGCCGGATGACTTCAACTCACCACGAAACCATTTCAACTCACCGCTGGATCGCTTCACTTCGCCGCTGGAGCTTTTTGATCCGCCGTTTAGGATGCGAAAGTCGCTTAAACCAGAAGTTTATTGGAAAAAACGCGGTTTTTTGAAGAAGCCCCGTCAGCGAGCGCGCTGCGTTAGAGCCATTTTGCCGATGCGCGTCAACACATCCCAGGCGGGGCCGGGGAATTTGTGCATCTGCACCATCACATCCTCGAAGGATTTGAGGAAATAGTCGGCATCCGTCTGCGTGAGAATAAGCGGCGGGAGCAGTTTCACCACGTCAATGTTGTGTCCGGCCACTTGCGTGATGATGTGATGCTTGTCCAGCAATGGAATGACGGCGGCTTGCGGGAACAGGCTCTTGTCCAGCGTGTGGCAGGTGGTCCAGGCGATCTTGAGGGTGAGGGATTTGGGCGGTCCGAACTCGATGCCGACCATCAAGCCGCGCCACCGGACTTCTTTCATGAATTCGAAGCGCGGCATCATCGCGCGCAAACCGTTGCCGAGGTAATCGCCCATTTTCGCGGCGTTGGCGATGAGATTTTCGCGGTCGAGCACGTCGAGCGCGGCGAGGCCCGCAGCCATCGCGAAGCTGCCTTGGCTGAACGTGGAGCTGTGAACCACGGAGCGCGACATGGAGGAAAAAACTTTTTCGTGGATCCACTTTTTGCAGAGCACCGCGCCTACCGGCACGAAGCCGGCGGAAAGTGTCTTGGCGAGAATCACGATGTCAGGGTCAACGCCCGGTCCCTCGTGTTCGATGGCGAGAAATTTTCCGGTGCGGCCCATGCCGGACTGCACTTCGTCATCAATAAAGAGGGCGTTGTGTTTGCGGCAGAGTTGTTGCGCCGCGAGTAAATAGCCGGGGGAAGGAATATTCACGCCCTTGCCTTGCACCGGTTCTACTAAGAAACCGGCGACATCGCCTTTCACCAATTCCGCTTCGAGCGCGGCGAGATCATTGAAGGGAATCATGCGGCAATCTGGCAGGAACGGTCCAAAGCCATCGCGAAAGGAATCATCGCCATTCACGGACAACGCGCCGGTGCTAAGACCGTGGAAGGCTTTTTTGCAATGGATGATGGCCGGTTTGCCCGTGGCGCACTTGGCATACTTGATGGCCGTCTCTACGCCCTCGGCACCGGAGTTGGTGAAGAAGACCATGTCGAGTTCGTTCGGCATGCGCTTCTTCAACTCGGCGGCGAGCAGGCCGGAAAGCAACGGCGCTTCCATCTTCACGAGGCTCGGCAGATCGGCATCGAGAAATTCTTTGAGGATACGGCGGACTTCGGGATGGTTCCGGCCAAGGCCAAAGACGCCATAGCCGGAGAGCAGATCAAGATACTTGTCGCCCTTCACATCCCAAAGATACGGCCCCTCGGCGCGGGTGTAGCAACGGTCAAAACCAATGGTCTTGAGCGTTTTGACGTTAGCGGGATTGATGTGTTGCGCGTGAAGATCGTAGTTCTCGCCGGCGTGTTCTTTGGCGAGGGCGACGATGTCCAGCGGCGGCCGGGTGGATACGGTTTTTAGCGGCTCGATATTTTCGGTTTCAGATGCGACAGCAACCATAAGTAACATTTTACATCATCCGCGCCGGAATCAAGTAACTTTATGAATTCAAACCCCGACGAGTGCGGCCCCGAAAACGCCGGCGGAATCGCCCAGATGATTTTTCACGATGGGGGTCGCCAGTTCATCGTTGAACACATAGCGGCGCACGGCCGCGACGCCTTCGGTATAGACCGCCTTGAAGTTCGAGACGCCGCCGCCGAGCACGACCAGATCGGGATCAAGAATATCAATGAGGTTCGCCACCGCGCGGCCAAAGCGGTCAAAAAATTCCGCCATGAATTCCACGGCCTGCGGTTCGCCGGCAGAGTAAGCGGCCTCCACCTCTTTCAACGATTTGCGCACGCCGTATTTTTCCGCGTAGCGATTCTCCAAGCCGCCGCCGCTGATAAACGTCTCCACGCAGCCTTTTTTTCCGCAATAACAAACCGGCCCGCGCGGATCAATGCTCATGTGGCCCCACTCGCCCGCAATGGCTTGCGCGCCGGTGAACACTTCGCCTTTGTAAACGATGCCGCCGCCGCAACCGGTGCCCATGATGACGCCGAAAACTAAATTTTTTCCGCTACCCGCGCCGAGCAACGCCTCCGCCATCGCAAAACAGTTTGCATCATTTTGAATTTCGATTTTGCGACCGAGAAGCTTTTCCAAATCCGCTTTCACCGGCTGACCATTCATACAAACGGTGTTGGAGTTTTTCAGCAAGCCCGTGCGGGGAGAGATCGCACCCGGCGTGCCAATGCCAAATGTGGCTGGCTGATTCGGCACGGTGGCGACCAGCTCATCGTGAACGGATTTGATGCGGTTGAGAATGTGTTGATAGCCGCCCTCGCGTTCGGTTGCGATGCGTTTGCGGAAAATTTCTTTGCCCTCCGCGTCCAAAACCACGCCCTCAATTTTAGTGCCGCCAAGATCAATGCCGATGCGATAACTCATAAAAGTTCGGGCGAGAGTGTGGATTTTTGTCTGACAGAATTCAACCCTACATGCACAAAACAATTAAGTTTTGCCAATGAATTTTTAGAGTTCCGCCCGAATCATCAAAAATATAATAAAAACCTCTAAAGTCCCTCCCGCGAAAACCGACAAGTAACTTGCATGAATAATTTTGCGGCCGCTTCCAACTCCAACAACCCAACTCACCAGCCTCGTCTGGAAACGCCTTCGCTCGCCCGGGTGGATGCCAGTGTCATGCCGCCGCAACCGAGCACATCGGCCGGTGTCGTCGCCGTTTCCGCCAATTGGGACACGGATTTCCGTAAGAAAATCGGCATCGAACGCTGGGGCTGGGGCTTGAACGAATAGTTTTCTAAAACAAAAAATCGCGGTTTCGGTGAAATGCCGAGACCGCGCTTTTTTTGTGCCCTGTTGGCAGATTACTTCCCGCAGCAGTTCTTATATTTCTTGCCGCTGCCGCACGGACACGCGTCGTTGCGGCCAACTTTCGGGCCAGTGCGGACGGGCTTGGCCTTTGCCTGCGCTTCCGCTGCGTTCGCCGCTTCGCTCACAACATCGCTCGCGCGTTTTCCCGGTGCGCCGCCAGTCGAACCGGTGCTGGTTCCGCCGAATGCGCTCGTCGGGGTGTGCAAGGTTTGTTGCGGCGCATTGCGGATGAAATTTTCAAACGCCATCAAGCTCGACGCACTGCGGAAAACGTTGTGACAGATTTCCGTCTTCACGTTGGTCATCAGCTCGTCGAAAATCTTGAACGCCTCGGCCTTGTATTCAAGCAGCGGATCGCGCTGGCCGTGCGCGCGCAGGCCGATGCTGTGGCGCAAGCTGTCCATCTCGTAAAGATGTTCCTGCCACAATTTATCAATCGCCTGCAAGATCGTGTAACGCTCGACGGTCGCGAGTTTTTCCGGCTCCTCGAAACTGACTTTCAGTTCGTAAGCTTTGCGGATCGCATCGCTGATGAAATTACACGCGGCAAATTGCTTCTCGCTCAAGCCTTCAAACAACGAACCGGGAACCGGTTTTTCCGTGCCGGACTCGGCGGCTTTGGCGATCTCAACTTCCGGCATGCCGAGCGGGAAATTCAAATTCACCCAGTCGGCGAGCGAACGGATTTTCCATTCGCCCACGTCAGAATCGCTGGTCGTGAACTGTTCGACCTTGAGCACCACGACTTCCTCGATGATGTCCATGAGGCGGTCGCACACGTCGTCGCTGTTGATGATTTCGTTGCGGAAGCCGTAGATAACTTCGCGCTGTTTGTTCATCACGTCGTCGTATTCGAGCGTGCGTTTGCGCTGCTGGAAATTATGACCCTCGACGCGTTTCTGCGCCTGCTGGATCGAGCGGTTGAGCAAACCGTGCTTCAATTCTTCGCCTTCTTCGAGGCCCATGC
>JANYFN010000097.1 GCA_025362675.1 Limisphaerales bacterium | reverse complement strand
AACACTCGGCCAAGTGAAATCAAAACAGGTTTGTATTCAATCAACCTCCGCCATGAAAAAATTCACAGCCGGACGCAAGCAATGCGATAATGGAGGCGATGACCGACGCGGCCATTCGTCTTGGCGAATAGATTTTTGAGGCTCTGAATTTTTTCATGGCGGAGGTTGATTGAATACAAACCTGTTTTGATTTCACTTGGCCGAGTGTTTGGTTGGCAAAGGGAGGCACTCGTGAAACTTAAAATCAACCACATTCTTCAGCGCCAAAGATCGGGCGCTGGCTGTGAGCATCAAGTGGTCCCGTTCTAGGGTTGAAGTAGTTGGAGGATTTGGTGAAAAGTGTTGTTGTTATTACCCGGCCAAAGTGCCGAGTTGCCGTTATTCCAAAGCGTGGCATCCAACGCGGCCTTGGAGGTGCTGGCACTGGCGTGGCCATCGCCCCAAACCATGTTCATGGCATTGACATTTTTTCCACTACGATGCGGAATGGTTCCGTAGGCATAAAGCGTATCCGTCAAGATGGAGCGCGTGGCCAGCAGCTCCACACTTTTTGTGGCGGGCGGATACCAAGTCAAGGTGCCGGCCACGATGGACTGGTTGCCCTGCGGGTAATACGAATAGGAGTTGCGAACAAACGGCGTGCCACTGACGATTGTAGCTGCGGTGCTCGAATAGTAAGCTGGCCATTGAACGTTCGCACTGGAATAGCTGGCGTATTGAAACGCCGGGTCCGTCTGGCCGGCCGCGCTGGTGCAGTAAAAAATTTTCCCATCTTTAATCACGCCGGTGCCATAAAAAACCATCACGTTAGTGGCATCGGTCGCGCCCGCTGCCGAAGCCCCGGCGGCTCCAGCGTTCGCATAGAGCAAGTAGGTGGCATACGGCGTCAACCCACCGGTGAGGCCGGTATACATCGGCTTGGGAATCCGGTCATTAAAATCGCCGACATAGACAAACAGCGCCGTGCCCTGCTGTTTTAAGTTGCTCATACAAGAAATGCGCTTGGCGCGCTCCTTGGCACTGGACAGCGCGGGCAGCAACATGGCGGCGAGAATGGCGATGATGGCGATGACCACCAAAAGTTCGATGAGCGTGAAGGCCTGACGGCGGCGGGCGACGTCAGGTGCGGAGATATTTTTTTTCATGGCTATGACTGGGAGTCGGATGAGAGCGTAACCGCGAAAATAAGAAAAATCATGTCGTTGAAACGAACGATAGGACGAAACGGGCTATGGCTTGATTCCAGGGTGCGTTCGGGACAAGCTGGTTTCGTGCATCAAATCCCACTGGTAATCCGAGTCGCGGCGCGCGTGGTTGGTTGCTGCTGGTGGCTGACGTTTTCTACGCAGGCGGCCCAGGAGACGAATGTGGCGAATTATTTCACCCGCGTCTGGCAGGTCGAGAATGGCCTGCCGCAAAATAAAATTCCGGCGGTAGTGCAGACGCGCGACGGCTACCTGTGGGTCGGCACTTACAGCGGGCTGGCGCGTTTCGACGGCGTGCGCTTCACGGTGTTCGATAAAAAAAATACGCCCGGACTGCACAGCCAGCGGGTGACGGCCCTGTTTGAATCCACCGACGGCACGCTTTGGATCGGCCACGAAAATGGCGAGGTTACGACCTGCAAGGATGAGAAATTTCAGCCGTTAAAAATCCTCGCACCTTGGGACAGCCGGAAAATTTCCGCCATCACCGCTGATGAATCCGGCGACGTGTGGCTGCTCAACGCCAGCGGCCTGCTCGCCCGCGTCCGGGACGGTTTAGTGTTGTCGCCGCAGACCGGCACGGCCACAAAATTATTGAGCCTCGCCCGGGCCACCAATGGCGCGATTTGGGTCGAGCGGGATGGTCGGCTGTCGGTGCTCGAACACGGACAACTTCGCGTCGTGCATCCCGACTGGCCGCTCACCAATTCCACTTACGTCCAAGGCATCGGCGCGAGCCGCGACGGCGGCCTGTGGGTAGCCAACAATGGCCGTATCCGCAAATGGAAAGATAACCAATGGACGCAAGACCTTGGCGCGGCTCCGTGGGAACTCGCACCGTTGAGCCGGCTCATTGAAACCAGCGACGGCATCTTGGTGGCGGCCACGGCCAACACGGGAATTTTTCTGCTATTTCCCGGCACGGACGCACCCGCCCGGCACGTCAACCGTTTTGATGGACTGGAAGCGAACTGGATTCCGGCGTTGATGGAAGACCGGGAAGGCAATCTCTGGCTCGGCAGCGCTGGCGCCGGGCTGATTGAAATGCGGACGAGCCATATTCAAACCATCTCGCCGCCGGATCATTGGCGCGGTCGCCCGCTGCTCGGCGTTTGCGCCGGACGCGACGGGGCAATGTGGATCGGCACGGAAGGCGCGGGTTTGTATCGGCTGCAAAACGGCGAGTGGACCAATTTCAGTTACACCAATTTTTTTAATAATTCCTTCGTTTGGTCCGTGGCGGAAAATACGGCGGGCGAACTATTCGTTGGCACTTGGGGCGCAGGAATGTTTATGCGCGAGGGCGACCATTTCAAATTTGCGCCCATTCTGGAGCGGATGTGGACGCCGGTTCCAGCCTTACTCGCCGCGCGCGACGGCGGGTTGTGGGCGGGCACGGAAGCGGGCTTGCTGCACTATCAAAATGGCACTACCAATTGGTTCACGGAAGCGGATGGGAAATCGTTGCGCGATGTGCGCTGCATCGCCGAGGCCACCAACGGCGCGGTGTGGTTCGGCATGGCGGGCAACGGCCTCGCGTGTTTGGAAAATAATCA
>JANYFN010000095.1 GCA_025362675.1 Limisphaerales bacterium | reverse complement strand
GTCTTAGATCTGGATAACCCGCTCTGGGGCGGCGTGGTGGCCGACGACGGTTTGGAAGGTATCGAACTCGGCGACACCTCGCCACGCGGGGAAGCGTTCAAGGCCTTCCAAAAATATATCGTGTCGCTCAAGCAGCGCGGCGTGCTGCTGGCCGTGTGCAGCAAAAATGATTTGGCGAAAGCCGTCGAGCCATTTGAAAAACATCCCGACATGGTTTTAAAACTCGAAGACATCGTTTGCTTCAAAGCCAATTGGGAACCGAAATCTGAAAATATCCGCGCGATGGCACCCGAATTAAACCTCGGCCTCGATAGCTTTGTGTTTGTAGATGACAACCCGGCGGAGATCGAAATCGTCCGACAATTCGCGCCGGAAGTGACCACGATTCTACTTGGCCCCGATCCCGCAAATTACGTCGGGCAACTGGCGGATTGCCGTTTATTTGAGCCACGCAACATCACGAGCGAGGACGCCGAGCGCACCAGCCAATATCGTTCTGACGCGCAACGCAACGCCCTCGCAGCGACCGTCACCGACATGGCGGCGTATCTTGAATCATTGCAGATGGAGTCCGTCATCAGCGAGTTCACGCCGGTGGATGTGCCGCGCCTCGCGCAACTCATCAACAAAAGCAACCAGTTCAATCTCACCACGCGCCGCCGCAGCGAGGCAGAAGTGATCGCGGTGATGCAGGCAAATAATTTCATCGGCTACTCCGTCCGGCTAAAAGATCGCTTTGGCGATCACGGTTTGATTTCCATTATCGTGGGCGAAAAAGTTGACGACACGCTGCGGATTGATACCTGGCTGATGAGTTGCCGCGTATTGAAACGGCAGGTCGAAGAGGAAGTTTTGAATGAGCTTGCCCGGCTGGCGAAATTAAAAAACTGCACGCGGCTCGAAGGTGTTTATTTACCGACGCCGAAGAACGAGATGGTGCGTGATTTTTACGCACGAATGGGTTTTACTTTGGTGACCGAGTCGGCAACGCAACGAGTTTTTGAACTGCCGCTGGCATCATTCCGATCCATTCCGACGACCATAAAAATTATTCGCCACGCCTATGAACCAAGCTGAAGTCATCGCCCAGTTGCAGACCATTTTTGACAATCTCTTTTTGGAACCCGTCGTGCTCACGCCCGCCATCAGTGCCAAAGACGTGCCGGAATGGGATTCGCTCACGCACATCTCGCTGATGGTCGCGGTGGAAAAATCCTTCGGCGTGCGCTTCCGTGTCGGCGAGGTGGAGAACACCCAGAACGTGGGCGACTTCGCGAACCTGATTCTGAAGCGGAAGCAGGAAGCGTGATGCGCCCGGCATTTTCATCCACCGCCCAGGCCGCCGCCTTTGCCTGCTTGCTGCTGGTGGTTTTGCTGCTGCCGTGGGGCATGAAAAAATCATGGTTGCCGTCACGGCGGGAAATTTACAATTTTCAAGGCTGGGGCGGCGGCCCGTATCCGTGGATTCGCCGGCAGATTTTTGAGGAGACGAACGACATTGATATCGCCTTTCTGGGTTCATCGCACATTCTCAATGGCATTGACCCGGTGCGGGTGCAGGTGGCGTTGAGCAACCGGCTGGGCCGGCCCGCCGTGGTTCGCACGTTGGCGTGGGGAGGCCCCGGCTACGACGGGCTTTATTTGGTGGCCAAAGATCTGCTTGAACACCGGCGCGTCCGGCTTTTGGTTTTTTACGATGAGAAGGTTGTTGCCGGGCGCAATCCGGCCACCATCACGCTGTTTCGTTTCAGTGATCATTCGGCGGACTTGGCCGGCCTGCCGCTGGTGGATCAGGGATTGTATTACGGCTCGGCCATGTTCGGGATGCCGCGCAATCTGTTGGAACTGTTGCGACACTCCTTGCCGTTGGCATTGCCGGCTCATCCGGATTTCGCCTCGGAAAATAACAGCAGCAGATTTCCCGCGCATTTGGGTGCGGACGTGGTTCGCCCGCCGCCCAATGTCCCTGATCCGTTTGAGAAATCATCCGTGACCCACAGCCCGCCCGTCAGCGTTTATGCCGCCAGCACCCGCAGCGACTTTGAAATTTCCAACACCGCCCCGCCGGCCTGGCAGGTGCATTTCGCAAAAAAATTTGCAGCCCTCTGCCAGTCCAACCATTGCCGGATGGTGTTGCTGGATATTCCCGTCATCGCAGAAGCCAGGTCGCCAGTGATCCGCGAGCGGGTCTGCTGGCCGGACTTGCTTCAGGCAGACGTGGCGATGATCGGAGTCCCGCCCCAAAAATTGTTTGCCGGTTTCACGGAAAAAGAACTCCATGCAGTGTTCTGGAATGACTCCCATTTCAACCGGAACGGCATGGAACATTTCACCTCCGTCATCACTCCCACCCTCTTGCAATTGCATGAAGCTGCCACCAAACCTTGAGCGCTTGATTTATGCACTCGTGGTGATCCTGTCACTACTACTGCTGCTGTTAGTGGCCGGTATGCCGGCAGATTATTTGAACGCCCGCGTGGTTTATCAGGGGTTTTGAGCCATGAACCTGCTGCCCTTCATGTTCGGCTTGCTGGCCTATACCGTCGCCAGCCGGCTCGCCTTGCATAGGCTGCGCGGGGGCGCGCGCGAATTGGTTTTTGCCGCGCTGAATCTCGCAGGGGTTTATTTTTTCCTGTTTTACGGCAGCCACAATTACTACACGCTGCGGTTTTTGTTTTATGTGCTGCTGGTGGGGTTGCAATTTTTGAGCCTCCGGCTGTTTTCCACGCGGGGCGGCTGGCTGCCCTGGCTGGCATTTTTTACGCCCATCGCCGCGCTGATTTTTTTCCGCTATCTGCCGGCCTCCTGCTTTCAGGCGGCGGCGGCGGCGCTGGGCTTGAAGTTTCCAGGAATTCCCACCATGATCGGCCTCTCCTATCTGGCCTTCCGGTGCAGCCGGCTGGTGCTGGAAGTGCGGAATGGCGGGATGAAGCAGCCAACGTTTTGGGAGTATGTGAACTTCGCCTTTTTTCTGCCGACGATGTCGGTGGGCCCGATCAACACGTTTGCGAACTTCCGGCGCGGCTTCGAGCTGGAGCCGGAGGCCGTGCCAGTCGGGCGCGCGCTGCTGCGGATCTTGGTGGGCGCGGTCAAATACCAGTGTCTTGGCAACCTCTGCAACCAACTCGCCTACGCCGGCCTGCTGTTAGATGACCATCCGCATCCGTATTTGGATTTGGTCGTGGGCGGGGTGTTTTTCTATGGGTATCTCTACTGCAATTTCTCCGGCTTTTGCGACATGGCGATTGGCACGGCGGCGCTCATCGGCATCCCCGTGCCGGAAAATTTCAACAATCCCTTCGCCGCGCGCAACGTGAAGGATTTTTGGAACCGCTGGCACATCACGCTTTCGACGTGGATGCGCGACGTGGTCTTCTCCCCGCTCTCAAAATTTCTCGTGCGGCTGCTCGGGCCAGCCCAAGCCAATCACGCCATCGCGCTCACCATCGTGGTGGTGTTTCTGCTCGTGGGCATTTGGCACGGCGTCGGTTGGAACTACGCGGCGTTTGGCGCGGCGCACGCGCTCGGCGTCGTGGCGAATCATTACTATACGATCTGGCTAAAAAAACGGCTCGGGCGCGAAGGCTTCAAAGCTTACAACGAAAATCGCTGGATTCACGCAGCCGCAGTCGTGTTAACTTTCAGCTACGTCGCCGCGAGCCTCTTTTTGTTCGCCAACACATTTCCTGAAATGAAACAAATCTGGTCCGCGTTGCGGTGAGTTGATATGAACCCCATTCCGCCCCCCGAAAATCACGGCTACGAAAATATTTCCGTGGGCATGAAAGTGCAGCACGATTACGCCATCACTACGGCCGTCTATGAATATTTCCTCGCCGCCTTTCAAGATCACAGCCCCGTTCACGTGGATGAAACTTACGCTCGCCAAGCTGGATTTGACGGTAAGGTGATGCACGGCGCATTGCTCAATGGCTTTCTCTCGCACTTCGTCGGCATGATTTTTCCCGGCAAACCCAGCTTGTTGCTGGCGGTGGATATGCGCTTTTCGCAGCCGTCTTTTCTCGGCGATGCGCTTCAGCTCGACGGCACCGTCAGCCAGAAACTCGATTCGCAGCAGGTCATCGTTCTCGATTTCACTTTTAAAAATAAGACGCGCAACACACTGGCAGCCCGGGGCCGGGCGCAAATCAAACTGCGGAACGAATCATGAAACGCACCGTCATCATCACCGGTGGAACCAAAGGCCTGGGCCGCGAACTCGCACTGGCGTTTGGACGCGATGGATATTGTGTCATCGCATTTTATGCCACGGACACCGTCGCGGCAGAAAATCTACAGGTCGCATTTACCGCCGAGAAAATAAACGGCGCGATCTTGCAGCACGATGTCACCACCGAAAATCCCGCCATCTGGAACCATCCCGAAATTCAGCAGGCCGACCACCTGACACTTATCCACAATGCCTGCGCGCCGTTCGCTCCCGTGCCGATGCACCAACTCGTTTGGAACGATTTTGAAAACAATTTTACGGTAGCCGTCAAAGGTGGTTGGCTGTGTTCACAAGCCCTGATCCGGCTCATGTTGAAACGTGGCGGGGGAACCATGATCAACATCCTCACCGCCGCCGTCGAAGGCCTGCCGCCGAAAGGGTTCGGGGCGTATGCCGTCGCCAAGCATGCGTTACGCGGCCTGACCTTGTCGCTCGCCAGCGAATATGCCCCGCGTGGCGTCCGGGTTTTCAGCGCGTCGCCGGGGTTTATGAATACTCCGCTGACCGAACAGTGGGATGCGCGCTTGCGCACGGCCATCCAGTCAGCGGCGCACACGACCGTTCCCAGCGAAGCCGCGCGGCGGGTGCTAGAACTCGCGAATGACGCGACCACGCCCGGCCGGGGTGAAGATTATCCGTTACAGCAAATCAGCCGCTAGTTCATCGCATAAAACCTGGTTCGGAATCATGGGTATTTCGCCGACGGCAATTTGCTGACCTATTTCTGCGCAACGGAGTTTCAGTTATCGGCACCTTCATTTTTTCTGCACTCGTGCATAGGTATTTTTCACTGCCGATACTCAAACGCGTGCGGGATAGATTCAAAAAGGTGTGAAATATAGCAAATCAAAATAATATTGGCACCGCCGAGGCGGGTAGGGCGCGCCACGCCATGCGCGCCGGACTCGGCCAGACATACGCCGGCGCGCACGGAGTGACGCGCCCTACCAGTTGCCCGTTCAAACGTGTGTCCCAATGGCTTGGTGAACGGCTATCCCGTCCCTCTCACCTCAATCGTCTCCCCCTGTATCTTCCAAATCGTCCTAAGGGGGCGAGGAAGCCGGAACTCCACCGCCGTTTGATCCCGCTAAAAACGTCATTTGCACCCGGTTCCAACCGTTTGACTCCGATATTTACGGCGTTAAAACCCGGCTCCAACCGTTGGAGTAACATTTTAACGGCCTAAAAATGCAGCTCCAACCGTTGGGGACCAAGTTTGACGGCGTTGGCAAGCAGCTCTAACAGTTGGAGACCAGTTTTAAAGCCGTTGAACTCCGGCTCAAACCGTTGGACCGCTCTCATTAGGGCGTTAATGCCGGACTCCAACCGTTGGAGACATATATTTACCGTGTTAAACCCCAGCTCCAACCGTTTAACCTCCATTTTTAACGCCGTTAAACTCTAGCTCCAACCATTGGAGCCACATTTTGAAGGCGTTGGAAACCTAAGGGCATCCAATCAATCCACGCC
>JANYFN010000087.1 GCA_025362675.1 Limisphaerales bacterium | reverse complement strand
ATGAAAAGCGTGACGGTCACAGGAAAAATTTTAACCACGAAAGACACGAAAGACACGAAAAGAAATCGCGCCGGAGAAATCAAAATCAAAAATTATTTTGACACTGACGACTTCTCATCGAGTTCCAGCCGCAAGTAGTCATACATGATGCCCGACGTGAGGCCACCAGCCGGGATGGTCAGTTCCAAAGTATTCGTCCCGGCTTTCATCAGCGAAGCATTGAAGATCAGGTCGCGCTCGCACCAGGAGCCGCTGATGCCGTCGCGGTTGATGGTGGCGTTGTAGGTGAGGTTGCTCACGGTGCCGATGGACCGGCCGTTCAAGTCGCCCCAAACGCTGCGCGTGCCGATGCCGCAGAGCGCGAGCCGCAAAATCGCCTTACCAGACGGGGCGTTCGTGAGTTTGAAAATCACTGCCCACGTCGTGCCGTCACCGCGTCCGGTGCCGGTGGTGTTGTTCGTGTCGGTGTTGTAGGGAACTTGCTCGAAGAACCAGTCTTTGCGGAAATCACTTTTGCCGATGACAAAATTCACGTCGAGCGGGAACAGTTTCGGATATTGCAGATACCAGCCCCAATGGAAATAGTCGTCGCCTTTAAAAAATTCCACAGCGGTGCGATTCGGAATGCCGATGTCCCATAACTGTTTTCCAAAACGAAATGGTTGCCAAGCAAGATTTTCAAGTGATTGATTCTTCCCGACCGCGACCGTCACGTTGGTCAAAACAAATTCACCCAGCACACCAGCGGCAATCGCGTGGAGCGTGTAATTTCCCGCGCGCACGTTCGGGATGGAAAAACTCCCATCCTCATCCGCCCGCACCCAAAACTGATAATTCCGGGCGTCGTTCTGCCACTCCACCATGCGCGGCAATCCGAAGTTGCGAAGTCCGTTCGTGCCAAAACGATTGGTGAAATTCGTTTCAACACGGGCGGGATAATTGGTGCGCGTGGAAAAATTATTTGTGCCGCCAGAAAAAGTATTTGTCATCGCGGCTTCATCATCGCCACCGCCCGCTAGGCCAAAACCGCCCGCGCCACCACTGCCGCGTCGGACGCCCGCGCCAATGCGAGGCGGACGCGGCACAAATGCAGGTTCGTAATCCGGGGCAGTCAGGCCGACGAACAGGTTTTTCATTTTCAAACCGGGCGCTTGCGGATCGTTCAAAATAATTTTTCCGCTGACGGTTGCGCGTTCATTTTTGTGCGGATAATCCACGCCGTTCACCCACTCAAACGGCCACGCGGCGGATTCTTGGCCGGCTTGCGCGAGCGCACTTTTCCACATCGCAGCGGGCGTTTCACCGGAGTTGCAATAAATTAAAAATGGCCCGATCACCTTTGTCCATGCGTCATTCGTGCCGACGTTGCAGATACTGCCGCCGTAGTGACTGCTGCGCCAATAGTTGAGAAGCGTCGGCGGCGCGGGCGCGTTCAGCGCGTTGGTGTTGAACGTGGCGTCGCGATGCGAGGACAACTCAAATTTCGTCGGCCCACCGCTCAAGTATTCCACGCTCGGATTGATGAGCCACAAGCCAACTTTTTTTTCGCTGCTCGACCAGCCCCAAGCCCGCACGTCGAACTGATTCGCAGAGTAATCGTATTTGTGTTCCACCTGCCCCTTGTAAAGACCAGTGTTCATGAGGCGCATTTCTTTTCCGTTCATCACCGTGCCGTGATTCCAGTCGTAGGCGGAAATCAGTTTCATGTTCCGGTTCGCGTCCACCGTCATCCAGTCGAAGAGGTCATCATTCAATTTCATGCAGAAACGTGCCTCGCCGACGGAAGTGGCTGGATAATTTGTCGGATGCGAAAAAATACAATAAGTATAAACGCCCGATTCACCGCGACCGAGTGCGTATCGGATTTCAATATCCGCGACCACCCCGCCGCCCGGTCCGCTGCCCATGGGATTGCCGCCAGAAATTCCTTTGACGGATACTTCACCGCGTTTGCCGCCGTTCGACTTTGGATCCATCGTGAGCCGTGGAATAATTTCCCCGGCGCGGGCAGTGTTGTGTGACCAGTAGCCTTCCTGTCTCCCAGATTCGGTGTCGAGCAACTCCAGTTTTTTATATTCGAGTGAAAGCAAGTCGCCCGAATGTTTAGATATTTTCACGGTCACAACGCCGTTGGCGAGGGTGAAGGAATTATCATCCTCGGAAATGCTCACCGCGGGTGCAGCCTGCAAAATCAATGGTAAAAAAATCAGGGCGGACAGAACTGCCAGTTTTGAAAATAGCATAGATAGGGTGATACGACGCACGATCAGACGGCACGAGACAACGCGGAGTTACAAATGTCCAAGGAAAAGCGGACGCGCAGTTTTGTGGGCTGAGCGTCGCCAGACGAAGCCGACGGTTCAAAAATTCGCCCCCGAAATTCAGCTAGAACTAAAACCATTTCCCTTTGTGCTCGCGGCGTTCTTTGTGGTTAAATCTCGGACGTGATTCGCAATATTATTTTCGACTGGTCGGGAACGTTGGTGGATGACCTGCCCGCCGTGCTGCAAGCCTCCAACTACGTCCTCACGCAAGCCGGTAAACCCGCCATGACGCTCGCAAAATTTCGCGCCGAATTTCAACTGCCGTTCACCTCGTTTTACGACCGCCACACCCCCGACGTGCCGATGGCGAAACTCGAAGATTGGTTTCACGCCGAGTTCCGGCGCGCACAGACTTCCGTCGTTGAATTGCCGCACGCGCGGAAATTTTTGGAATTCTGCCGCGTCCACAAAGTCCGCACGTTCCTCTTGAGCACCGTCCACGCGGATCACTTCAAAGTGCAATGCGGCGTGACAGGCTTTGATGTTTTTCTTGACCGGCCCTACACGGATGTTTGGGATAAGCGCGAAAAGATTCATGAGATCTTAATCGAAAATAATCTGAAGCCGGATGAGACCCTGTTCATCGGCGACATGGAGCACGATATCGCCACCGCGAAACATGGCGACATCCATTCCTGCGCCGTGCTGACTGGCTACAATACATTAGACCAGTTGCGCGCCGCCGAGCCAGATTTGATCGTCGAACATCTAGGCGAACTCAAAAAGATCTTGGGGAAAAATAATTTTCACCTCGAACCACCCAACGATACGGCGAATGAAAATCGGCCGCCGCTCGCGACCGTGGGCGCGCTGATCTTCAACACCAAGAATGAAATGCTCATGCTGCGCACGCACAAGTGGTCGAACAAGTGGGGCATTCCCGGTGGCAAAATAAAATTCGGCGAAACAAGCGAAGCCGCGCTGCGCCGCGAAATTTTGGAGGAGACAAATCTCAAGGTGAAAGACATCCAGTTCGTGCTCGTGCAGGATTGCATTCACTCAAAGGAGTTTTACAAAGACGCGCATTTTGTGCTGTTGAATTACACCTGCCGCGCCACCGGCAAACTGGACGTGAAATTAAATCTCGAGGCACAGGAATTCCGCTGGCTCGCGCCCGCCGCCGCCAAAAAACTCAAGCTCAACAAGCCGACGAAAATTTTATTGGAGGCGGTGGTAGAAAAACGCGAAATTAAAAAAATTCGCAAAAGGTAAATTTTACACCTTCGCGCCACCACTGAACACGCGCGCCTGCACTTCGCGGAAGCTGCGGAGGAACGAGTCGTTGTCGGAAACAGCTTTTTCCACGAGCTGTTTGAGCATGAATAGTTCGGAACTATTGATGACAGCATGAACGCTATTCTGAAACGCCTCCATCGGCGCAAAGGTCTGGAAACCGGTGCCGATGAGCAGCACCGTCGCATGACGACGCTGGCTCATGCTCATTTGCTGCAATGATTTGAGGGTGAGATTTTCTGCCGGCACGTTTGCGCCAAATAATTCCTCGACGATGACCATCTGATAGCGCACTTGGCTGAAACGCACGTTAAAATCGCTGTGCGTCGCGGCGGTGTGAACCTTGTAGCCCAGCTCCTGCAAGGCGGTCTTGGTCGTGTCCAACCATTCGGGCGTGGAGAAAGCCAGCAAAGCCGGCTTATCGGTGGCACTGAGAAATTCTATGTTGGCGCTCATTTTAATTTTATGACCGGTGGGGGCGCGTTGCGGCGCTGGATAATGGTGTCGCCGGAACGCGTCTGAACGGCTTTCATACGCAAGCCGGCCATGTCGGACGTGACTTCACCGCGAGCTTTTTTGACATTATCAATCGCGCGAGAAACCACGCTGCGCTTCGTGCAGTAAAGCAGCGCCGTCTCTTCGGTGATCGTGCCAGCTTCGTAGGCCGCGATGCACGCTTGATCAAAATTCCGCCAGCCGAAGGTGAAACTGGATTCGATGATTTCGTAAAAGGTTTTCCCTTCGCTCTCGCCCAAACGAATCGTCTCTTGGATGCGCAAATTGGAACCCATGATTTCGAGCAACGCGTGCCGTCCGCCGCCAATCTTCGGCGCGAGCCGCTGGCTCACGACCCAGCGTAAACAATCGGAAAGCCGGTCGCGCACCTGCTCCTGTTCCTCGGCCTCGAACATGCCGAGGATGCGATTGACAGTTTCACCGGCGTTGACAGTGTGCAATGTGCTTAAAACTAAATGGCCCGTTTCCGCCGCGCTCAACGCGATTTTCACCGTATCGCGATCGCGCATTTCGCCGACGAGAATCACCTTCGGCGCTTGCCGCAACGCCGCGCGCAGACCGTTGGCGTAGGAATCGTAATCAATGCCGAGTTCGCGCTGGTTGAACGTCGCCTTCTGGTGGCTGTGCAGAAACTCTACCGGATCTTCCAGCGTAACAATGTGGCAGGCTTTAGTGCGGTTGATCTCGTTTAGCACGGCCGCGAGCGTGGTGGATTTGCCGGAACCGGTCGCGCCGGTGACGAGCACCAACCCGGTTTTTTCCTTCGGGATTTTTTTCAGGATGTCCGGGAAATTCATGCTGTCGAGCGTCGGAATGACGGTGCTCAACTGGCGCATCACGATGGAATAATTTCCGCGCTGCGAAAAAACATTTACGCGGAAACGCGCTTTGTCGGTCAGTGAATATGAACCGTCGCACGAACCGTGGCGGATCAGGTCATCGAGCAGCCAGACATTGTCACCGACGATGTTCAGCGCGATGGTTTCGTTCTGAAAAGGCGTAAGTTTTTCAATCGGCGGATCGAGCGCCACCGGCTGGAGTTCGCCGTAGGATTCGACCTGCGCGGGCCGGTCGCTGGTGAATAACAGATCCGAAACTTCTGGCTGTGACGCCAGCATGGTGGAGAGAATTTGGTCAAGTTCCGGTCTGCGCATAAATCAAAGGGCGTCGTCGTCGTCTGGCGGATTCGCCAGCAACGGACGGAATTTTTTCTTGTCGAGCGCCTTGTCGTAGGCGTCCTCGGGCTTGATCCGCTTCATGCGGACGTGCTCCAAAATATGATCGTCCAACTGCTGGTTGCCGAAGCGTTTACCAACTTGGATCATACCTTGGATCTGGTGCGTCTTGCCTTCGCGCACGAGGTTGGCGACGGCCGTGTTGAACACCAAAACTTCAAAGGCGGCGACGCGACCTTTCTTGTCGCACCGTTTGAACAACGACTGCGCCACAATTCCTTTCAACGCTTCCGAAAGCGTCTGGCGAATTTTGTTTTGCTGGTCGGCGGGGAAAACGTCGATGATACGATCCACCGTCTTGGCCGCGCTCTGCGTGTGCAGCGTGCCAAACACTAAATGGCCCGTCGCCGCCGCCGTGATCGCGAGTTCGATGGTTTCCAGATCGCGCATTTCGCCTACGAGAATGATGTCCGGGTCTTCGCGCAACGCACCGCGCAAGGCCGATGCAAACGACTTCGTATGCACGCCGACTTCGCGATGGTTCACGAGACAATTTTTGCTTTCGTGGACAAATTCAATCGGATCTTCCACCGTGATGATGTGGTCTTTGCGGTTGCGGTTCGCGTAATCCACGATCGCCGCGAGCGTGGTGGATTTGCCGGAACCGGTCGGGCCGGTGACGACCACGAGCCCGCGATGAAGCATCGCAAATTTTTTGAAGACGGGCGGCAATGGCGATTCCAGTTTTTCAAAATCCTCAAAGGAAAGCACGCGGCTGGGAATCTGACGGAACACCGCGCTCACGCCGTTTTTTTGATTGAAGAAATTGACACGGAAGCGCGAGATGTTCGGGATCTCGTAGCCGAAGTCCACGTCGCCCGTTTCCTCGAACACTTTGATTTTGTAGTCCGGCGCGATTTCGTAGAGCATCGCCTTGAGCGCGTCGCTTTCGAGCGGTGGAAAATCGATGCGACTCAACTCGCCGTTGATTCGCAACATCGGCGGATTGCCCGAAGCCATGTGAAGGTCAGACGCCTTCTGCTCGAACATCAGATTGAAAAACGCATCAATTTTAGCCATATAATTTGTCGGTTGACGCGACACTAAACAAAGCCATGCCTGCCTGCAAGCAATGAAAATGCCGGAAACCGCCATTCGCGCCGAAATCCAAAAAAACGGCGTCTTACCCTTTGCCCGCTTCATGGAACTCGCACTTTACTGTCCTGAAACCGGCTACTACGAGTCCAATAAACACACGGTTGGTCGCCACGGTGACTTCATCACCAGCGTCAGCACGGGCGAACTTTTCGGACAACTTCTCGCCTTTCAATTCGGCGAGTGGCTGGAAAACTTAAGCCAAAAAAAGGGTGATAAGCTCATCATCCTTGAAGCCGGTGCCCACGATGGCAAACTGGCCGCCGACATTTTGCGCTGGCTCCGCGAACATCGCCCAGCTCTGTTCGCCGACATCGAATACAGCCTCGTCGAACCCTCCGCCACGCGCCAGCAATGGCAGCGCGAAACTCTCAAGGAATTTTTAAATGTCCAGTGGTTCGTCAGCCTCGAAGAGTTTTCACGCATCAGGCATCAGGCATCACGCATCGGAATTTGTTTCAGCAACGAACTCCTGGACGCCTTTCCCGTTCATCGCCTCGGCTGGAATGCAAATCAGAAAAAATGGTTCGAATGGGGCGTCACGCTCGACGGCGAAAAATTCGGCTGGGCGCGGTTGGAGAATTCAGAATTCAGAATTCAGAATTCAGAATTGGAAGCTGTTTTGCCGAATGGTTACACGATTGAAATATGTCCGGCGGCTGAAAACTGGTGGTGCGCGGCGGCGACAATTTTGACGCACGGCAAACTGCTCGCCATTGACTACGGCTTCACGGCTGATGAACAATTTTCTCCTGCCCGCACGCGCGGCACGCTCCGTGCCTATCATGAACACCGCGTCAGTGACGACCTCTTGGCACAACCAGGGGAGCAGGATTTGACCGCGCATGTCAATTTTTCTGCGATCCAAAAAGCCGGTGAAGCCGCCGGGCTGGCGACGGAAAGTTTTTGCACCCAACCGCAATTCCTCACGCGCATTTTTTCAGCAGCCGTGAAACAAAATAAATTCACCCCGCTCGCCGCCAAGCAAGTGCGCCAATTCCAGACCCTCACCCATCCCGAACATCTCGGCCGCGCCTTCCGCGTGCTCGTGCAAGCCCGCTGAAGTAACGCCAACGCCATTGGGAAAAGCCCCTTTGTGCCTTCACCTGCCTAACCAATTTTGGCCCGCTTAAATGTGCTTGGAATCATTCTCGTCCTTTTTCACATAGCCGGAGTCTTGACGCTGGAAATTCACAGCGTTCTTTTTTACGTAAGCCGCAAAGACATCGTCCGCGCTCATGCCGAGCACTTGCGCCATGCTGATGAGAAAATGAAATAAATCCACAACTTCGACCCGCGCGTTTTGCTCGTCGAACTTCTGATATTTGGCCCACCATTTCCACGGGACGCTGTCGGTGAGCTCGGCCATCTCCTGCTGCATGGCGCGCGTGTAATTGAGCAGCCACTTGGTTTTTTCTTCCTCGCTCATACCGTCGGTTTTGACGCCGATGCGTTCGTTGAGGGCCTTTTGCATCCGAAAGAGTTCGCGCAGTTGGTCGAGATTTTCCATTACGAAGTTTAACCACCAAGATACCAAGGACACCAAGCAAAAAAATAAAGTTAGGACTTCGTGCTCTTGGTGTCTTGTTGGTTTCATTGATTTTTGCGCTTTGAACTTCGCGCCCAAACGCCTTTAATTATCCCATGCCTACGTTTATTGAAAATGGCGGGCCGGTGATCTGGCTGATTCTAGCCGCCGCCGCCATCGCCGCCGCCGTGTTTGTGGAACGCGCGCTGTTCTGTCACCGCTCGCAGATTAACTCCACCGAATTTCTGAACGGCGTGCGCACCGTCGTCAAACGCGGCAACGTGGTGGAGGCGATTTCCATTTGCGACGCCACGCCTGGCCCCGTGGCGCGGCTCGTGAAAGCCGCCATTCTGCAACGCGATCATGGCCGCGAACGGGTGCGCGAAGCAGTCGAAGAAGCCGGTCTCACGGAAGTTCCGCGCTTGGAAGAAAAGTTAAATCTGCTTGCCACCATTGCGCAAATCGCGCCCCTGCTCGGTTTGTTCGGAACAATTGTCGGCTTCATTTCGGTATTCAATCAGATTGAAGCAAAAGGTTTATACGCGCACATCGAGCTGCTGTCACATGGCGTTTGGCAATCATTGATCTGCGCGGCCGCCGGCATCGCCGTGGCGATCCCCGCCCATGCGGCCTACAATTATCTCGTCAGCCGGGTGAATAAAATTGTGCTCGATATGGAACGCGCCGCCGCTGAAATCGTCAACATCGTGACCGAAAATGGAAACGGGAAATGAAATTTCCGCGTAACGCTAAAATTATCCGCAGCCACTTTGACGTGGCCCCATTTGCCGCGGTTTTTTTTGTCATGATGATGTTCCTATTGCTCGGCGCGCTGATGCCCGTGCCTGGCATTCCACTGCTCCCACCAACAGCGGATAACCTTCCCGGCACCGACCGGCCGACGGTCGCGGTGGCCGTGGACAGTCAGGGGCGGCTTTTTTTTGAAAATGAGCTCGTCACCGAAACCGTTTTGAAAACCAGCCTCGCGGCCGCCGTCAAAAATTCTGCCGAGCCGCTGACGCTCGTGATCCACGCCGACAAGTCCGTCTCCTACGAACAGCTCACGCACCTCGCGCTCCTCGCCCGCGGGCCGTTGACCGGCAGCACCAACCGGATCGGCATCACGAACATCCTCCTCGCCACGCTGCCGGGCGGGCCGGAAGCAAACGGGAAACCATGATCGAAACCGCCGCCAAGCATCTGGGGAATGAGGTTGCCGCTCTCCCCGCGGAATCGAAACACATTGGTCGGCGCATCATTTTTTTTGCGGCGGTATTTTTCATCGGACAATTGCTCCTGATCTATTTTTTCGGCACCAAAAAACAAAATGTTCCGCTCGCGGTGACCAATGCTCCGCGTTTCAAACTTACGGCTGGCTCTGATGAGATTATCGCGCTGAGCAATCCGACACTATTCGCGCTACCGCACGCACACGACTTTTCCGCAAAAATCTGGACGGTCATCCCGACGCCGAACGCCCCCGATTTTCGCTGGCACGAGCCGCCGCACTGGCTATTGCTGGATCCAAAAAACCTGGGCGCGGTGCTCAAGGATTATTTGCAAACCAACGCCGACGCCGGCACGCCTCTCAATTTTAAATCTGAACCGGAGCTGGAGGTTCCGAACGTCGCGGTGGAAGTTTTTTTTCCAACGAACTCATCGCTGCAAATCGGCGGCGCCCTGGCACAAAGAAAATTACTGACGCCGATCAACCCGCCCACCTTGGCGATGAACGACGTCATCGCCCCCAGCCGCGTGCAACTTCTCGTGGCCCCGGATGGCACGGTCGTCTCCACCGTGCTGCTGGATTCCTGCGGTTACGCCGACGTTATCAAGCCCGATCAACTGGCATTGCAAATCGCGAATGCGGCGCAGTTCGCCCCGGCGGGTGAGTTGATGTTTGGCGAAATGCTTTTCAAATGGCATACCGAGCCGGTTGCCAGCACCAATGCACCCGAAAACAAAATAAAATTCACGCGATGAAATCTAAATCCTCACCCAAAAAAATCCTCGTCATCGATATCGGCGGCACGCATTTGAAAATCAACGCCACCGGTGCGGGCCCCACGGTCAAGGTAGAGTCCGGCCCCACGATGGCCGCAGCGCAGATGGTGGACGCGGTGAAACGCGTCACTGCGAAATGGCAGTTCGATGTGATCTCCATTGGCTTTCCCGGACCAGTCATCAATGCTCGGCCCACGCGTGAGCCGCATAATCTGGGTGGCGGCTGGCTCAAATTTGATTTTCAAAGAGCATTTGGAAAACCGGTAAAAGTCATGAATGACGCGGCGATGCAGGCGCTGGGCGGCCATCGCGGCGGCCGCTGCCTGTTCCTCGGTCTCGGCACCGGCCTCGGTTCGGCACTCGCGATCGACAACGACGTCCTGCCGCTCGAACTCGCGCATCTGCCTTACAAAAAAGCTCGCAGCTATGAAGAATATCTCGGCACCGCCGGCCTCGAACGTTCCGGCAAAAAAAAGTGGGTGAAAAATGTCGAGGAAGTGATCGGCTTGTTAAAAAATGCGCTGCTGGCAGATTACGTCGTGCTCGGTGGCGGCAATGCACGGCTGCTGAAAACTTTTCCACCCGATGTCGAGTTGGGAAAAAATGAAAATGCCATCATCGGCGGCCGACGGCTCTGGGACAAAAAATGAATTCTTCCGCGCTGCTCATTTTATACGTCACCGCTGGGCTGGGCGGATTAATCGTCGTCGGGATTTTTTCGGAATTGCGCCGCCGTCGTTTTCGCCCGACGCATTCCGCTGACCGGATTTTTCGCTGCCCGAAGTGCAATCTCGTTTACACCGATGACGCGGATGTGGAGCGTTCACGCTGCGCCCAATGCGGCAAGCTCAACGAGGTGATTGAGTTTTAACCGATAGCGAAAAATTTCGTCAGGACAAAAAACAAGGCCGGGGAAAAATCCCCGGCCTTGCCGATTTTAGGGCTGGCACTGAAAATTAGGCGACGAACTTTTTACGAAGCATGCTCGCGCCGGTGAGCGCGAAACCGAGCAACGCAATGGTGGAGGCACCATCCGGAACCGCAATGTTCGAGGCCGAGAAGGTGAACGAATCCGCGTTGTCATTCACACCAGCGATTTTCGGATCTTGCGAGCTGAAGTTCCAAATCATCGTGGTCGCTTCATAACCGTTACCAGAAACCAGGCCGTAACCTGATACGTTTAAGTAAGCCGTAGTGCCGGGGTTACCACCTTGGCTGGTGATTGAGGAACCAGCGAGGTCAAAGGTGAATCCGCCCGCGCTCCAGAAACTAGTCATCAATCCGGTATTGAATGACCACGGCTGCGTGATGGTGGCTGCCGTGCCGTTGGCTACGCTGGTGAACGAACCGGACGTGCCATTGACTGTGGGATTAACCCAAGAAGATACTTGCGTGGCCGTGGCGGCGGAGTCCGTGTCCAAAACAACACGACCGGTAAATCCGATGGTTCCGGTGATGGGATTGGCTTGGAGAGATTGTGCCAAGGCAAACGCAACGGTGGCGACACTGGCGATTTTTAAGAGGGAATTTTTCATATTTATATTACTTTGAATTAATGTTTTAACGAACGAGAGGTGTATAGCAGTATAAATGCCAATTAAATAGACACTAAGCTAATTTGTTATTTATAGTTCTAAAATACAACAACTTAGAACTTTTAAAGCGTGCCGATAAGTTGACAAATAGCCTTAAAAACCAAACTAAAGTGTAATTTTTTACGACGTAATTTACGATTCCAGTCAGGTTAGCCGGGAGTTTTCTTTTAAGTGCAAAATTCACGAGCGAAAAGGTCTGGCGGCGCGCATATCCGATTGAAGTTTCAGTAATAACTTGCGCCGCAAAGCGAAGTCTGTTGTTTTGCTGCCAAATTAAGGCAAGGAACTTGATGAACAATAAAAACGACGCGGAATACGAACTTCCATTGGCAGGCTTTCAGGGCACGCCGGAGGAAAAGGACCGCCAATGGTTTGAGCAATGTTATCGGGGCGATTCGCAGCGGCAACTCACCGTGCGCGCGGTCATCATGGGCGGCATTCTGGGAATGTTCATGGCGGTCTCAAATCTCTACACCACTTTAAAAATTGGCTGGAGCTTCGGCGTCTCCATCACCGCGTGCGTCATTTCGTTCGTCGTCTGGAATACGATTTGCCGACTGCTCGGCGGGCGAATCTCGCGGATGAGCGTGCTCGAAAATAACTGCATGCAGTCCACCGCCACCGCCGCCGGCTCCTCGACCGGCGCAACGATGGGCACCGCGCTCGGCGCGCTACTGCTCATCACCGGCGTGCAGCAACCGTGGCCAGTGGCAGCGGGATTTGTTTTTTTCACCGCGTTGCTTGGCGTTTTTTTGGCGATCCCGATGAAACGACAGATGATCAACCATGAGCAATTGCGATTTCCGTCCGGCATCGCCACGGCGGAAACGTTGCTCAGCCTTTACTCGAAAAGCGGCGAATCGCTGAAGCAGGCTTACTCGCTCCTCATCGCGCTCGGCGCTGGCGCGCTGGTAGGGGTTTTGCATAATTACGCTCTGCTGGTGGAGCAGCTGAAATTAAAAAACCGGCTACCACATTGGCTGGAATCACTTTCTGGAAAACTTTATTTGCCGGACACTTGGGACTTTATGGGTTTTTTGAATCCGCTCACGCGCGGACAAATGGTTGGCCTCGCCTTTGAACCGAGCGTGATGCTCATCGGCGCGGGCATGATCACCGGGCTGCGCGTGTCGCTCTCGGTGTTCGCCGGCTCGGCGCTGCTTTACTACGTCGTCGCGCCACATCTGCTCGCGCTGGATGCGGCGAACGCGGGCGTCGCGGGTTGGATGCCGTCGTTCAAGGTCAGTCCCGAAGGCAATTTTAATCCCACGCGCTGGGCATTATGGGGCGGCACGGCGCTCATGGTTTTCGCCAGCCTCACGCAAGTCGCGCTGAACTGGCGCACGGTGGCACGCTCATTTTTTATTTTTAAAAAAGAAGAACGCAGCGCGGTAGATTCCGCTGCCGCTGCCGTTGAGGTGCCGAACTCGTGGCTGTTCATCGGCCTCGTTCCGATCACCATCGGACTAGTCATCGTGCAATACTTCGCGTTTCACATCGCCGTGTGGCTGGGCCTGCTTTCCGTGGCATTGTCATTCGTGCTGTGCCTCGTCTGCTGTCGCGTGACGGGCGATACCGACACCGGCCCCGTCGGCGCGATGGGCAAGGTCACACAACTACTTTATGCGGTGCTGCCCGGCGCGAAAGGCATTGCCACCGTCAACCTCATGGCCGCGGGCACCACGGCGGCAGCGGCGAATGCGTCCGCCGATTTGCTCACTGACTTGAAAAGCGGTTACTTGCTCGGGGCGAATCCGCGTCGCCAGTTTCTTGCGCAATTTTTCGGCGTGTTCTTCGGCGTCATCGCCATCGTGCCCGCGTGGTATCTGATGGTGCCGGACAAAAAAGCACTCGAAGCCTTCAATCCGCCGGCGACCAACATGTGGAAAGCCACCGCGGACCTCCTCACGCAAGGCATTGATCATTTACCGCACACCGCACTCATCGCCATCGTGGTCGGCGCGCTCGTGGGGATTATTTTACCAGTGCTGGAATTTCTCTGGCCGAAAGCTAAATCTTATTTGCCGTCCGCGATGGGGCTGGGCCTCGCGTGGGTGATCCCATTTCAAAACGCGCTCTCGTTTCTCATCGGCGCGCTCATCGTCACCGCGTGGCAAAAATGGAATCAAAAAAATGCCGACACGTATGCGATTCCGATCGCGTCTGGTCTCGTCGCCGGCGAATCGCTCGTCGCCGCCTTCATTGCCATCGCCTGCACGCTCGTGGGATTTTTGGCGCTACGATAATTAAATCGCGAAGTCGGAATACTCCGGCTTCACCGCTTCCGTCGGCGCGGCTAACATGCCCGCGGCCACCGTTGCGTTCGTGCCTTGCTCAATCAAAATGAACGAGCCGGTCAAACGGTTTGCAGCATAACCATCATACACCAGCGGTTTCGCCGTTTTGATGCGGATATAGCCAATGTCATTAATCGCCAACGCTGCGGGCGCGGGTTCCAATTCTAGCGTGTCGAAATTGATTTTGCTTTCAAGCTGCGTCACCACCGCTTGCACCGTCTGCGTCGTGTGCTTGAGAAAATATTTTTTCCCAGCTTGCAACGGACGCAGGTGCATCCAACAAACACGCGCTTGGAAATCTGCGCTACGACCCGGCAAGCCTTCGAGCCCGACAATCATGTCGCCCCGACTCACATCAATATCGTGTTCCAGACAGAGCGTGACGGATTGCGGACAAAACGCTTCGGAGGAAGAATTGCCGTAAGTCCACACCTCCTTGACCGTCGTCTTGATGCCGACGGGCAGCACCACGACTTGCTGACCTTTGCGCACGATGCCGCTGGCGATCTGACCGCTCAAGCCGCGAAAATCATGCAGCGCTTTATCCGTGGGATCGTTCGGACGATTGACCCATTGCACGGGAAAACGGAATGTCCCCAGATTCCAATCGCTCGCGATGTGCACCGTCTCCAAATGCGCCAGCAACGTCGGACCTTCATACCACGGCGTGAATTTGGAAGCGTCCACCACGTTGTCGCCATTGAGCGCGCTGATGGGAATAAATTTCACATCGCGAAACGCATCGAGCTTCGGCAGAAAATCTTCGATCTCGTCGCGAATTTCCTGAAAGCGTTCCTGCTTCCAATCCACCAGATCCATTTTATTGATCGCGATGACGAGATGCGGAATCCCCAGCAACGCCGCGATGTAAGTATGACGCCGCGTCTGCTCGATAACGCCTTGCCGCGCATCCACCAGCACGATGGAAAGATTCGCCGTGCTCGCGCCCGTGACCATGTTGCGCGTGTATTGCACATGACCCGGCGTGTCGGCGACGATGAATTTCCGTTTCGGTGTCGCGAAGTAGCGATACGCCACATCAATCGTAATGCCTTGCTCGCGTTCGGCGCGCAGGCCGTCGGTAAGATTGGCGAGATTGATCATGCCGCCGCCGGTGATGGCAGCGGATTTTTCCAGCGCCTCCACCTGATCTTCCATCAGCGACTTGGAATCGTAAAGCAAACGGCCGATGAGTGTGGACTTGCCGTCATCAACACTGCCGCAAGTGTTGAAGCGCAAAAGTTCGATGGCATGCTGCGTATTTGGCATTGCAATAAAGCATTAAGTTTAACCGGTCATTGGCATCAACCAAGTCAAAACTCTCAGGCGAATGGACGCTTTGGCATTATTGTGCGGGTTTGCACCAACGGGCCAAAACTGTTAAAAAGCGCGGGTGAATCTGACTTTTCGTTTGCGTTTTCATACCCGGCCCGGCCAGTCGCTTGCCATCATCGGCGAGCATCCCCTGCCCGGCCATCCGGTGCCGCTCCAATTTCTCGACCGGGAACACTGGCAGGTCTCCATCCCGCTGGCCGCAAAAGCGGCGGAGATACCGTTCGCCTATTCGTATGTTTTTACCGACGGCGTATCGCGATCGACTGACTGGGGACGCGACCGCGCCTTGCTTCCGAAAAATTTCACTGGCTCCGAATTACTCGTGATTGACTCCTGGAATAACGCTGGATTTCCGGCCAACGTTTTTCACACCGAGCCATTCAAAAAAGTTCTATTCGCGGAAAACTTCACTCCGGTCAAACCCATCACACCCAAAAATCCGACGCACACTTTTCGCGTTGAAGCCCCGTTGCTTCAGAAAAATCAGACGCTCTGCCTAATCGGCCAAGGCGCGGCGCTCGGAAATTGGAGCACTGAAAAACCGTTACTGCTTGCCCGCAAACGCGCGGAAAATTTTTTATCCATTCAACTGGATCTGCGCGGCCAGACGTTTCCGTTGACCTACAAATACGGCGTCTATGATGTCGCAAAAAAAACGTTCGTCGTTTTTGAATCTGGTGCGGATCGCCTGCTGCAAGATGAAATACGCCGCGACAAGCACACGCTCGTCAACGACGGTTTCGTGCGTTTGCCGGATGATACCTGGCGCGGCGCCGGCGTGGCCGTTCCAGTTTTCAGTTTGCGCAGCGAGCATGGTTTTGGCGTGGGCGAATTTCTCGACCTGAAGCCGCTCGCCGATTGGGGTAAACAAGTCGGTCTGAAATTGATCCAACTACTGCCCGTCAACGACACCAGTGCGACGGGCACTTGGAAAGATTCGTATCCTTATGCCGCGATCTCGGCCTTCGCGCTGCATCCGATTTACTTGAACCTCGACGCGTTGACGGAGGCAAAAAATAAAAAACTGCTCAAGCCGCTGGCAGCCACGCGACAAAAACTTAATAAACTCAAGACCTTGGATTACGAGGCGGTGATGAAACTGAAGCTGGAATTTCTGCGGAAAATTTTTCCGCTTCAAAAGGCGGCTGCGTTTCGCACCCAGGAATACAAAAAGTTTTTTACAGAAAATAGGCACTGGCTGGAACCCTACGCCGCCTTCTGCTTTTTGCGAGATAAGTTCGGCACTGCTGATTTCAGCCAATGGCCAGAGCATAAAACGTTTGACGCGCCGAAAATTACCATGCTCGCGAAGGGTAACGATGACATCGCATTTCATTATTTCGTCCAGTTCCATTTACATCTGCAACTCAAGGAAGCCACGGCGCACGCGCACGCTGCCGGTCTCGTGGTGAAAGGCGACATCGCCATTGGCGTATTTCGCCACGGCGCGGACACGTGGCAAGCGCCGGAGCTTTACCGCCTGGAAATGCAGGCGGGTGCGCCGCCGGATCCATTTGCCGCGAAGGGTCAGAACTGGGGTTTCCCGACTTACGATTGGCCGCGCATGGCTGCCGATGGCTTTGCGTGGTGGAAGCGTCGGTTCGCCCAGATGGGGAATTATTTCGACGCGTTTCGCATTGATCACATTCTCGGTTTCTTCCGCATCTGGAGCAGTCCGGCGCACGCAGTTGAAGGCATCCTTGGTTACTTCGTGCCCGCCATCGCGGTGGCAGAAAATGAATTTGCCGCGCACGGAATTCCTTTTGATCACATACGCTTCACCAAACCGTTCATCACCGATGGTGTGCTGCGAGAATTTTTCGGCAACGAAGCCGATCATGTCCGGCAGAAATTTTTGACGGCCACCGGCAACGACCAATATTCGCTCCAGCCGGAATTTGCCACGCAACGACAGGTGGAAAATCATTTTGCCAAACTCAAGCAAACCGAACCCAACCTGAAACTTAAGATCGGGCTGTTCGATTTGATCAGCAATGTCATTTTGCTCGAAGTGGAGGGAAAATTTCATTTTAGATTTGCGATGGAACAGACGGCGTCATTTAAAAACCTTGCGCCGGACACACAAGCGAGGTTGCGCGATTTGTATGTGGATTATTTTTTCCGGCGGCAGGACGATTTCTGGATGCGCGAAGCGATGCAAAAACTGCCAGCACTCAAGCGCGTCACCAACATGCTCATTTGCGGCGAAGATCTCGGCCTCGTGCCGACTTGCGTGCCGGAAGTGATGCGCGATCTCGGATTCTTGAGTTTGGAAATCCAGCGGATGCCGAAAAATCCTGGCCAGGAATTTTCGCGCCCGGCGGACGCACCGTATTTAAGCGTGGTCACGCCCGGCACGCATGACATGAGCACGATTCGCGGTTGGTGGACGGAAGACCGCGCTTTCTCGCAGAAATTTTTCAACCACGAACTGGGGCAAGTTGGCGATGCGCCCAAGGAGGCGACACCGGAAATTGTTCAAGCCGTCGTTCGCCAGCATCTCGCGTCACCCGCGATGTGGAGCATTTTTCAATTGCAAGATTTACTGGGGATGGATGGAAAACTGCGCGGCAAGGACGTGGATGCGGAGCGCATCAACGTGCCGGCAATCCCAAATTTTTACTGGCGTTACCGTCTTCACCTCACGCTGGAAAAATTGCAACAAGAGAAAACTTTTAATCCACAAGTTCACCGACTCCTCGCGGAGAACGGCCGATAATATAAGCCGCCGAAGTGCTTATGGGACCAACTGGATTTTGAAAAACCGGGCGGCATTCGTGGGATTATTAGTAAAAGTAAAAACCGGCGCGGTGGCCGCAACGACGCTGCTAAACGGGGTGAATGCTGATCGCAAATTCGTGGTGGACCAGACTTGATACGTCAGACCGGAAACGCTCGACCAGTTCAATACGGTCGGCAAAGGCATGGTCGCCAGCGGAACCCACGTCGGATTGAGCAACAAAATTCCTGTGCTGGTGGCAGCGGAACTTTCAATGCCCGCGTTATTGACCGCCGTGACGGTCGCGTAAAGATGCGCGCCAAAATTATTCGTCAGCACTAGCGTCGTGCCGCCGATGGTGGCGTTGTAAACATTGGAGCCACCCGGTGCGGTGCCAACCAAAATGTGATAACCCGAAATGCCGCCTTCAACGTCCGTTACGCCCGACCAGGCAAACGTCAGCGCGTTGGTGAAAATATAATTATTCGTTGTGCCGATTACGACCGGAGCAGATGGCGCGGGCGGCGGCGTGACATCGTAAACTTTTAAATATTGCGCCTCGAACGGATCGGTCGCCCAAGCCCCATCGCTGGCGGGAACTTTTTTGAGCAAAATAAATAAGCCATTGTTGAGCAGATCGGTGCCGGCGATGTTGCCCGGGATGAGAAAATGATTCCGCCGGCTGGAATCAATCGCGGTATAAGCCGCAATATTTTTCACGTTGTAAACGCGGTTGGATTTGATGCCAAAAAGGTTCGCACCGTTCTGCGTGATGTTCACGTTGAAATTTCCCTGCTGATTATTATTTCGGTCCAGATTCGCAAAACCAAAAACGACGTCATAAAAATTCGGCGCGCCGTTGGCCAGTTCGTATTTCGCCACCGAATAGATATTAGGCTGAGGTCCACCGCCGCCAATTTGATCAATGAAATAGCGGTTGGAACTGCGCAGCGCCTGGCTGAAATTCCGCGACTGATTGATGCCCGCATAGACGGGCCAAAGCTGATCCAAACCGTAGTTGCGGTTGGCTGGATTAAATACGGGCTGCAAGGAGTTGAAGGTCTTGAAGTTCGGAATATTTTTCCCGAAATTAGATTCGTAAAGATTGAAACCGAACGTCGTCGAGATGCCAAGCTCTTCACCATAAAACACCATCGGCGCACCGTCGATGGTGCCGACGACGGCGTGGCGAATGAGGGCTTGATACGGATCACTGTAACTTTGTTCGTCGTGGGAAACGTGATTCAACAAGATCAGCGCCTGACCATAAGCCGTGCGCCGCGCTTCAAAGGCGCTGCGGTAATCAGTCGCAGAAACAAAGGGATGCGACGGTAAATTTGTTTGGAGGTCAAAGATCAAATTTTCATTTAGCACATCGAAGTGCCGGTTTGAGCGATACGTCACCGCGCCGCCGTCGAGTGATTCGGTCATGAACACGAAATCCCATTTGCGGGCGCGGACTTTGTTGATGATGTATTCCCAACATTGCGGCGGCAGACCTTGGCCAAAATCCGCGCGCAAACCGTCAATGCCTTTGTAAGTTTGATTTGCGGGTGTGCCTTGCGGACAACCAGTTTTGTCCAGCCAATACAAAATGGAGTCGGAAAAATAGCGCCAAGTATTTTGCGTGATGCGGTCGAAACTTCCTGTGCTCGTCGAATAATCAAACGTGTCGCTCTCGTTCAAATAATTTCCGTTATCACTCGGGTTCTGACAGACGAGCGCGGAGTAACGGCCAAAGAAAACATCGTGCGTGTCGGTAAATTTTCCAAAGTCGCCGCGATCTGGCGCAACCGCCACGTTGCCCGCACTCGATGCACGCTGGCAATAATCGCCGGCAAGGGAGTAAAACCGTGCCTCCGAATTTCTGATCTCGTCCGTCGGTGCGGCGTTCGTCTTGAAATAATAAACCCCGCTCGCATCCAGTTCGCAATCGTAGGCCGTGTGGTTGAATGGTTCGTCGAGCATGATGTTCACACCCGCCGCGTCCGCCGCCGCCACGAAATTGGTGAATTCACTTAGCGCCGCATCGCGCGTGTTGGCCTTGCTCAACAGCGGATTGATCTGAAAAAAGTTTTTTACCGCATACGGACTGCCGACCGAATAAGGCTGTCCGGTATTTGGATCTGTCTGGCGACCATCTATACCCGTGGGATGAACCGGCTGAAACCAGAGCCAGTTGATGCCGAGATTTTGCGCGTAGGTCAGGTTGAACCGATTCGTAACCGGATCGTAGCCGCGTGAACCGGGGCCGTTATAGAGATCAGTAAATGTGCTGCGATCATTTTGTCCCGTGCCCTGCGCACCAATGTTGAGTGCGTTCAATTCATACAGCGAGATGTCGCGCGCTTTCGCCGGCGTGACGACGATGGCATGGTCACGGCGTCCGCTACTGGAATACCAGTTCCAATTCGTGCTGCCGAAAATTTTGAAACGGGCCGTAAGCCGATACGCGCCAGTCTTGGTCGCATTGAGCGTGAAGGAATAATTTCCGCCGCCAAGATTCGTCATCGTGTAACCCTTGTAATAATTATTGTCATCGCCCGCAACAATCACACTGCCGTCGGGTGGAACAATGCCGTCCTCGATGCCGTCGCCATTGGCGTCCAGCGTCGCGCGGTCGCGACGATTAAGATTGGAAAAAATTTCTACGTTCGTGACCGAGCCACCATTGAGCGTGAACAACATCGTCAGCGGCACGGCCTCGTTGTTCACTTCGTTCACAAAAACATGCGTCGTGGTGTAATCCGCGTTGACGCCGTTGACCGTAAGCACCGGGGTGCCAATAGCGCTGTTCGTGATTGTAAAGGTGAACGGACTTGCCGCCGCCGTATTAGATGCAGCGGTGGCGGTGCTGCCGGCGTTGTTACCGTAAAGCCAGGTGTTAGAAACGCCGCCGAAACCATCGAACGTGAGCAGGAAAAAGTATTGCACCGTATCGCCCGCGCTGAAAGTTCCGCCGGGCAACGCCATCTGCCAGTATTGGTTATTAGTGCCGCCACTCGCGGTCACATTGGAATAGAACGAGAAATTCGTGCTGTTCCAGGGGGTTTGCGCCGTGGTCTTGAAATACAGCGTGCCCCCGGTTTGATTGCAGAGCTGCGCGCCGTTCCATTTCCAAACCCCCGTGTAAAACTTCACGGTCGTGTTCGCACCGATGGCGGTCTCGGGATTGCGCAGGTTGAAACCGAGATCCGCCGTGTTGTCGGGAATATGCCAACAAGTCGCGAGCGCGGCGGCGGTGCGACAATTAAAATTCACGAGCGCGATGACAACAAGAATTGCCAACGGGCGGAGACTAAAAATAAAGCGGTTCATAAAAATAAGTTGGCCATCATCCCCTCGGCAAACAAGCGCGAGTTAGTTTGACTGTTAACGCGGCACTTCCATTTCAATGTTCTCCCGCCAAAGAAATCACGGTAGTTGCACTACCTGATAAAATTTCTGCGGCGCGGGGTTCGGATCGTAAAAAAACGTCGAGGCACCCGCGCCAGTTATCGGGTCACTGATGGCGGCGAATGGCACCAGCAGGTTAGTGGTGGCATACACCTGATAGTTGATGCCCGGCGCACTATCCCAGACGACCTGTTGATTGTTGTTCGCGAGACCCGAAATCCGCAGCGGTGGCGCGATGATAAGCGAGCGCACATCGCTGATCGGCACGAGGGCATTGGTGTAGGTGATCTGAATGACGTTGGTTCCCAGCGGTGGATTATTCCAGTTGTATTGAATAGTCCGGTAGCCAGGGCAATAGGCGTTGTTACCGCCGACGGGTTGGAAGAAATAATTGGACTGCGGCTGGAGCACCCCGTTGATGAGAATGTTGAAATTCGTGCGGTTCACCGTAAGAGTGCTGGTGAAGCAAGCCTGCAAAAGATAAGTCATGTTAGTGCTGTAAGTCAGCACCGTGCCATTCGTTCCGGGGCTGGCGATGGAAACGATCTGCGCCGGCGCGAGCGTGGCGACGGTGGTGGACAGAGTTGTCACGCGGTTGGAATAAACGGCCGTGGCAAATTCTTTCAGACGCACGTTGATCGTCGCACTACCGCTCGTAGGAATGTTCGTGTAAACAAAGCGGAATTCTTGCGGATAATTCGGATACTGCGCGCTCAGGGTCGTGTCCGGCGTCACCGCCGTAGCCGCGACAAACACGTTGGTGCCATTGCCGTTGGCTTTGCCGGTAACGGAATCATCATTATTGGCATCACTATCTTGAATGTTGAAATCCACCCCGGTAACCGTGCTGTCGGCCCGGACGACGACGGTGTAAGCAGTTGCGCCAATCGTCGAGGCATTCGCAGGAAACGGAATCACCCCGGTCGGTAGTGCGCCGTCGTAATAGAACGTTTGCAGGAAGGTGTTGTAAGACGACGATTGATTGGTACGTGGCAAGAATGAACGGGCACGCACGATATGAAAGCCGGATTGCAAACCAATGCTCGTGTTACTGGGATTTAAATCGTTGTGCTGCCAGACGATGGCGGTGGTCGGGTTAAAATTCGTGATCGCCGCTTGCGTCAAGCCGTAGAGTTTGGCCCCGGAAGTTTCCGAGTCCGGAATTGGCAGACCGTTTGCCCCGGCATAGATACTGCCGCCGCTGCCACCGTAAAATGCGCCGAACTTATAACGCACCTGGGTTCCGGTGAGTTGCCCCGGGATAGTTACTTTCCACCAATCAATCGCCGCTGTGGGATTGTCGGCAGCGAGATACAAGGCCTGCACCACTTGCGTCGTGCCTTTACCCACGCCGAACTCGCCCTCCGGATTAGTTCCATCCGTAGTGTAATAGATGAAGCAGGTATTGATATAGTTCGCGTAGCCAATCTTGACATAGATGTCGGCCGCCTGGCTGTTGGTGGGAGCGAACGGCACGCGCTGCGTTGTTTTAGAGTTATTAGTCGCAGTCGCGGTGTCGGCCGGATCGTGATAGACAAAGGCAGCCGTCTGGCCGATGGTCTGGCCGATGCCCGCACCGGGAATGATGAAGTTAGTTCCGCCGACGGTGTAGTAATAAGTCTCGGCACCGAGCGAAATGATGTTGTTGCTCAAGGTATTCTTGGCGGCGAATTTTTCAGGATTATTTCGGAATTGAAACGCCGTCTGTTCATAGCCTAGAAAAACATCTGTGGCATAGCCCGGCTTGTTATCGCGTAAATCGAGAAAGTTAGTCGGGGCCGTGCCATTGAAATTCGTCGGGCCAAGTCTCATCTGGCTATTCAAATCAATGCCACCATCCAGTTTCAACAGGGTGTTCGCCGATGATGCGTCACTACGAGCGATGAGGTCGAAGTTCGCATTGGTCACCACGGGAATATCAATCGCATAAGTAAGATTTGAAACATGCACGCCGCCAATGACGTTCCCAAAACTATCCACGCTGCCGCGCATCTTGAACGGGAAAATCGGGTTATAACCATTCGTATCACCATTCACCCCATCCTTCCGAGTGATCGTAACATGCGGGACTTCAGTGCCGCCCTGTTTGAAAATAATCGCGTTCGTGGAAACATTGGCGCGGCTCGCCTCCGGCCATTGATAACCATAGATCACCCAACCGCCGCTGGGCACCAGAATTTCAATCCCCCCCCCGTTCGCCGGAATCACCTGATTGCCAACATAGACGATGCTGCCACCACTGTTTTGCGCCGTGGTCTTTGAATTGGTTGCCGCGCGGACGGTGACTTTCTTAAAGGTTCGATCATAGCCCGGCGTGGAAGTAGCCAGTTGAGATAACACGGCTCCGGGCGGAAATTGCACGGCCAAGCCTTGATTCGTGCCGTTGGCACCGGGCGGCAGCGAGGCTCCCGGCAACACATCGCCAATGTTATCAAGGAACATGATGTCGCCGGGAAAACTGGTTTTGTCGTTCATCACGAACAGACAAACATCCTGATCCGGCAGCGTGCCGCCCTCGCGGTAATCATAGCGCTCAAAGGCCACCACGTTGTAATCACTCCAGCGCGACCAGGTTCCGCCCCGAGCCAGTTGATTGTGCAGGTAGCAGATGTCCGGCATCTGGTTGTCACTATATTCACCGAGAAAATTGGCATAGGCGATGGACGGAAAATAATTTGGCGCGCCGGAATAGTTGTAGCCATCCGAGTAAATCACCGCCATGCCTTCGTGCATGAAGTAATAGGCGTTCTGCAATTCCCGGTGCGCCGCATAACTGCCGCTCGCATCGTGGCTCTGCGCGAACATCACACTTTGCGCAGGACTGAAGGCGCCGAAGTAAGGCGTGTAGTCGCGTGAATCCATGCCCGCCAGCGAGGCGTTGCCGTTCAATGCGGAATTCATCTGGTCACGCAACGGTGAGTTTAGCAGCCGCATCCCGCGCCGGAGATATTCATCATACGTCGGCGGCTGGCCGAGATGTTCGCCGAAAATCATGGCGTCGTTGCGCGTGGATTCCGTGTCGAAAAGACTATTGCGATTGCCATCGGCTTCGTTGTAGCCATTGCCTAAAACATTGGTGCCGTAGCCGTGAACGAAATCATACATCGCCTGAATCGCTCCGGTGTAGCCGCTGAAAGTAGTCTCGCTGGAAAACGTGCCGGCACCGCCATCCGAGCCGAAAAATGCCGATGGAATGTGCTTCACCGCATCCAGCCGATAACCATCACACTTCGTTTGATCCATCGTGTAGAGCGCCGCCCGAATGGTGTAGGAATTCACGTCCTCGCTGACCGGCGTGCCGTTGGTGCCGTTGAACGGCCGCCACGGACTGCCATCAATCGCCGGCTGGCTCGTGTCCATGTAAAATTGATTCTGCCCCGGCTGGCGGATGAAGTTGGGTTTCGACGTGGTGTTGCCGGAATTCGCACCAAAATTTCCGTTCACACTGCCCGGCTCCGTCGCCAGATCAATCAAGCCGCCGAGGGATTGATACTGCACATCAAATTGATTGTTATAATCCTGCACACTTGGCCAGTTGCGGAAAAAATTTCCCGAAGTCTGCAAATGAAAATCCTGCGGTCGCAGCCCGGGATAAAAGTTCGTCGGCGTGTTGGCGTCGTAGCCCGGCACCGTGAACGCGCGATGATTCATCACGTTGTCAAAATAGACCCGGATACCAAAGCGATGCGCGGTGCGCACAAGCTCCTGCAATTGCGTCTTCGTGCCCCAGTGCGTCGCCGTGGTGCCGGACTGGTTCAAGTCGCCGAGATCATACGGATCATACAAATCATAGCCGATGGAATAAACGCTACTGCCTTTTGCGGGCGGCGGCAGCCAAAGCGCATCGTAACCCGCCTCGGCGATCTCCGGCATTTTTTTGGTCACGTCCGTCCAACTCAAATTGAACAGTTGCAACATCGTCTCACCGCGCGCGGTGAACAGTCCGCTGGCGATGAGCAACAGGCACATGAGAGAACTGCGCCAAGCAGCGCCGAACCGCAGAGAAAAAGCATTTTTCACAAGTTTATAGGTGATCAAAAAAATCCGACCTGACGGTTGAATTGTCAAACGGTGATTGCCAGGATTTCGTAGAACATACGCTAGGAACTTGGCACGTTCCATCGCATCTATGTGCGGGCAGAGTTAATGAAAAATAAAGCCGCGCGCCGGCGGCGGACGGACCCCGGCTTAGGTGAGGAACCAGCCCCGGGATGGGAAAAAGAAGCTGCGTAGGACTACGAGCAGACTTACCGCTGGAATAATGTATGCAACTCGTATGCCAAGCGTGGAACTACGCTTTTGCTCTGAATTTCTAGGTTTTTTCAACTAGGCGCGGTTTCGCCATGTCGCAATTTATGCGCACCGGTCAAAACCATTCAGCTCAGATCCGGGGCGCGCGCCCATTGCTTTGCGCTTGTGGGCGCAATGATTTTTGCGAAACAATCCGCGATGCAAAATAAAACTGTGCTCGCCTTTCTCGACGATGTTTATGAAGACCTCGAACTCTGGTATCCCAAGCTGCGTCTGGAGGAATCTGGCTACGCCTTGAAATGTGCCGCGCCGGAAATCAAAACTTACGCGGGCAAACACGGCTATCCAGCGGCGTCAGATTTACTTTTAAAGGATGCACACTCAAAAGATTTTTGTGGGCTGCTCGTGCCGGGCGGTTTCATGCCGGATAAATTGCGGCGCGCTGCGAAGGTGCTGGCGCTCACGCGCGAATTCTTTGAGCAAGGCAAGCTGGTTGCGTTCATCTGTCATGGCGGGTGGATTCCGATTTCGGCGAAAATCCTCAAGGGCAAACGCGTGACCGGTTCACTCGGGATCAAGGATGATCTGGAAAATGCGGGCGGGCTCTGGGTGAACGAACCGGTGGTGGTAGATGGTAATTTGATTTCGAGTCGCACGCCGAAAGATTGCGCGCCGTTCGCGGCGGCGATGGTAAAATTTTTGGACGCGAATATTCGGTGAAGTGCCGCGGCAGTGGCACAATTTTCCTTATTGAAATTTTCCGGCGCGATTCTTAAACTTTGGCCATGGAAAATTTGAAAGATTCGCAGCTCGCGCAATACATCCCGATTTTGTTCCTGCTCGCCGCCGCCGTTGGTTTCGCGGGTGGCACCCTCTTGATCTCGGTGTTGCTCGGTAAGTTCGCCAAATCCAGCAAGGCCAAGGACGCCGCTTACGAATGCGGTAAAGACCCGATCGGCTCCAACACCGGGCGCTTCTCGGTGCAATTTTATCTGGTCGCGATGCTGTTCATCCTGTTTGATATCGAAGTGGTTTTCATGTATCCATGGGCCGTGGTTTATCGCGATATGTTAGCCGAACACGCGACGCGCAATTTGATTCTTGGCTCAATGATTTCCTTCCTCGGCATTTTGTTTCTCGGCTATATTTACGCCGTTAAGAAAAAAGCGTTAGATTGGAAAAGTTAAAATCAGGAGCCAGAATCCAGAATCCAGAAGAACTTAAATGCGTCTTGGTTTTCACTTCTGAATTCTGACTTCTAACTTCTGAATTCTTAAAATGGCCTCCATCAAATTCGGCACCAGCGGTTGGCGCGACATCATCGCGCGCGATTTCACTTTCGATAACGTCCGCCTCGCCACGCAGGGCATCGCGGATTATTTGAACGCTGAACTGAAGAAACCCGCCTCGCCGATTTCCGGTCGCAAGCCCGTGATGATCCTCGGCTACGATGCGCGTTTTCTGGGTAAAGAATTTTCCCTTACCGCCGCCGAAGTTCTCGCGGCGAATGGCATCAAGTCGCTGCTCTGCGATCGCCCCACGCCCACGCCGGTCATCGCGCACACCATTCGCCACAAAAAAGCCATTGGCGGCATCAACATGACGGCGAGCCACAATCCGGCCGAGTATCAGGGATTGAAATTCTCCACTTACAACGGCGCGCCGGCCACGCCGGAAGTGACGAATCAAATTGAGGCGAACATCGTCAAGCTGCAGGCGGCGAACTGGACGTTCAAGGCCGCACCGTTCGGCACGTTCACCTGTAAAGAAATTAACCCGCAGCCGGAATATTTTCGCTGCCTGAAAAAATTCATCAAGTTCGACGTCATCAAAAAGGCGAAGATGAAAATCGCCGTCGAACTGATGTATGGCACGGGACGCGGCTATCTCGACACGTTGCTGGAGAATTGCGGCGCAAAAATCACACGCTTTCACGACGAGAATAATCCGCTCTTCGGCGGCATTCATCCCGAACCGAACGCTCACGGCATGGAAGGCGTCAGCAAATTAATTCGAAGCGGCAAAGCGCAGCTCGGCCTCGGCGTGGACGGCGATGCAGATCGTTTTGGCATTGTGGACAAAGACGGAACGTGGCTCACACCGAACCAGATTCTCGCCCTCACGCTGTATCATCTGAAAAAAAATCGCGGCTGGACCGGTGCGGTCGTTCGCACCGTGCCGACGAGTCATCAGGTGGACGCCGTGGCAAAATTGCTTGGCGTGAAAGTTTATGAAACGCCCGTGGGCTTCAAATACATCGGCGCGCTGATGGAGAGCGAACCGATCATCGTCGGTGGCGAAGAATCCGGCGGCTTGAGCGTGAAAGGCCACGTTCCCGAAAAAGACGGTATCCTCGCTTGCTTGCTGATGGCCGAACTCGTTGCGACCGAGAAAAAATCCCTTGGTCAGATTCTCAAAGAGCTTTCCAAAAAGACCGGCGAATTTTACAGCGACCGCATCAACATCCCCATTCAACCAGCAAGCAAAGCCGCCATCATGGCGAAGCTCGGCGGCGGATTGAAACACATCGGCGCGTTCGCGGTGGAAAAGTTCATCACCACCGACGGCTACAAATTTCTCCTGCCGAACAATGAATGGGTGGCCTTCCGCGCGAGCGGCACCGAGCCATTGTTCCGCTGCTATCTCGAAGCGAAGTCCAAAGGGAACTTGAAGAAGCTCGACGCCGCTTGCCGCGCGTTGCTGGCGGCGTGATTTTTCCAAAAAATTTGCGAGTCAAGCGGCGCGGATTCTTCCGCGCCGTTTTTTTCTTCTTGGACAGCCGTTGTCCCACCGCTTCCAGCAAACTTCTTCCCGCATTGTGAGCAACTCAACATGGCGCAATGACGGAAGACAGTTTAAAGCTGTAGGAGCCGACGTGAGGAGGCTCTGACTGATTTGTGATTTTAGATTTGCGATTTATGAGCGCGTCCGTATTTCGATGCCGCGCGTCAATCGTATATCGTCAATCGTAAATAATAAGCCTCCTCACGTCGGCTCCTACAAAAAATAAATGAACCGGATTCTCCACGTGGATGGCGACAGTTTTTTTGCGAGCTGCGAGATCGCGCTTGATAAAAAATTGGAAGGCCGCGCCGTGTGGGTCGGCGGCGGGCGGCGCGGCGATGGCATCGTGATCGCGGCAAACCGCGCGGCGAAAAAATTCGGCGTCA
>JANYFN010000060.1 GCA_025362675.1 Limisphaerales bacterium | reverse complement strand
CGGCTGCATCGTTCTCCAATTTCCAAGGAACAGGTGTTGGAGGCCAAGTCGAAATTTCCAAATTTAAGCCGTTACGAACTCGCGGCCCATCTCGGTTGCAGCGAGCAAACGGTTGACCGACGGCTGAATGGAAATAACATTCGCGGCGGCAAATATAATGACCAAACACGGGTCAAAGTCGTTGGCGGATTTTTGGAAGAGTTCTGTCTGGCTTCCGGGCTTTATCTTTACGACCACCGCATCTGGATGAAAGACCCCACATGGGCCAACAGCCAGTGGCACTCTTCATCGTATCGCGCCGTGAGCGAGTTTGAAGACCTGTATGTTTTTTGGAAGCCGGGTGAAACCGTTGTTGACCGGCATCGATTGACGGACTCCGAATGGTCTGAATGGGGAAGCCGTGGCGTTTGGCAAATTCGCAGCGTTCAGAGAAACGACGATCATCCGGCAAAGTTTCCAATGATGCTCGCAAAGCGCATCATCAAGCTCTTTTCTGAAAAAGACAGTATTGTGCTTGATCCCTTCCTCGGCAGCGGGACAACCGCGATTGCAGCGATTCAGATGGGACGGCAATTTATCGGAATTGAAAAAGAGAAACGCTATTTGGACATTGCGAAAAAAAACATTGAGGACGCGAGTTCCGTTCTCATTAAAACGGATTTCAGGCCAGAGGAATTGTTTCAACACGCCAAGGTTCAATCTTCCTTAAAATTTCAAAGCTGACTCGTGCGCGCAATTTGGTCGCCGCTTTTGATTTGTCGTCTTTGCCCGGATAAAAAAGCTCCGGGTATTTTTTCAGGTAGCCGGGCTTTTCAGAAAGCAGCAATCCGTTCGGCAATGTGACGATGGTAATTCTCTGTAACGGTTGGCCGGTTTGATTTTTACCATCCAGTGCGAGCATCCGATAAACAGGCTTGATGAAAACGCTCACTGTTGGCGCGATAGTGAAATCGCTCAAAACATAAATCGGCGGGAGAGCGCAATGAAAAGCGTGCGAGGCCACACTTCCGCGCGCCGTCATCACCGAATTTTTGACTCCGGTTTTTGGTGATTTCCAAATTCCATCGCCAGAAACCTGATACGTTGACAAAACTGTATGGTCGGCATCATCCCTCGGTCCAACTGATTTTACATCCACGAAGAGCATGGCTTGATTTGTTATCTTGCATCGCTGGCCAAGTTCTTTGGATTGTAAAATAAATCGCTGGTCTGTTCCCGACGGCAAACCAATTTCTCGGATTGAAACGCGGTTGCTTATCAGGCGGGCAAGTTTGAAACCCACACTATGCTCACCAACCTCAATCCACGGAAACTGGTCTCCGCGAGGCGAACGCCCGCGTTCTTCCGGCGGGTAGTTCTGCCAAAATGGATGCAAAAAGCTGGCTTCGTCGTAGTCCCTTCTTATTTCGGCAAGATTTTCAACCACGACCTGTTTAATCAACGAGTGCGTGTATTTCTCAACTTCCACCAACTCGCCCCAGTTGCGGATGAAGTAATCACGCGCCTTGTTGTAGGTCGCAAACATTTCAGACCGGTGAGCGTTGAACATGGTTTAACGCTTCTCCTTCCGAGCTTCCTCCAAAATCCGTTCGGGCAATGTCCCAAGCGCAATGCAGATTCGTTCGAGCGTTTCCAAGGTCGGACTTTTCAAGCCGCGCTCCAAAATACTCACATACGAACGATCTACTTCAGCACGTTCGGCTAAAACTTCTTGAGAAATTCCGAGGCTTTCCCTCTTGGCGCGAAGAATGCGCCCGACGGATGATTTTTGAATTTCTCGCACGGGCACATCGTAACGATGTGCAAGCCGGATGTCGTCTGACTATAGTCCGCGATACTTGACGCGTCCGGCAATTTTGACGATTATTTTGCCGGACTGGGATTCCTCGGTTGGTGAGCGTGTCTGGCATTGCCGGATGCGCTCATTTTATTTTCAAACCTGCACCGATTTGAATTCAGTTAAATTCCACGCTGCCTCGCCGACTTCGTGCGCGAGGTGATTGAGTTCCTCGATCTCCGCTTTCGTGAAAAGCAACCCATTATGTTGTTTCGACAAGCCGCCCCAGCGCGCTTCCGGCTGGCCAGGCAGCATGCACTTCTCGTTGCCGTGGCCGAGCACGTCTTCGATGATGGCTTTCACGTTCTGGATCTGCGAACGGCCTTTGACATAGTCGTTGCCCTTCATCGCATCGGGATGGATGACTTGGAAATAAAACGTCGAGCCGCGCTTCTCGCCTTCGCCGCCCAGCTTCGTTCCGCGAATCTGCGGCAGCGAACCGCCGATGTAACCCGCGTAAAGTTCGTCAATCAAACCAAGGCCGTAACCTTTGTGCGCGCCGAACGGCAGCAACGCCACCGCCTTGTTCGGATCGGTGGTCGGATTGCCTTCGGCATCCACGGCGCAACCGGGCGCAAGTTGTTTGCCTTCGCGTTTCATCACTTGCACGCGGCCCATCGCGATGGTCGAAGTCGCCCAATCAATCACGATGGGAAAACCGATCGCGTCCTGCGTGGGGAACGCCCATGAATGTGGATTCGTGCCCATCGTCGGCGTCTTGCCGCCGAACGGCACGACTTCGGACGTGGCCGAGGTGCAGTTCGTGTAGGCGATGTAGCCCTTGAGCGCGGCGTCCATGACGTAGCCGCCGCCCCAGAGATAATGCGTGGCATTGTCCACGCTGACCATGCCAACGCCAAATTTATCGGCGAGCTTCATGCAAGTGTCCATCGCCTCGTAAGCCACAGCCTGGCCGAGCTTGTTGTGGCCGTTCCAGATTTCCGACGCGGCGAAACG
>JANYFN010000270.1 GCA_025362675.1 Limisphaerales bacterium | reverse complement strand
AAGAGGGCTGAAGTTTTGCCGGATCAGGAACATATTCACCCGGTCCAATTTTGATCGGCGTGTGTCCAAATGAACTCGCCGCGAAGAACAGGACGTTGGTGCTTAAAGCTTCCGCATTTGCGACCACTGCTGGGCAAAGCTGATACATAAGTGCCCGAACAAGGGCGGAATTTTCTTCGATAGCACCGATGTCGATCTTGCCATCACGCACCGGGTCGAGAAGGGGTTTGCCATTAAGCAAATGCAACCACACATCACACTTGCCGACGATAAAAGCCACAGGTGTATTGATATTTTCACCGGTGCGCAAATTACGAATCATTTGTATGCGTGCGCGCATCTCGGCAAGAATGATGTCTTGTTGATCGACCACGGGTTTTTCTAGCTGCGGGTCTTTTGTGTCGCGCAGAATTCGGCGGAATTCCGGGCTGTTGAAGGGGTCGAACAAATACATGATACCGGCGGCGCTCGCGACGTGCTGCGCGCCTGGCTGCTCGATGATATTAACGCCCGGTTGAAAATGTTCACCCGCATTGTCGTAAAAAATCAGAGCGCACCGCTCGCGGGTTTTTTCTTGGGCGGCCAAGGTGTAAACGAACGGGCGTGGAAGTGCGACCATGCGCCCTTGACGGGGTAAGCGTTCATACATCGCGCCTTCAAAAACGGTTTTTGCCAGCTTCGCCTGCGCAGGGGATTGTGCGCCGAAGAGCGCCTTGCGCATATCATTGACCGGCGCGTTGCCGGTCGGGTCGCTGTCTTGGAAAACAATTCCGAATTCGCGAAATAAAGTTGCCGGTAAAACCTTAGTGAGGACGCTCAAGTAGTATGACTTCCCGGCGCTCTGATCGCCCACTAGCGAAATGATGTGGTGCGGCATTCCAAGAAAACTCGGAGGCAATTTTCTTCGGCAGTGTGGGCAGGCCATCTCTGATGAGGGGAGCCCCATGGCATCAAGCGCTTGACCTGCGTTGTTGAAACGGGTTGCGAGAAACCGTTGTTGCGCATCTTCGCCAAGCAGCGGGTCGCCGCGCAAAGAATCATGCACTGCAATGTGCATAATGTCGCCAGCGTCAAATCGAAGCCAGCAAACCGGACAGTTAAAATCTCCATTCAGATTAGGGGTCTGAACAGCGGAATCTCTGGCAAACTCCACTGGTGGTTCTGATTGTTTTGGGGTAGATGAATCCGTGCTCTCAGGAATACAAAACTCCGTGCCGCAATCAGGACACTCAACTTTCATCCCGGCGGCTTCCTCATCAGCCTTCAGCTTTCGACCGCATGACGGACATAAAAAGCGTAATTCCATAATTTTGTAACTTGACCCGTGCGAATGATGGACACATTTTCAAATGATGACAAAGCAAAATAGCTTTGTGTTTAATCCTGCTTCGGTCTGGCGTTGGCGGCGGCAAGCGGCAGGCGGTCGGCGGCACGGCCTGAGTGCCGCAGTGCGCCGGAGCGACGACGCCAATGCCGGACGGAAGCGAACGCGACTGCGATTTTCCAACTGCCGTCCACGACGAGCGCGCGTGACACGACTGTGGAACGTGCGTTGGTCGCGGACGTTGAAACCAACTCATAGATTTTTAGAGTCCGCGATGCGCGGTCCGGGTTTTCTTGGATAACTGGGGCGCGGCGGCACGGACAATCCCGGTTGCGCGAAGATCGGCAGGTGCGCGGTTGGTGTCTTGGGCTGACGCGGCTTCTTGAACTTGCCCGCATTCAGCACCTCGCGGCAATAGCGCGCGACAGTCTGGTGCGATACTTCGATGCCCGTGTTGGCATGAAGCATTGTGCGAATGGTTTCATACGAGGCTTTGCGTTCGCGCAAATCAATGATGCTGTCCTTCACCTCGTTCAATGCCCGGTATTTTTCCGGCGCGGGTGGCGTATAATTTTTGACGGCTTCGTTCAGGCGAGCTTTCGCCTCGGCACTTACGATGGGAGTATTCATGATTTTTACTTGGTTGTAGTCTGATGTTTATTTGATGTTTTCGGTGTTACGTCTGCCCCTTGTGATAACAAGGAGAATAGCGTCCACTCTCTAATCTACAAAACAGGGTAACATTACCTCCCCACCATTTTGCGCTCTGGGTAGCGCATTATTGAAAGCGCAATGGATTAATGTTTCGTCATGTTGACGATGAAGGCGCAATACAGTTTGAAAAACGCGGAGTCTTATTTTCGCGAACATCTGGGCGTGGGTGATTACTACATGGAAGGTCGCAGTGTATCCGGTCAATGGTTTGGTGAAGGGGCAAAACAATTGGGTTTATCCGGCGTCACCACAGAAGCAGAGTTCCTGAATTTGTGCCGCAACCTTCATCCACAAACCGGGGAACAACTGACGCCTCGATTAAATTCCAAGCGTGTCAGTGTGGATAAAAACGGAAACACGCATGAGTCCGCCAATCGCCGGGTATTTTATGATTTCACGTTGTCACCACCTAAATCGGTTTCCATCGCGGCATTGGTTGGGAATGACCAACGCATCATCGAAGCGCATGACGAAGCGGTGACGGTGGCCTTGCATGAACTGCAAACCTACGCTGCCACCCGCGTTCGTAAGCAGGGACAATATACACAGCGAGCCACCAGCAATGCCGTGGGCGCAGTGTTTCGGCATGACACGTCGCGCGCCCTTGATCCACACTTGCACAGCCATTGCATCTTGTTCAATGCCACGAAAGACAAAATGGAAGACCGTTGGAAAGCACTGGAAGCCTGTGACATGGTTACCGCGCAAAAGTATGTGCGAAATGTTTATTATCATGAACTGGTTCGGTCATTGGAACAGTTCGGCTATGGCGTGGAAAATAATCCGCGTGGTGACTTTGAAATTATTGGAGTCAGCAAGGAATTGATTGACCGTTTCTCCAAACGTCACCAGGAGATTGACGAAAAGACCCAACAACTTTTGGAACGCGAGCCGGACAAGGCGAAGGAAAATATCAAAGTCATTCGCGCGAACATCGCGCACAAAGAACGGGCGCGGAAAATAAAAGTCGTCGGCATCGTCAAACTACAATCCCTCTGGAGCAAACAACTGTCGTGGAAAGAATGGTGGCAAATCAGCCGTCTGGACAAACAGCGTTCACCGGAAAATGGTGAGAAAATAACCGCGCTGCAAGCCGTTGGTTGGGCGGAGCAGCATCTCTTTGAACGCCGCTCGGTTGTCCATGAGCATGAGGTCTGGCGGCACGCGCTCGAACACACGCGCAGTCAGGCGGTGTCACTCGCGGAAATCAAAGCGGCGACACAGCGGCGTGGCTACCTGCGTGACGATCAGTTTGCAGGGAAAATCACCGCACATGAAGTCATGGAGCGCGAGTTGAACCTCATCCGACTCGCACAGCACCAGTTGCACCAATACGCGCCGCTCGCGGCCAATTATCCGGCGGTAAGCAATGTATTGGATCACGAGCAGCGCAAGGCGGTTGAACAGATTTTATCCTCACGGGATTTTGTTGCCCTGTTTCGCGGCGGTGCTGGGACAGGCAAAAGCTTTACCCTGCGTGAAGTCAAAGCGGCGCTTAATCGCGCGGGTCACGTTGTGCAAGTGCTCGCGCCACAGCACCAGCAAGTCTCCGATCTGGAAAGTGACGGATTTCAGCACGCGCAAACGGTCAGCGGATTTCTCACGCGGCGTGTCATGATGCGTGGGGCAGTCGTCCTCGTGGACGAGGCCGGACAAATCGGCGGTGAACAAATGTTCCAACTGCTCAAGCTCGTTAAAGCGAACGATGGGCGTGTCATTTTGTCCGGCGACACGCATCAGCATGGCGCGGTGGAAGCTTCGGATGCACTACGGGCGATTGAAAAATATTCTGGCTTGGAATACGCCGAACTGACGAACATCCGTCGGCAAAATCCCGCGTCGGCTAAAAATCAAACGGAACGTCGTTGGTTGGAACACTACAAGCTCGCGGTGACAGAAGCGCAACAAGGCAAGCTCGGTGCGTCCTTTGACCGACTGGACAAACAAGGTGCCATCGTCCCTTGCACGCTGGCAGATCAACAGGGAAAACTCGCGGAGCATTTTCTGGAACTGTTCAAACAACAACAATCTACCGTGGTCGTGTCGCAAAGTTGGTCGGAGATTCACAAGGTCAACGAACAAGTGAGACTAGGACTAAAATCACTCAAGCTGATTGGCGAAAATGAAACAACGGTCACGACACTGGAACGGCAGGATTTGACGGACGCACAAAAACGCGACCAACGGTTTTATCAGCCACAGTCGGTGTTGTTGTTCAATCGTCCGACGGCGGGTTTCAAATCAGGCAGCACCGGCAAACTGCGTGGCATCACGGGCAAACATCTGCTGATTGAATCTGACAAACGTATTCGCCCAGTGCCATTCAAGGAACTGGAAAAAATCACGGTCTGTGCGCCGAAAGAACTGTCGCTGTCCACCGGAGATCGGCTGCAACTCAAGGCCAACGCTCAAAGTGAAGATGGGCGCAAAATCGCCAACGGCGAACTGGTGACGGTGAAGACAGTGAATCCCGACGGACGCATCGCGTTGGATGACGGGCGTGTGCTGGCGGAAAATTATCGGCAGTTCACGCGCGGTTACGCCGTCACGTCTTACGCTGCTCAAGGCAAGACGGTGGATTACGTCCTGTTTTCCGATTCAACGGTCAAGGCCGCGACCAACGAACAACAGTGGTATGTCACCATTTCACGCGGGCGCAAAGGCGTGAAGATTTTCACGGCGGATAAAATCCAGCTTCGGCAAAACATCACTCATTCGGGCACCCGCCCACTGGCCTTGGACATGAATAGTGCGACGCACCAGCTCGCGGGAATGTTTAGGTGCGACGTGGCTCACGTTCTCAACGTGCAACACGCGCAACGTCAATTCGC
>JANYFN010000243.1 GCA_025362675.1 Limisphaerales bacterium | reverse complement strand
AACGAGAGGCAAAAGCGCAACAATCAAGAGAAGAATATGCTCGCAACCATACCGAGGTGTCGCAAGAAATTAGAAATTTAATTTTAGCTCGCAAAATCACCATCGGAATGACTGCTGAACAAACTCAATTAAGTTGGGGGGAACCTAAAAAAATAAATTCGACAATAGCTGCTAGATACAAACACGAACAATGGGTTTATGAAGACAATACATATTTGTATTTTGACAATAAAATTTTGACTTCAATTCAAACAAGCCAAGCTCGCTAATTAAGGCGTCAATTATGTCGCGCTTGCCGCATTGGAAAAAATTCAATAAATTTGCTGCACAAAAAAAACTTTATGGCCAAAGAAATCCTCGAAATGACCGTCGAAACCGCGACGATGGAACTGCCCGACACCAAGACGCTCAAACTTAAGTGGCCCGATGGTCACAATCCCGACTTCAAGACCGGTCAATTTATCACTCTCTATTGGCCAGATACGCCCAGTTACAAACGCGCCTATTCGCTTTCGTCTTGCGCGCTAGATCGCGGCTTTTACGAAGTCACCATCAAGCGCGATGGCAAGATGGGCACGCGCATGGTGGATTGGGCGAAGGCTGGCGATAAGATTTTTGTGATCCCGCCCGTCGGAAAATTTCTTCCTGTTCTCGAACCGAATAAACATCTCGTCTGCATCGCGGGCGGATCTGGTGTGACGCCGTTCCGTGCGTTCGCGCGCGAGGCCACGCGGCGCAAGCTCGACACCAAAATCACTGTTCTCTATTCCGTGCGCCAGCCGAAGGACATTATTTTCAACGCCGAGTTCCGCGAGCTGGAAAAAGAAAATCCCCATTTCAAATTCCTCGTCACCTGCACGCGGGCCACGCCGGAAGATAATTGGACGGGCCGCACCGGACGCATCACGCCGGAATGGATCAAAGAAATCGCGAAAGATTTACCCAACTCGGTTTTCTACGCGTGTGGCCCGAATGCGCTCGTAGAATTTGCTGAGGAGCTTGTCGTCCACGGCCTCGGCCTGCCGAAAGAGCAGATGAAGACCGAGAAGTGGGGCTGATTTTTTGCCACAGATTTTCACAGATGAAACAAAGATGGAAAAATATTTTATCCGCAGATGACGCAGATTTTCGCATATTTAATTTTTATCTGCGTGAATCTGCGAAATCTGCGGATGCTTTTCTTATCTGTGTTTCATCGGTGCCCATCTGTGGCTAAAATAATTTCATGTTAAAACGCACTTCACTCTACGCCGCGCACCAAAAACTTGGCGGCAAGCTCATTGAATTTGGCGGCTGGGAAATGCCCGTGCAATACACCAGCATCACCGACGAACACCTCGCCGTCCGCAATGCTGCCGGGATTTTTGATATTTCACACATGGGCGAAGTCACTGTCAGCGGCTCCGGCGCGGCGGAATTTCTCAATCACACGCTCACGAACGACATCCGCAAACTCGCGTCGGGTCAAGGGCAATACTCGTTAATGTGCAATGAAAGCGGCGGCGTGATCGATGACCTTTATGTCTATCAACTTTCCGAAGGTGTTTATTTTCTCATCATCAACGCCTCGCGCATCGTGGAGGATGTGAAATGGTTGCAAGCGCAGGCCGTAAAATTTTCCGGCGACCTCAAGCTCACCGACGCCTCGCATCAATACGCTGCCGTCGCGTTGCAAGGGCCGCGCGTAAAAGATTTCATTGCCACCGTCATCCCCGGCGCGGCGATTTCTGCCAAACGCGTTAATGCCGTCACTGACTTGAAGAAAAATGAGATCGGCGGCTTTCATTTTGAGCACGGCGGCGTGCTCGTCGGGCGCACCGGCTACACAGGCGAAGATGGCTTTGAAATCATCGGCTCCGACGACGCCATCGCGCATGTTTGGGACAAGGTGCTTGAATTCGGAAAACCGTTTGGCGTGAAACCCGCCGGCCTGGGCGCGCGCGACACGTTGCGCACCGAAGTTTGTTATCCCCTTTACGGCCACGAACTGGACGAGCAAACCACGCCCATCGAAGCGGGCGTCGGATTTTTTGTCGCGCTTGATAAGGGCGAATTCATTGGCCGCGCAGTGTTGGCCGAGCAAAAAGCAAATGGCACCAAGAAAAAACTCGTGGCGTTCAAGATGACAGATAAATCGGCTCCGCCGCGTCCGCAGTATCTGATTTGGGTGAATGGTGCGAGCGTGGGCGAAGTGGTGAGCGGCACGCAAAGCCCGTCGCTCAACCTCGGCATCGGTATGGGTTATGTGCCGACAGAATTTGCCAAGGCCGATACGAAGATTGAAATCGAGATACGCGGCAAACGCTGCGCAGCGGTGATCGTGCCGAAACCGATTTGGCGGAAGGTGTGATTTTTTAGAACGGAGGTGAAGGTTTTTTGATGCCTGTGAGCAGGTTAGGCCTATAAATCATGGTCACTTTTTTTGCGTGGAATCAAACCTAAACCTAGCGCCGTATAAAACTCGCAAGACTGGCAAAGAACATATGAGGACAACCTTCTTCGTCAGGCTACGGCGAGACAAGTTGGGAGTTGGCGGGGAATGGGGCTGAGACCGCTTTCGGTCGGGCAATTTCACCATCCGCACCGTGCGCCCGAAAGCGGCGTGTGCGCTGCGCTTCCCGCCACACTCCAAGACGCTTCGCGCTTCGGCGAGTAACTCCAAGGATTCGCTGTTGAAATTTATTAACCGCACTGGCTAAATCGCCACATCAGATTTCGACGCCTAGGGGTTTTACCTATGAAATCAAAGGGATTTCATGGTATGGCAGGTTGGCATGCCTATTGCTAATTCTTTATCGGTTGCGTTTAGTTGTGGTTAGTCGGGTGGGGAACCGTGAGTGCTGTGATGTGTGTGGGGACTTACATTGCAAACACTTGCGGGGTTAGTAACAAGGAGAGAAAACAACGCACGCGCCCGTCGAATTTGCCTGTGGAAACTGTCTGTGCATGAGGTGGAGGTGGCAGACAATCACAGTCGATAAAAACGTGGCGCGTGCGTGTTAGCTAAAATCTGATGTCACACATACCTATTCTGAATCTTCTCGTCGTGACAGTCTGCATCGCTTGGTTTAATTTTCCGGCATGGAAAAAAAGATTTTGACGTTGGGCCACTCGCCCGATCCCGATGATGCTTTCATGTTTTACGCGCTGGCGAAGGATTTGATTCCGACGCATGATTTTCAATTTCAACATATCTTGCAAGACATCCAAACGCTCAATGAGCGCGCCACCCGCGGCGAACTGGATATCTCCGCCGTCAGCATCCACGCCTACGCTTTTGTCAGCGACAAATACGCCTTACTTCCAAGCGGCGCCAGCATGGGTGACGGCTACGGACCAATGCTGGTGGCAAAACAAAAATATTCCCGCGAAGAAATCGCGGAGAAAAAAATTGCCGTGCCGGGAACGATGACGAGCGCATTTCTAGCGCTGCAACTGTGGTTGGGCAAACCGGCGAAGGAATTCAATTATGTCGTCGTGCCATTTGACCAAATTTTTCAAGCCGTAAAAAGTGGCGTGGCGGATGTGGGCTTGATCATTCACGAAGGCCAGTTGACGTTCCAGAACGAGAAACTTGTTTTGTGCCAAGATCTCGGGGTCTGGTGGGGACAGCAAAACAACGGACTGCCGTTGCCGCTCGGCGGGAATGTGATCCACAAACGCTTTGCTCCATTGGTCCGCAAACAGATTTCTGACACGCTCACCGCGAGCATCCAGTTCAGCCTTGATCATCGCCCGGAAGCCGTGCAGCACGCGTTGCAATACGCCCGCGACATGGGCCGTGATCTCGCCGACAAGTTCGTCGGGATGTATGTGAACCATTGGACGCTTGATTATGGCGAGAAGGGCCGGGAATCCATCCGCCGCTTCCTCGGTCAGGCGTATGAACGCGGCCTCATTCCGCATCGGCAGGAACTGGAATTTGTCGTCTGAGGCAGAAAATCCTGACACCTGCAACTTGCAAAACTGTTGAACCACGTTAAAATCCAATTCATGAATTTTTCGCTCGCGATTCTGACGTTTCTGTTGTTCGCCTTTTTCATCGGCTGTGGGATTGTGCTGATGCTGGCGGGCAAACCGATTTTGTTTATCGTGGCGATGGCCATTTTCATTGCAACCTTCATTAAATACGGTTGCCTCTCGCACTAACCTATGGGGGATGGCGTCTGGCATCTGGCGAAGAAATCTGGGCGCGCATCAAACCATTTTCCCCCAGATGCCAGACGCTAGACCCCATCCCCTTATTTATTGCTTCGGCACGGGAAAATTCTGTTGCATCAAAGATTGGATTTGCGACCACGGCGGACAGTTGATTCCCTTTTTTCCAGCAGCGAAGCCGCTGGCATAAGCCGTAGCGGGCGAAGTGCCTTGAACCACAAACGCACGGTTACCGAGATACACGATGCTTTGGCCCGGCAAGGCGAGTGAAGAAAAATCTCCGGTGTTCGCATACGATGCTAGCGTGCCGGGAGTGCTATAGGCGGTCACCGAAATCACTCCAGAAATCGCCGCCGGATACGTCGGCGTGCTGACGGGTTGGTTGCCCGCCGCCGCAAAAATCACCACGCCTTTTCCCTGCGCTTGACGGATGATGTCGTCCAAAATGGCGCTGTCGCTCGTGCCGCCGAGACTCATGTTCAAGACGGTCGCGCCCCCATCCACCGCGGCCTTCACACCCTGTGCTACGTTCCAAGTCGTGGCCATTTCGTTGCCGCCGTAAACATCTACCGGTAAAATTTGCACAGCGCTGCTGCCACCGGACGAACCGGCGACGGCACGCAAAATGGTTTCGGCCATGGAAGTGGCGTGGGTTGGTTGATCCGCAATTGGCGTCGCATCGCCGGCGACGGAAATTGTTTTCATCACAAACGAATCAAGCTCTTTGCCCATGGATTGAATGCGCGTATCAATCAGGCCGATGACGGGATTACACGGATCGCCCGCCTTGGAACTGTCGAGCTTCAATGAAACCGGGGCCAGATCAGAACCAGCAAGGAGGCGCGGGTTGGTTGGCGGATCATAAAAATAATTGTAATCCACCGCCGCCACTTCGCTGTTATTTTTCAAGCTCGCCAGCGCGGTTTCGGTGGCGGCGGCATCGGGAAATTCCAAAAGATAAATCCCATTTTTGTCATCGCGACCGACCACTTTTGCGCCGAGCGATTTCGCCAGTGTATCAATGTTTGCGCCCGGTTTGAGTTTGACCATCAATTGGTTGGCAACATGGTTTGGTTTAGCTTTGACCATGGCGTTAGTCGCGCTCACCGGCTTGGTCGCATTTTCCATCTGCGAAGTGAAGACATACAAGTTAGCTGGCTCGTTGGTTTTCGGCACGAAGGCGAAGCTCAAATCGCCGAGTAATTTTTTCAACGCTTCCTGGCGTGGCACGTTTTGAAATTTCACATCAATAAATCGCGCCGTGTCCGGCTCCACAAAAATATGCCAGCCGGTCTGGTGCGCCACGTCTTCCAACACCGGCCAAAGCGGCTGATGATGCACATCCGCGCTGACAGAATCCATCGCCGCGTTCCAGGAGACAAAGCTGTTCGTATTCGCCGCGTGCCCGAACAGGGGCGCACCGAGCAGGCTGATGGTCAGCCAAAAAAAGTTTTTAAAACGCATGGTGATTTGATGGTTTGGCGGCTGAACTGTTCAGATTATTTACTTAAGACAGTTTTTACCCACGGCTGGTTTTCGAGATACCAGCGGATCGTTTCGCGGATGCCGTCCTCAAACTTATGCGCCGGCGTCCAGCCAAGCTCGCGGTGAATTTTCGTGGCGTCAATCGCATACCGACGGTCGTGCCCCGGGCGGTCTTTGACGAACGAAATCAGCGAACGCGAATGGCCGCCCAGCTCCGGCGCGAATTCATCAATCGTATCGCAGATTAATTGCACGATGCCGATGTTCGCCCATTCGTTGTGGCCACCAATGTTGTAGGTCTCGCCCAGCCTTCCGCTTTGCAACACTTTCCAGAGCGCATCGGCATGGTCGCGGACGTAAAGCCAGTCGCGCACGTTCAGTCCGTCACCATAAACCGGAACATTTTTGCGCGCCAGCACGCTTTGGATGACGACCGGTATTAATTTCTCAGGAAACTGAAATGGCCCGTAGTTATTGGAGCAATTCGTGATCACCGTCGGCAAACCGTAGGTGTGATGACAGGCGCGCACGATAAAATCAGACGAGGCTTTACTCGAGGAATATGGCGAGTTGGGCGCGTAGGGTGTTGTTTCGGTAAATAAACCCGTCGCGCCGAGCGAGCCATAAACTTCATCAGTGGAGACGTGATGAAATTTTTTCCCAGCAAAACTTCCATTCCAAACCGCGCGGCAAGCTTCGAGTAAATTGAACGTGCCGACAATATTAGTCGTGATGAAATCTCCCGGGCCGGTGATGGAACGATCAACGTGCGATTCGGCCGCGAGGTGCATGACGTGCGTGATGGCGTGGCGCTCGACGACCTGCAACGTGGCCGCCTTGTCCCGCAAATCAATCTTCTCGAAAATATATTTGGGATGGCGCGAAACGCTCTCCAAATTTTCCAACCGCCCTGCGTAGGTCAGGCAATCCAGATTGACCAGCTTCGTGATGGCCGCGTCGTCAATGACACGGTGGATCAAGTTGGAGCCGATAAAACCCGCGCCGCCAGTGATGAGTAGGTTCATTTTTCTTTAGCCACAGTTGGTCATGGATGAAACACAGATAAAGGAAAAAATGCGCTTCAAATATATCTGTGTTTCATCTGTGAAAATCTGTGGCTCAATTTTCGGGTTTCCAGTTTTTCAGTGAATCTTCAAGCGCTTCTTCGACCCCGCGAATTTTTACGCCTGTCGCCCGGAGTTTTGAAGTGTCCATCACACAATTTGAACGCGGTGTTTTCGCGGCAATCTGGTAAAACTCCGCGTCACTGGTCCAATATTCAAATGTCCGTTTTGGTTTTAGGAATTTTTCAATCTGCTCCACGACGTGCCGAGTGGTGACGTAGCCGGGATTTGTCACATTGTAGATTCCAAATGGCGCGCCAAGTTTCCAAGTATCCAGACAAGCCTTCACAAAATCGGCCCGGTGCGAGATGGAATTAACATTGTCATAAACTTTCGCGTAACGCTGCACCTTGCTCAAATAATTTCGCGCATTATCAAACTCATCAAAGGGAATCCGCAGCCGCCAGATGTAACTTTGACCAATGTTCGCAATGGCTTCCTCGCCCAGTGCCTTGGTGCCGCTGTAAAAACTGCACGGCAAATCGCGAAAGGAAAAATTGGGCGCATCAAGCTCGGTGAAGCCATGAACGGACGTAGATTTTTTTTCTACCAGTGCGTGCAGATCGGGCTGGGTCATGTCTTTCTCGACGCGGATTTTTTCATTTTCAGAAATTTTCGCGCCGGAATAAATACAACCGGACGAGACGTGGCCCCAAGGAATTTTCGCGGCTTCACAAGCGTGCGCCACAGTCTGCGGAAACAACGTATTTCCTTGCAGCGTGCCCGTCTGATCCAGTTCACACGCATCCACATTCGGCTTGCCAGTGTATCCCGCACTATTGATCACGAACGCCGGTTTTTGTTCGCGCAAAAAATTCAGCAAGACATCAAATCGCGTATAATCCACCTGTTTGCGGGAGAAGGCAGTGAACGCCTCGTTGCGCCGTTTTAATTCAGTGGCGAAGGCTTGACCGATGTAACCAGTGGCTCCTAAAAGCAAAATCATAAGTTATCAATGCAAACGTTTCGCCTCGGCCACGACTTCGGTTTCAAGAAAGGCGCGATATTCGCAGTGAGGCATTTCTTCGACAATTTGCTGGAGTTGCGCGAGCGAAACAAAACCGGCATGGAACGCCGCTTCTTCCGGACAACCAATCTTGATGCCCGCCCGTTTTTCAATCGTCTGCACATACGCGCTGGCTTCGTGGAGGCTGCTGCTCGTGCCCGCATCTAGCCACGCAAAACCACGCGCCAGCCGCTGCACGCGCAAGGTCCCGCGCCGCAGATATTCCACGTTCACCGCCGTGATTTCTAATTCGCCGCGCGCGGACGGCTTTAAATTTTTCACGATGGACACTACTGCGTTGTCATAAATGTAGAGTCCCGGCACCGCGTAATTACTTTTGGGTGACTTCGGTTTTTCCTCAATCGAAACAGCCTTGCCACTCGTATCAAAGGCCACCACGCCGTAACGTTCGGGATCGTGGACGTGATAGCCAAAGACCGCCGCGCCCGATTTGAATTCACTGAAAGCTTTCTGAAACGTATCGCCGCCGTAAAAAATATTGTCGCCTAAAATAAGTGTGACGTGGTCGCTGCCGATGAAACTTTCCGCGATCAGGAACGCCTGCGCGATGCCTTCCGGCTTGGCCTGTTCGCGATAATCAAATTTTAAACCAAACCGCGAACCATCACCGAGCAATTGGCGGAAACGGGGCAAATCCTGCGGCGTGGAAATAATGCAAATATCGCGGATACCGCCTTCGATCAATGTCGTCAGCGGATAATAAATCATCGGCTTGTCGTAAACAGGTTGAAGCTGTTTGCTCGCGACCAGAGTCAGCGGATATAGTCGGGAGCCTGCGCCGCCTGCGAGGATGATGCCTTTCATGAAATGATATTTTATGAAATTCCACCCGAAAGGAAATGCGAAACTCACCGCGCCGCAGATCGAAACCGGAAGTGATTGCTCATTTGAACGCCGCTGCCCCAAACGTCGAATCGAGATTGGTAAAGATGGCGAAGTTAGGAGCCACAAACAGGAACGATACTGAGTATGGCGATGCCACCGGCGTGGTGAGATTCACATCCAAGGTCGCGCTATTGGTGTCGGTGCGGGTGTAAACATAGTTGCCCACACCGTTGGTGATGGAGTTGTCTGTCGGGCTGACCCACACAAAGTTGGCTAAGTCTGAGAAAATGAATTTGCTGGCGTCACCCACGTTGAATACGAAGGCGCTGCGATTGACCAAGTTGGTCGGCGCATTGCCGCCAAGTTTTTGCGACTTTACGCCAAATACGCTTAGGTTGGCATCGGTAAAAGTTCCCGCCGGATCATAGCTTTCCGAATAAGCCGTGCCGTAGTTCGTGCCCAAGAAAGTGATGATCGTGTAGTCCTGGCCGTTGGTGTTGGATTTTTTCAAGAGGGCCCCCACCGGGCCGTAAGTGACATAGGTGCCGCCAAGGTTGGTCTTAGTCGTCCCACTCTTAAGGCTGGTCACCACCGTTTTGCCAACCAAAAAGTTAATGGATTGGCCATCACCAAAAGTATTCACCGCCGTAAAAGTTTGATTCAAAAGCGTCGCCGGAATGAGCGTTGGCGTGGAAGTGAATACCATACCGCCCGCATTGCCCGATGCGACATTGGTGAACCTCGCGATGTTCGGTTGGGTGAACGACAAATTGATGGTTTGCTGGCCGCCGTTCGTTGTCGAAGGCGGGGCAAGGTAGGTGAATTTCAACTGGCTGCTGCTCGGCGTTTGACGCGTGTAAGTGTAGTTGCCCACGCCATTGTTTCCATTGGTCATGTCCATCGAAGCTTGACTAAAAGTGGTCGCGCCAAACGCTACGCCAAACGGTGCAGTCCCGCTGTCATCCGGCGTGACTACCGCCGCCAGCCCGCTCAACGTCATCGGGGCGGTGGAGTAGAGGAACTTGATGCTATTCGTTGCCGATACGTTGCCACTGGAATCTACCGCATAGGCCGAGAAATAGTTAGTGCCGGGCGTTAAGTCCAGAGTCACGCGCCAGTTACTATAGTTATTTGTGGGATCCACCGGGGTCCAGCCCATGCTATTCAAGTTATAGTAAACATTGGTCGCCGCCGCGTTGTCCGAGGCATTCCCAGTAGCCAGATATAACTCATTGCCCGCGGTCGTCGCCGCCGTCGGCGTAGTCACCGTCAGCACCGGCTTGGCGATGTCAATGAAGTTAGCCGTGAAGGACAAGTTCGACGCCATCATGAAAGTAAGTGCGGGCTTGTTGGTGACGATGGGGCTGCTGCCGTCCGTCCAGTTCGTGAAGACAAAACCCACGGCGGGCGTCGCCGTCATCGTATAGTTCTTGCCGATCTGGAGTAAGGCCTTGTTGTAAGCTGGAGCAATGGTGCCCTTGCCGTTCGTGCTCACGGTTAGTTGCGCACTCAAGATGTAAATCAGCCTCACTGTATTAGTCAGTGAGCAATTACCACTGGTATCCACGGCATAAGTGCCAAGCGAGTTGGTTCCAGGTGTCAACGTCAAGCCAACTGACCAGTTGCTAAAGTTATTAGTTGAATCCACACCGAGCCAGCCGTTGTTGTTTAAGTTATAGAGCACATTCGATACCGCCAAGTTATCGCCCGCCCTGCCTTTGACCGTGAACAGCGCGTTGCTTAGGTTGCCGTTGGTAGGAATGTTAGTGACACTTAGAGTCGGCCTGGCGATGTCTATGAAGTTAGCCGTGAAAGACAAGTTGGACGCCATCAAGAACGTCAGTGCCGGCTTGTTGGTGATGATGAAACTGCTGACATCCGTCCAGTTCGTGAACGCAAAACCCACGGCGGGCGTGGCCGTCATCGTGAAGTTCTTCCCGATCTGGAGCAAGGCGTTGTTGTAGGCCGGAGCAATGCTGCCTTTGCCATTCGTGCTCACGGTTAGTTGCGCGCTCAAGATGTAGACTACCTTGACGGTGTTGGTCAGGGATGCGTTACCAGTGCTGTCCAAGGCGTAAATGGAGATAAGATTTGTTCCCGGCGTGAGATCCAGGTCGGTGGTGAACCAGTTGGTGAAGCCATTCGTTGAACTGGCCCAACTCCAGCCGTTGTTGTTCAAATTATAAGATACATTTGTCACCGCGACGTTGTCGCCGGCTTTGCCTTTGAGCGCGAATAGCTCGTTGCTCACGTTGCCGCTGACGGGAATGTTGGTGATGCTCACCGTCGGCCGGGTGATGTCCACGAAGTTGGCGGTTAAGGACAGGTTAGACGCCATCAAGAAGGAAAGCGTCGGTTTATTGGTGATGATCGAGTTACTACCATCGGTCCAGTTGGTGAAGGCAAAACCTAGGGCGGGTGTGGCGGTGAGGGTGTAGTTCTTGCCTATCTGCAACAGCGCACCGTTCAAGGCGGGATTGATAGTGCCATTCCCACCATTAGTGCTCACTGTGAGTGGCGCACTGAGAATATAGATAACTTTGGCTGTGTTAGTTTTAAAATTACCGTTGGTGTCCAGCGCTACTGCGTAGATTGTATTAGTCCCGGGAGTCAAGGTCACGTCAGTTAAGCTAATCCAATTTGTCCATTTGTTAGTCGTGGTCGTATCAATCCAAGTCAAACCATCTGAGGAAACAGTAACTTGGGAGACCCCAACATCATCACTCGCCTTGCCGGTGACGGTGAATAAATCGTTGCTCCAGGTTTGGTTCGGTCCCGGCGATGTGATGGTCACGGTGGGCGGCGTGGTATCAGGGATGGTGAATACGCCCAATTCCCAAGAGCCATTTGGTTTGGTCAGAGCATAGGCACCATTGCTCGGATCCGAAAATGAGAAATAGCTGGAACCAGCGCTGCCGCTGGTGATTTGCACTTTACCAGTGCTTCGATTGACGCTGGAATAGACATAATTTACAGTGTTACTGGTTCCATCCAAATCACTGATATGTGTCACGGTGCCAGCGGTAAATAAAAGTGTTGCCGTGCCTGAAGACTGATTCCCGCCGCCTCCGTTTATGACCGATAGATACATTGTTTTGCCGGCAAGTGACGCGGGCGCTTGTCCAGAATAATAGCTAAAAGAGCCGTCTTGAAATCCGCCGGTCGAGCTTTGGTTGAATGCGAAGGAGCCAGATGCAGGATCGTTAAAAGTGTAGTCCGCGCTGAAGGAGCCGGCCTGATTATCGTTGACCGTTAACAAAGAATCGGCCGCTGAAACGCCATAGGTGAAAGCGCCACTGGTGCCGAGATTGCCGATGAGGTCAACGCGCGAATAATTGTTGGCGGTATTAGCGACGAAAACTACCGTGTAGCCACTTTGGTCGAACTTCAAGCCATCGCCACTGGTAATCGTTTGAAAAAGGGCTGATCCGCGCAATGAAACTGGCGCTTGTGCGTGAAGGCTGAACGTCAACATCAGGAATGCCAGGACAACTTGAAGGCGATAAATTGTTTTCATTTGGAAGTAGTTCAACCGTCGAAATAGAAATATCAGCAACGAAAAAATCTGGCAATTAAATTAAGCGGCCTTGGATTTGTCGGATCGCCCATTGCGCGTGTTCGGCGATCAATGGCTCTGAATCGGCGGCAGCTTTTTGCAGCGCGGGCAGCGCGGATTCATCGCCGACGTTGCCCAGCGCGACGCCGACGTTGCGGAGAAAACCGCGCCGCTTGGTTCGTAAAAGGGGCGAGTTGGCGAATCGGGATTTGAAGTCCGCATCCGAAAGTCCAAGTAGTTTGGTCAAATCTGGCTGGCGCAAATCTGTCCGTGCGTGCGGCTCCATCAATTTTCCTGCGCGGGCAAAACGGTTCCACGGACACGCGGCCAGACAGTCATCGCAGCCGTAAATGCGGTTGCCGATAAGCGGACGCAGTTCTACGGGGATTGAACCTTTTAACTCGATGGTCAGATAGGAAATGCACCGGCGGGCGTCCAGTTGAAACGGCGCAGTAATGGCGTCGGTCGGACAAGCGCTAAGGCAGCGGGTGCAATGACCACAATGATTTTTTTCCGGTGCGTCCGGCGCGAGCGCAACGGTCGTCAAAATCTCCGCGAGAAAAAACCAGTTGCCGAGCTTACGACTGATGAGATTGGTGTGTTTGCCGGCGAAGCCAAGTCCAGCGCGTTGAGCCAGATCACGTTCCAAAATTGGTCCGGTGTCCACATACCAAAGCGAACGAGCGTTTACGCCGCCCAGTTCATCCACAAATTTGGTGAGCAATTTTAGTCGCTCGCCAAGCACGTCATGATAATCGGAAAACTGCGCGTAGCGTGCGATGGTGCCGTGATTCGTGATTCGTGATTCGTGATGAGCTGCGGTTGCCTGGTCAAGTATCACGGAGCACGAATCACGCTGGGCATAGCTCGCCGCCAACACGATAACCGTTTGCACGCCCGGTAAAATCTTCTCGGGTTCAACACGCTTTTCGGCGTTGCGTTCGAGCCATTGCATTTCGCCGTGATTTTTTCCGATGAGCCAGTTTTGAAATTTTCCGGCGGATTCTGGCGGCGCTGCGGTGGTGAAGCGGCAGTCGTCAAAACCCAATTCCAACGCGCGTTGGCGGATGGCGGACTTCATGTATGCGGTGCGCGGCGGGCGAGTTTGTATTGTAAGGCGATTTGTTGGGCGACCTCACGCGGCGAGCGCAGACCGGTGTTCACCAAGACATCGGCCTGACGATAAAACGGCCCACGCAACGTGAGGAGATCATGGATTTTCTTCTGAGGGTCGTCGTCGTGGAGCAGGGGACGATGCGACTGATGCCGCACGCGTTCCCAAATTTTTTCTTCCGAAGCCCACAGGCAAACCACGAGCGCAAAGGATTTCAGCTTGGTAAGGTTATCGGGATTTGTCGGCAAACCGCCGCCCGTAGCAATGACGGTTTTAGTTTTAGCGGCCAATTCCTCGACAACTTTTTTTTCCAGCGCCCGAAAAGCTGGTTCGCCGTCCTTGGAAAAAATCTCGGTGATTTTGCGCCCGGTGTATTCCTCGATCAATTCGTCCGTATCCACAAATTCAAAGTGCAGCGCCTCCGCGACGAGCCGACCGACGGAGGTTTTGCCCGTGCCCATGAAGCCGATGAGCGCAATGTTTTGAAGCTGCCGGACGTTGTGCATGATGTTGAATTTACGAAAAAATCCCGCCGACGCACGCCTCAATTTCAACCACTCGACAGAACCGGCGTTTACGCTAAAATCAAATCATGAAACTCCCGCCTTTCATCCTCGCTTCCACTTCCCCGCGCCGCGCCGAGTTACTGGGGCTGCTACCGGTGACATTTAAAATCGTAGCCAGTGCCGCCACCGAAGTTGCCCACCGGCATCTTTCACCGCGCGAAATCTGCCAACTGAACGCACATCGCAAGGCGCGTGAAGTCGCAAAAAAAAATCCCGGTGCGCTCGTGCTGGGCGCGGATACGTTGGTTTTTTTGAACCGGAAAATCTTCGGTAAACCCAGCAGTTTGGCTATAGCGGAAAAAATGATTTTTGAATTGCAAGGAAACGTGCACCAAGTCGTCACGGGCGTAAGCTTGATTCATCTCCACGGCCGGAAGGAACGGAATTTTGCAGTTAGCACGGATGTAAAATTCCATTCGCTGAACCGCGCGCAAATCCGCCGTTACCTTTCAAAAATCAATCCGCTCGATAAGGCCGGAGCCTACGCGGTGCAAGAACACGGCGAGTTGATCATCGCCGAAATTTCCGGTTCATTCAGCAACGTGGTGGGATTACCCGTGGAGGAACTGCGCGATGAACTGGCCGCGTGGAGTGTGGTCAAGTGACGGAAAAACTTTTGCCAAAAATACGCTGATATTCCTGCATGACATAACGGTCGGTCATGCCCGCGATGTAGTCGCAAACCGTGCGGTGCAAACCAACTTGCTTCAGCCGGCGGCGCGAGCTCTGGCCGATTTCTTTCGGATGCTTAAAGTAAAAATGAAAGAGTTCGCGTAGCATCTTCACCGCTCGCAAATTCGGTTCGTGGACCACCGGGTTGTAATACAAATTCTTATAGAGATATTTGCGCAATTCCATGTTTAGTTTATTGCGTGCCGGCGTGTGCTGCACCAACGGTTTCGCGCACAGGCGAACTTCATCCGCTGATTTCACGCCCGCTTTCGCGATGAGCCGCTCGCTGTTTTCGACGACATCCTTGATCTGCATATCAATGATCGTGCGGATGATGATGTAGCGGCGCGATTCATCCGGCAGCTTGCCATATTCCTGACGCACTAGTTTGTCGGCATGCGCCCAGACGCGAACATTTTTGGCTAGCTCTTTTTCCGTGAGCAAACCGGAATCAAGTCCGTCATCAAGATCGTGACCGTAATACGTTATTTCATCCGCGAGGTTCGCGATCTGTGCTTCGAGCGAAGAATTTTTCGCGTCAAAACCCTTGCGCTTGCCCGGATGATCGTAGGCGGTGAAATGTTTGGCGAGACCTTCGCGCACTTCCCACGACAGATTAAGTCCGGAAAAATTTGGGTATTTCTGTTCCAGAAATTCGACGATGCGCAGGCTGTGCTGATTATGCTCAAAACCGCCGTGGCCCTTCATTAGATTAGCGAGCACGGTTTCACCCTTGTGACCAAACGGCGAATGCCCGAGGTCGTGCGCGAGCGCGATGGTCTCGGCCAGATCGGTGTTGAGTCGCAGCGCACTGGCGATATTGCGCGAGATCGCGGCGACTTCCATCGTATGCGTGAGCCGCGTGCGCAGATGATCGCCCGTGCCGTTCAGAAAAACTTGCGTCTTGTATTCGAGGCGGCGGAAAGCGCGCGAATGAATGACCCGATCCCGGTCGCGCTGATACTGCGTGCGCAACTCCGGCGGCGCCTCCGCGTGATCGCGTCCGCGCGTCTCCTCGCTGAACTGCGCAAACGGTGCGAGCACTTGGCGTTCGATTTTTTCCAGTTCCTCGCGGTTGCGTGGCATAAAATTAATTTGGATTGTATTTTCCACCGTAACCCGGCTCGTAAAGCTTGATCCCAGCTCCACCTTGATACATGAGGGTAAAATGCTTGTCCACACTGTAAATTCTGCACTCCGCCTCGCGTGCAAGCGACGCGATCAAAATATCGTTCCACGGAACGGTGCAGCCTTTATCACGCAAACGCCACGCGAGATTTTTTGCCGTCTCCCATTCCGTATCGCGCATCGGTAAATAGGGGATGCAACTAAAATGTTCCTCCAAGGCTTTGCGATCCTGGGCGCGTGCGCCACCAAGCACTTCCAGTTTTATCGGCCCACACCAAGTCGCCTCGTATTCTTCGAGCAGGGCTTCCAATGCCAGCTTGACGTGAACATCGCCTTCCCGTCGCAAAGCCTCGATCCACACGGATGAATCCACGAGCACCATGATCAGCGGTCGCGAGTTTCGATTTCTTCGTTGGTGGCGGGATAATCAAACTTGCCTTCCCGCAACATCCGCCCGAAATCCTTCGCCCTTTTCCGATTCACAAAATCCCGCACGGCAAACGCCACCGCGGGGCTGTTCTTGGAGTGGCCGGTGACCTTTAACAATTCGCCCAACGTTTTCTCATCAATATCGACCGTCATTCTCATGCGTTCAAAATGATGCAAAAAGCATCATTCGTCAACAAAAAATGATGCATTAGTTTTTGATCAATTGTTGCACCGAAATTCCGCGCAGTTCAAACAACCGGCGGATGGTATCCTCAATCAAATTATTCGGGCAGCTCGCCCCGGCGGTGATACCCACCGTGAGTTTTCCTTCGGGCAGCCAGTTGCTCGTCTCCTCCTCGGCTTTGATGTGCTGGTTGTAATGGATGATGAGTTTGGCGGATTCCATCTTGGTGGCGTTTTTAATGAAGTAGGTCGGCAATTTGGCCTCGCCCATTTCCGCGAGATGCGAGGTGTTCGAGGAATTATAGCCACCCACGACAATCAAAAGGTCGGGCGGCTGAACCAACATTTTCTCCAAAGCATCCTGCCGATCCTGCGTTGCGCCGCAAATCGTGTCGAAGAACCGAAAATACTTTTCCGCGTTTTCCACGCCATGTTTTTTTTGCATCGCCGTTTTAAACCGCCGCTGCACTTCTTCGGTTTCGCCGCGCAACATCGTCGTCTGATTAGCCACGCCAACTGCGAGCAAATGGAGATCGGGATCAAAGCCGGCGGAATAGGCACCCTCAAATTTTTTTAGGAACTCGTTTTTGTCGCCGCCATTCAGGATGTAACTACAGACGTAATCCGTCTCCGCGAGATTGAACACCACTAGATAATGTCCGCTACCGTAAGCGCGTGCCTGCGAGGTCGTAGCCTTCGTTTCTTCGTGCTTCGCCTTGCCGTGAATGATGCTCGTCACATTCTCCTTCGAGTATTGCCGCACGCGTTTCCACACGCTCATCACGTCACCGCAAGTCGTGTCCACCATTTCGCAGCCAATGGCTTCAAGCTTTTTGCGCGTGCCGACTTCGGTGCCAAAGGCGGGAATAATAACGACATCGCCTTTTTGCAAACGTGCCAGTTCGTCATCCGTCGGTTTGTGGGCAATAATCTGGATGCCCATATTACGAATCTGATCGTTCACTTCGGGATTGTGAATGATTTCGCCGAGCATATAGATCGGCGTGTGCGGAGAAACTTCAGAAAAATATTTTCGCGCCGCATAAGCCAGATCAATCGCGCGTTCCACGCCGTAGCAGAAGCCAAATTCCTTCGCGAGCTTCACGGTCAAATCGCCCGCTGCCAGCACGCCGCCATTCGCGCGGATATTTTCCACCAGTTCGCTGCGGTAATGGGACAACACCTGCGCCTGCACCGCCTCCATCACATCAGGACGACGAAGATTGATTTTTTTGCGCGGCTCAGTCACGGACGAATCTATTGACATGCCAGCAAATTAGCGGCGAACGGCTGAATCGTCGAGCAGAAGTTAGAGGCACACGCGTCTCGCCTGTGAGTTTCGGTCAGCCCGCACGTGTGGGAAAATGAATGAGATGCGGGAGAGCGTGGACATGGCGTAGCTGCCCCCAGTTGGAGTTCAAGCTTAAGCTTGTTCAACGCATGATGCACCGCAGGAACAAGCTAAAGCTTGAACTCCAACATTATTTTTTTGCCGCCGCCTTGGTCGCCGCCTGCAACTCATCCAACTCATCCTGCAATTCCTGCTTCGTCTTTTTGTCCATACGATCAATGAACAAAAGTCCGTTCAAATGATCGGTCTCATGTTGCACCGCGCGCGCCAGCAAGCCGCCGCAACGAAACGCAATCGGTTTTCCCTTCGCATCCAGCGCCTTCACGTCCACCGATTCAGGGCGTGAAATCTCCGCGTAAATTTCCGGGAAACTCAAACAGCCCTCGCTGCCCATCACCCGCTCGCCCACCGGCGTCACCTCGGGATTGATCAACACCAGCGGCATGATCTCCGCCACGTCCGCCGGCTGGCCGTTCAGCTCCAGCGTCGAAGGCCGGTCCGTCACCGTCCGCACATCAATCACCGTGAGCAATTTCGCCACGCCCACTTGCTGCGCGGCGAGACCGACGCCGTGGTTTTCCTCCATCGTTTCAAACATATCCGTGATGAGCTTACGGATTTCCGGCGTGACGCTTTCGATGCGTTCGCCTTTTTTGCGAAGCACTGGTGAACCGTATTTTACAATTTCTAAAATCATGGTTTGGAAAATATATTAACCACCAAGGCACAAAGCTCACCAAGAAAATACAAAACAACAACTTTCTGCCTTGGTGCCTTGGTGGTTCATTAGTCTGCGTTGATACCAAGAATTTCCAGCACCCGCTGCAATTCGTCGTCGCTAAAAAAGGAAATCTCCACCGCGCCTTTGCCGTGCGCGTATTTCAAGTGAACTTTCGTCCCAAACTTCTCGCGCATTTTTTCTTCGAGCCGACCGATGTTTGAGTCAATTGGGACAATGGCTTTGGTCTTGGAAACGTCGCCAGAAGATTTAGCCCCGCGCGTTTGTAGTTTGGTGATCAGCCCTTCCGCTTGCCGCACGTTCAAACCCTCCTTGATGATGCGCTCAGCGGCGAGCGATTGTAGCGGACCATCGGACAATCCAAGAATCACCTTCGCGTGACCCACGGAAATACGGCCTTCGCGAATGAAACTTTGCACCGCCGCCGGGAGTTTCAGCAATCGCGTCGCGTTCGCCACCGCCGCGCGGCTTTTACCGACCTTCGTAGCGATCTGTTCTTGCGTGAGTTGAAATTGTTCCGCGAGCTGCGAATAGCCGAGCGCCTCTTCCAGCGCATTCAGATTTTCGCGCTGCAAATTTTCGATGAGCGCGAGTTCCAAAACGGAGCGGTCATCGGCCTCGCGCGTGATGACGGGAACTTCCGACAGATTCAAAAGTTGCGCCGCGCGCCAGCGCCGTTCGCCCGCGATGAGTTCAAAAAATCCGTCGCGCTCACGCACGATGAGCGGCTGCACGATGCCTTGTTCGCGAATCGAATTTGCGAGTTCCTGCAACGCCTCGGCGGAAAATTCCTTGCGCGGTTGCATCGCCGTTGGCCTGATTTTATTGAGCGGAACGCGTTGGATACGGTCGCGCGAATCGGGCAGGGGAGTGGCCACGGTGATCGTCGGCGCAAGATTTGATACGGGCGGACTGCCGCCCAAAAGTGCGCCAAGGCCACGTCCCAATGCAGGTTTTGACATGAGCGAAGATTGTCGCAGCGTCGTCGCAAAGTCAATTTCAGTCCGCCCGGTTTCGCCTTGCTACCCATCCGTCGCTGCGCCATTTTCACGCTTCACCCAAGCTATTTTTTATGAAAACTCGCGCGCAACATTTTGTTCTCTTTTGGAGCCTCGCCGCTTTTTTAGCTGGCTGCGCTACATCGGCAACTTCTTGGGAATACCGCACGCGCACCACGGACAACCCCAAAGGCAAGGCCGTGCTCGACGGCTACGGTAAAGGCGGTTGGGAACTCGTCAGCTACACCTGCCGCCCCAAAGACACCACGGGAACGAACTTTGTTTATCAATACGTTTTCAAGCGTCCAAAGAAATAACGGTGAAGCCCACGGCGAAACGAAAGTGAAAACGGCGCGGTAACCAGCCACGCCGTTTTCGTTTTGCCTGATGCACTCAAACCAACCTCACTGCCGAGGGCTTATTCTCGGCTCACTATAATTATCGTCCGCCGGAGACTTTCCTTTAGAATTTCTTGCGCTCCAATACACTGTTTTCGTGAGCAAACATGAACGCATCGCCGAACTCGCCCGGCAATTTTCCGGCGCGGGTATTGACCCGCGCTACGCCGGTTATTTTGCGCTGTTCAACCAGCAAAAATTTTACGAGGCGCACGACATTCTCGAAGACCTTTGGCTGCCCGACCGACACGGCGCAAACGGTAATTTTTACAAAGGTCTCATCCAACTCGCCGGCGCATTCGTGCACCTGCAAAAAAACCGGCTCCGCCCGTCCGCCGCGCTGTTCAAGCTCGCGCAAGCCAATCTCGAAAAATATCCCGCACTGCACGAAAAATTGAATCTTACCGCCGTGCAGTTATTGATTTCCGGCTGGCTGTGGCAATTGGAAAAAACCGAATTCACCAGCAATCCGCTCACCGAGGCGATGGTTCCGCAGTTGGCCTTGAGCATGCCTGCGGTCTGAACGCCGCCGACTGCTTGGTAAAAACTATTTGATTAATTTCACATATTCTGTAATTTCTGTTTAGACAGAAATTACAGAATTATGAGCAAGCTAAGTCCAGTCGAACAGAAGTTCATCCTGCATTGGGGCGAGATGGGGACGAAGTGGGGCATCAACCGCACCGTCGCGCAGGTTCACGCCCTGCTTTACACCTCGCCCAAACCCCTCAACGCCGAGGAAATCAGCGACCTGCTGGCCGTGGCGCGCTCCAACGTCAGTAACAGCCTGAAAGAACTCCAAGCCTGGCGCATTGTGAAACTCGTCCACGTCCTCGGCGATAAGCGCGATCATTTCGAGGCCTTGCCCGATGTTTGGGAGACGTTCCGCCGTGTGCTAGATGAACGCAAAAAGCGCGAAGTGGATCCGACCTTGGCCATCCTGCGGGAATGTATTGAACGAGCGGAGGCGGATTCGGCCACGGGAAAATACACCGAGCAACGCCTGCGTGAACTGGCCGGATTTTTTGAAACGACGACCGATTGGTATGAACAAGTCCGCCGCTGGCCAACCAGCGCACTAACGAAATTTGTGAAACTGGGCGACAAAATCCAAAAGCTACTCGGTCTGGCAAAATAATTATTAATCCTATGAACAAAGCCATTTCACCACCAACGGTTCCGCCCGCGCAGGGCTGGGTCTTTTATGACGGCCAATGCCTCTTTTGCATCCGCGTCATGGACAGTTTCCGTGGGTTGTTGCACCAGCATGGCTTTGAACTGGCACCGCTGCAAACCCAGTGGGTCAGCGCGCGACTAGGAGTTTCGCCGCATGGTCCGCTCAACGAACTGCTCGTGATGTTGCCCGACGGCAAGGTGTTTGGCGGCGCGGATGGAATTTTGCAAATCGTCCGCCGCGTCTGGTGGGCTTGGCCGATGTTCGCGCTGGCACAAATTCCTGGAGCGATTTTATTGCTCCGCGCCATCTATCGTCGCATCGCCGCGAATCGTCACTGTCTGATCAAAGGATGTCCTGCCAAAAAGCCATTGCCGCGCCGCCATATCACCACGACATTTTTTGAAATGCCATGAAATCAAAAATTATTTTAGCGGGTGGCAGCGGATTTATCGGCAGCGCGCTGGCTAGAGAATTTTCCCGGCGCGGTCACGAGGTCGTGGTGTTGACGCGTTCCCCGCGCGAGCGAAATGACGGTGCGCGCGAAGTGGCTTGGGACGCTGAAAACATTGGCGCTTGGGCCGAACAGCTTGAAGGTGCGATGGCGGTAATCAATCTCACCGGCAAAAATATCAACTGTCCGCACACGCCGGAAAACTTGCGCGGCATCACCGCCTCGCGCGTCAATTCCGTGAACGCTCTTGCTGCCGCCATTGACAAAATAAAAACTCCGCCGCGTGTCTGGGTGCAGGCGAGCGCCACGGGTTTTTATGGCGACACCGGCGATACTCTTTGCGACGAATCTGCGCCGAACGGACGCGACAACCTTTCAAAAATTTGTCGTGATTGGGAAGAATCATTCGCTGCCGCAACGTTGCCACAGACGCGCAAAGTCACGCTGCGCATCGGTTTTGTTTTGGGACGTGAGAGCGGCGCGTTGCCGGTTTTGAGCAAGCTCACCAAATTATTTCTCGGCGGCGCGGTCGGCAGCGGACGCCAATACATCAGTTGGATTCATCTCACGGATCTGTTGCAGATGTTCGTCGCGGCCGTGGAAAATCAAAAACTTTCCGGCATCTTCAACGCCGTTGCGCCCAACGCGGTGACGAATGCGGAATTCATGCGCGAACTGCGTCACGCATTGCATCGCCCGTGGAGTCCGCCGGCTCCGGCATTTGCCGTGAAGCTTGGCGCTCGTTTGATGGGCAGTGAACCTTCGCTGGCGTTGGTGAGTCAGCGCTGTTCGCCCAAACGTTTTTCAGAAGCGAGATTTCAATTTCAATTTTCCGAACTCGCGCCTGCACTGAAAAATTTGACTGAAAGCTAATCACCGCGAAAGACTCGAAAGACGCGAACGGAGATAAACTGCAAACTGCAATTTAATTTTTTTTGCATATTTCGCGTGATTCGTGATTTAATTTTTTTATGAAAACCATTGCCATCATTGGCGCCTCGGCGGATCGCAGCAAATTCGGCAACATCGCCGTGCGCGCTTTTTTGCGACAAGGCTGGATCGTCTATCCCGTGAATCCCAAAGAGTCGCAAATCGAAGGACTGCCTGTGTTCAAGTCCATCGCGGAAGTTCCTGTGCGCCCTAGTCTCATCAGCGTTTATCTGCCGCCGCCGGTGTTGCTCAAAGTTTTGCCGGACATTGCTGCGCGCGGCTGTGACCAACTTTGGTTGAATCCCGGAACAGCGTCCTCGGAAGTTTTGGCGGCAGCGGAGCACCTCAGCTTAAACGTGATTCAAGCGTGCAGCATCGTGGGCATCGGCCTCTCACCCAGCGACGTTTGAAAATCAAACCAAGGCTTCTGCGATAACTTCCGCCATGTGCCGGACGCGCGCCGTGGCGAGATGTTCGACCTGATGTCGGCAGCTCGTGCCGGATAAAACGATGTTCGTGCCGTAGGGCTGATGCTTAATTTTTTCGATGAGCGGCTCGGCGATTTTCAACGAGAGTTCGTATTTCGAAGTTTGCATTCCAAACGCTCCCGCCATACCGCAACAACCGGTGTCGAGCATTTCCACGGTGCGGTTCGGCAGGCGCGACGCGAGTTGCAGCGCGTTCTTTGTATTGGTCAACGCCTTGGCGTGACAATGCGCGTGAATGGCGATGCGGCCGTGTTCGTGATCAAACTGCAATGCCTTCGGATCCGCGCGCAACAGGTTTTCTATGAAGTCCTCAAACAACACGCAGCGGCTGGAAATCTCCTCGACGCCGGTCAAATTCAGTTCGCGATAATCTTCGGCGAACATGGAGTAACATGACGGTTCGAGAAAAATGATCGGAGCGTCGTCATTGGCCAGTTGCGCGAGATTATGTCGGCCCAGTTTCTCTGCCTCATCCAGATTGCCGGTGCTAAAAGCGGGGCGTCCGCAACATTTGCGCGCTAGTGGCAAGGTGACATAAAAACCCGCAGCTTCCAAAACTTTCACGGCCGCGATGCCGATGTGTGGCTCGTGATAACGTGTGAACGTATCGTCCCACAAAACCACGCGTCCGCGCTGGCCGTGCGTGTCGTGCGTGCGTTTTTGAAACCAGCGATCAAATCGTTCGCTGGCAAACGCAGGCGTGGCGCGTTCGCTGCTCAGACCGAATATTTTACCGAACACGCGGCGCATGGTGCGCGCGCGGAACAAAGAATTTGTCAGGCGCGGAAAAATAGTTCCGATCCGGCCGGCTAAATCTATCGAGCTGATGAGGCGCTGTTGCATCGTCAGGCCGTTGCGTTTCGTGCGGGCGTGGAGTAGTTCCGCTTTGAGCAGCGCCATGTTCACGTTGGAAGGACATTCGTTCGTGCAGGCGCGGCAGCTCAAACAGTTTGAGAGTGCATAATCCAATTCCTCCGAGCGCAACGGATCTTCGCCGGTGGCGCGTTGTTCAAGGGCGGCGCGGATAAGGTTCGCGCGGCCGCGTGTGGACATGCCTTCCTCGCCGGTCGCCACATAAGTCGGACACATCGTGGCGGTATCTTTTCGACAGCCGCCACAACCGTTACATTGTTCCAGATTGTCCACGAAGGATCCATCGCGGGCGGCGAAAGCCAAGTGAGGTTCGAAGGGCAAAGCAATTTTCTTCTCCGCGCCCTGCCGTAAATTCGTATCAATCTTGTAACGCTGGTCGCCGATGATTTTCCCCGGATTGAAAAGATTATTCGGATCAAACGACGTCTTGATTTCCCGCATCAGCCGATACATTTCCGGGCCGACTTGTTGCTTGAGAAATTCGGTGCGGGCGATGCCGACGCCGTGTTCCGCGGCCAGTGAGCCTTTGAACTGGGCCACGAGTGCGGCAACCTCGTCCGCGATTTGGCGGAATTTTTTCAGGTCGTTCGCGTCGTGCAAATCCAGCACGGGGCGGACGTGCAATAGGCCTGCCGCTGCGTGGCCGTAAAACGAACCGGTGACGCCGACCTCCGCAAAAATTTTTTCCAATCCCGTGACATACGCCGGTAAATCCTGCGGTCGCACCGCCGCATCCTCAATGAAACAGGCTGGTTTCGCGGCGCCCTTGCAACTGGTCAATAGCGAGAGTCCCGCCTTGCGCATCGCCCAGACGAGATTTTGTTCGCGCGCATTGCGCAAGATTTGCTGGCGCAAACCGAGCTTCCGCTTTTGCATCAGCGCGAGTTTCTCCTTCGCGTTCGCAAAAAATTCCACGATGAGAATGGCCTCGCACGGTTGCGCGTCGAGATCAAGTAAACTGCGGACGGCTTGGAAATCGCGTTGTCCGCGTGTTTGATCGAAAAGGGGACGGTCCACGTGCTCGATCGCCGCCGGTTTCAAATCAAGCAACGCTTCCGTGGCTTGCATCGCTTCGGCCACGGACGCGAAAAAAATCAAACCGACGCCGCGTTCGGTCGGCAGCGGTGAGATTTTCAGCTCGGCGGAAAAAATTCCCGCGAGGGTGCCTTCGCTGCCGCAAATGATGGGGATTAAATTTCCGGGATGTTCCAGCGCGCGCGCGAGGCCGTAGCCGTGCCAGCGTTTCAATAAGCCGGCCGGAAAGCGTTCGGTGATTTCGAGCGAGTTGAGCGAGACCAGATCTTCCACCAGCGCGCGTTGATGATGCAGCGATTCCAGATGCGAGCCGACGCGCGTGATTTTGCCATCGGCCATGACGATTTCGATTTCGTTGACGTGATGGCCGGTCGTGCCGTAAACCGGCGTGTGCGCGCCGGAAGAATCATTCGCAATCATGCCGCCGAGCGTCGCGCGCGAACTGGTCGCCACGTCCGGGCCAAAACAAAATCCTTCGGCGCGTAGAAAATTATTAAGTTGATCCAGGACCACGCCGGCCCCGACGCGCACGGTTTTAAGTTCCTTGTTGAAATCCCAGATCTGCCGGTTGTAGCGCGCGAAATCCACGATGAGGCCATCGCCGATCGCGCCGCCGCTCAAGCCGGTTCCCGCACCGCGCGGCGTCACCGGCAAGCCGACCAGTAGCGCGGCCTGGATGATCTGCGCGGCCTGTTTGGTGTTTTTCGGAAACGCGACCGCCGACGGGACGATTTGATAGGGAGAAGCATCCGTCGCGTAAAGTTGGCGCGTGCGGTTATCGAACGCGACTTCACAATCCGCCGCGTTCAACGTGGCCATTTGTTGCGTGGAGAGCACGGAGCCACTCTATCCTTGTGTCAGCGAGTTGACAATTTCATTAGCG
>JANYFN010000175.1 GCA_025362675.1 Limisphaerales bacterium | reverse complement strand
GTGAAGATGTTGCAGGCGGCGGGCTCAGAACTCGTCACCGGCGGTTCGCCGCTGGCGGGAAATAAATTTGCAAATACGCTGCTGCGCGTCTGCGGGGGAAAATTTCTCGCGTCGCCGGAGCATTTGCAGACGGAGGCTTTCGGCAACGCGTCGCTCGTGGTCGTGGCGTGTGACGCGGACGAACTGGCCGCCGTGCTCCAGCAGCTTGAAGGCAACCTGACCGGCTGCATTTACTCGGACACGAACGGCAGCGATGACGCGCTCTGCGAAAAATTTGCGCCGCTCCTGTGCGCCCACGGGCGTGGCGGTCACGGCGGCGATGAACCACGGCGGGCCGTTTCCGGCGACGGGGCATCCGGGTTTTACGGCGGTGGGAATTCCTGCGTCCCTGCGGCGTTTTGCCGCGCTGTATTGTTACGACAATGTTCGTCCGCTGCGCCTGCCCGCTGCGTTGCAAAACAAAAATCCCAACGGAAAAATGTGGCGGCTGATTAATGGCCAGTGGTCGCAAGGCAACGTTACCGGATAAAAAATTCTCCAGCCTTTACAAAAGTTACCCATGAAAAAAATCCTTGCTGTAGCCGTGTTCAGTTTTTTGTTTGTCAGCCGCATCACCGCAGCGGATTCAAATGCTCCCGCACTTTATCTCGACGTGAATCAACCCGTAGATCAGCGCGTGGCCGATTTGATTTCGCGCCTGACGCTGGAGGAAAAAGCCACGTTGCTGAATCATCGCGGGCCGACGGTGGAGCGGTTCAACATTCGTTCCGACCAATGGAATCAATGTCTTAACGGCGTGCAATGGGACAAGCCCACAACCTTGTTTCCGGTTTGTGTCGCGATGGCGGCGACGTGGGATACGAATCTGGTTCACGCAACGGCGAATGTTTTATCCGACGAGGCGCGGGCGATTTACAACGGCTGGCATCTCAAGACGAACGCGCCCGGCCAGCACAAGGGGCTGATCTATCGCGCACCGGTCATCAACATCGAGCGTAATCCCTACTGGGGTCGCAATCACGAGGCTTGGGGCGAAGATCCGTTTCTCACCGGACGCATGGCGGTGAGTTATGTGCAGGGTTTGCAAGGCGACGATCCGCACTATTTGAAACTCGCCGCGACGTTGAAACATTACGCCGTGAACAATGTTGAAACTGACCGCCAAAAATTAAACGCGACTGTTTCCGAGCGGATGTTGCACGAATATTGGTTGCCGCATTTTCGCGACGCCGTGGTGGAGGGCAAAGCCTGTTCGCTCATGGCCAGCTATAACGCGATCAACGGCACGCCCAATAATATCAATCACTGGCTGCTGACCGATGTTTTGAAAAACGACTGGGGCTTTCAAGGCTTTGTCGTTTCGGATTTGGGCGGCGTAAAAACGATGGTTGAAGGACACGAAAAAAAGCAGATGACTTATGAGGACGCCGTCGCGCAAAGCCTAATGGCTGGCTGCGATTTTTCGGACAAGGAATTCATGGACAACATTCCGTCTGCCGTGCGCGATGGAAAGCTTTCCGAGGCGCGCTTGAACGACGCGTTGACGCGCGTGCTGCGCGTGCGCTTTCGGCTGGGTGAATTTGATCCATTTGACGCCGTGCCTTACAGCAAGATTTCACCGGACGTCATCAACAGCGACGCCAACCGCGCGGTGGCGTTGAAGTTGGCGCAGGAAGCCATCGTGCTACTGCAAAATCGCGGGGACATTTTACCGCTGGATAAAAATAAAATTAAAAGCATCGCAGTTCTCGGCCCGCTGGCCGACCGCATTCTGATGAACAATTACAACGGCAAAGCGGGCAAGACGGTGACGGCGTTGCAAGGCATTAAAGATTACGTTGGTGCGGGCGTGGCCGTGACGCACGCACTCGGTGGCTTGGTCGGTGGCGATACGACGGGTCGGTGGAAAACGGAATCGGCGGAAGTCGCGGCGGATCCAAAAGCGGAATTACAAAAAGCCGTCGAACTGGCGCGCAAAGCGGACGTGGCAATTATTTTCGTCGGCACGACGGCAGCGGTGGAGCAGGAAGCACGCGATCGCAAAACCCTTGGCTTGACGGGCACGCAGGAGGAATTGGTTGAAGCCGTTTTCGCCGCAAATCCAAAAACGATTGTCGTGGAGATGAGCGCGGGGCCGCTAACCGTTCCGTGGATTGCAAAAAATATTCCCGCCGTGCTGCAAGCGTGGTGGCCGGGCGAAGAAGGCGGTCACGCGATTGCTGATATTTTATTTGGCGACGTGAATCCAGCGGGGCGTCTGCCGCACACGATTTATGCGAGCGCGGCGCAAGTGCCGCCACTCGATGAATACGATGTCACCAAAGGTTTCACTTATATGTATGTGAACGGCAAACCGCTGTTTCCCTTTGGCCACGGTTTAAGCTTCACCACATTCAAATATGATAACCTCAAATTATCGGCGGATAAAATCAAAACCAAGGGCCAAGTGGACATTACCGTGGACGTGAAAAATACCGGCCAACGCTCCGGGGACGAGGTCGCGCAACTCTACATTCATCAGGTGAAGCGCAGCGTGAAACGTCCGGCCAAAGAATTGCGCGGTTTCCAGCGCATCAGCTTGCAGCCCGGAGAAACCAAAACTATCAACTTCACCTTGCCCGCGGCGAAACTGGCGTTTTGGGATGAGCATTCACACGGCTTTCTCGTTGAACCGGGCATGTATTCAATTCTGATTGGCAGTTCTTCGGAGGACATTCGAACCCAAGGTCACATCGAGGTGCAGTAAGAATATAAAGTGTGTTTAACCCATCAGATCCAAGACGTCAGTGATTATGGTGACGTCGACTTGGATTGGAGCCATAATGATAACAGGCTGTTTCCCGGCAACAGCAGCAGGCCACCGCCGAAATTGAGGAGCCGCTCATACAATATTTTGGCGACATTCGGATTAAAATTATATTGCGACCAAAATCCCCAGGATCGCCCGCTGGAATATCTCTGCCAAAGCCGTCCAAGCCGCGCCGGTCCGTTTGACCACGATTATTTCCACCGCCGTGATTACCGGAACTGCCGTTTACAACTCTACCCTTATCACTGCCGCCAAAACCAGTGCTATGACTACCATCCAAAAAACGCTAATCACCGTCGCCCTCGCCGCAGTTGCAGGCGCAGGTATTTATGAGGATCGGCAAACCGCGCAGTTGCATGAAAAAATCAAATTCTCCAGCAACGACAGGCAGCATCTGAATCATTCCGTCAAGAACGTGATAGAGTGAAATTCCAATTAGCCGAAAGCCAAATGCCCGTTCACTCCGACCCGCATTACGCCCGTAACGAGTAGAGCGATCTGATACAAACCGTTTAGCCGAGGCGTCATCCAGCATCTATTTTCATGACGCCACGCGCGCGGTAGTTAGCGTATCGAGTTTTATTTCGTGTCTGACGGGTTCGTTACCGGTGACGGGTATCTTCACAAAGACGGGTTCCTTGATGCCATACATCAAATTGAAATTCTCAATTTTTTCCAAGATCATGTCGTTGATCAAATGGCCAGTAGCCAGCACCAGCGTGTCTTCTTTGGTAAAAACATCGGAGGCGAGCGTCATACCAAAGGCCAGGTCGCTGACTTTTAGCGGGATGATCTTGAATTTTACTTCGGGCTGATGCGTGCTGGCAACCAGAGAGGTTTTAACCAGCGCGAGCAGTTGCGGATCGTAAAGCCCCTGCCGCATTGATAATTCCTCTAGCGCCGGTTCCGCCGCCGTGCCTTGCGCCTGAAGTTGGAGCAGGTCGTTAAGAATTTTCAGCAGCCGCGCGCCGTAGGGAATGGCCTCGCCCTTGACGGTGGTGTCAGGCAGGCCGTCGCCGTTGAAACATTTGTTTTGATAGCGGACGATGCTGGCGACGCCGCCGAGGCGCGGGATGTTGGCGAGCAGGCGCGCGGTGATCTCCGGCACGTTGCCGACGAGCTGCTCCTCGTTTTTAGAAAGCGGCTGCCCAGCACGCGCTTTGACAATGAT
>JANYFN010000086.1 GCA_025362675.1 Limisphaerales bacterium | reverse complement strand
ATGGAACAGATGGCCGCATGGGGCGGGCAGCGGCGCCACGCCTTTTGGCGGGGCGGTGGAAATTCTCGCGCTGCGAGAACTCCGCCCGCGCAGCAGCGGGCGGAACGGGCGCACAGAGATCGTCCACTCTCAAAAAGCTTTGCGCCGCTGCCTGCGGCGCTGGTTTTCGCAGCGCGAAAACCGCCACCAAGCCGCCACCAAATTACTTTGAACGCCTGCGGCGGGTTGTTACGCTGTGACCATGTCACGCAATCCGGGCGATAATCATAAAAACATTTTCAACGACGTTGTGGGCATCGTCCTGATTTTATTCATGGCGCTGCCATTGTTCTTCGCGCAACTTTCGTTTGATAAAAGCGACCTCTCGTTCCTGACCACGCATCAGAATGTTTCCCCGCACAACTGGATCGGTCTGATCGGTGCGTGGATTGGCTATGCCTCATTTTTCATGCTCGGTGGTGCGGCGTATTTGTTGCCGCCGTTGCTGGTGATGTTTGGCGTGAGCTACTGGCTGAATTTTTTTGGCTATCTCCGTGAACGGTTATGGTGGTCGCTGCTCTGGGCGTTCCTGTTGCTCGTCGCCGTGAGCGGTTTACTGTATCTCGCGGATAACGGCGGCACCGACGGACGGTTTCATCTGCTGAAAGGCATTCACAGCGCCGGCGGCTGGCTGGGCTATCTTTCTTATGGCCAGACGCAAAACTGGGAATGCGGTTTCTGTCTGCTCGGCGGGCTGGGCGCGACGATTGTGTATGGGGCTTTGGGTTTGATCAGCCTGTTATTCCTGACGAATTTCCATCTCGGCGGCTGGGTGCAATTGTTGTTGCGGAAGGAAAATTTCGCGCCGGTGCCCGCTTTTAAATCGCCCGAGGAAACGGCGCTGGAAAAACGCGCGCAAGATTTAGAGAAACAAAAACGCGATCTGGAAAAAACCGTGGGCAAGCATGACAAACCCGTGGTCGCGGAAAAAATTGCCAGCGGTCTCGGCGCGGATGGCTTGCCGGTGCCGGAGCCGATGGTGCGCGATCTGAGCGTGCCGCAAAACAAAGGTCCGCGCCTGCGTAAAACGACGTTGCCCGAGCCGGTGAAGGAAATCTCACCGGAGGCAGAAGGCATGAAAGTGGGCGAGGTCATTCACGCCGAGGAAATCAAGCCGACGACGACCGAAGAGATTCTTGGTAAAAAATCCGAATTAAAAAAACTGGCGGAAGAACCCAAGCCCGAATTGGTCGCGGCGGAAAATGTTGAAGTTGAAAAATCGGCCGAGCCGAAAGTCGAACCAGTCATCACCATCGCCGACGGTTCTGTGAACGCCACGACTCCGCGCCCGCGCCCGTTGCTGCGCAAACCGAAGCCGATGACCGTGGCGAGCGTGCCCATGATCGGTAATTATCAATTGCCGTCGTTTGATTTTCTGCAGCATCCCGACATGACCGTGAAGCCTACGGAATCCAAAGAGGAATTGATGGCGAACGCGCGGCTGATGCAGCAAACGCTCGCGCAATTTGACATCGAAGTGTCGCTCGGCGACATCACCAAAGGCCCGACGATCACGCGGTATGAATTGCATCCGGCTCCCGGCGTGAAGCTGGAAAAAATCACCGCGCTCACCAACAACATCGCCGCCGCGCTCAAGGCGGAACGCATTCACATTCTCGCGCCGGTGCCCGGAAAATCTTCCGTGGGCATCGAAGTTCCCAATCTGATTAAGACCAAAGTCATCATGCGCGATTTGTTTGAATCGGACGAATGGCGTAACTCGAAGGCGCGCATTCCGATCGCGCTCGGCAAGGACGTTTATGGCCATCCGATCATCGCCGATCTCGCAGAAATGCCGCACATGCTTATCGCCGGTTCGACCGGCTCCGGCAAATCGGTGTGCATCAATTCCATCATCGCGTCGCTGCTCTACCGCTTTTCGCCCGATCAATTGCGCTTCGTGATGATTGATCCGAAAGTCGTCGAGCTACAGCAATACAACGCGCTGCCGCATCTCGTCGTTCCCGTGGTGACCGATCCGAAAAAAGTTCTCCTCGCGTTGCGCTGGGTCGTGAACGAGATGGAAAAACGTTACAAAATTTTTGCACGCGTCGGCGTCCGCAATATCAAGTCCTTCAACGACCGTCCGAAGAACAAGCCGTTGCCGGAACAGGAAATGGAACTGCCGTTGTCTGCCAAGAAAGAAAAAGTCGAGGCGGGTGCGGGCGGTTTTGCGGTGGAGATTGACGAGGAAATCGTCGTCCCGCGCGAAGAAGACATCGTCATCCCGGAAAAACTTTCCTACATCGTTGTTATCATTGACGAGTTGGCCGACCTCATGTTGGTTGCGCCCGCCGATGTCGAAATGGCCATCGCGCGCATCACGCAGATGGCGCGGGCGGCGGGCATTCATTGCATCGTCGCCACGCAGCGGCCTTCAGTTGACGTCATTACTGGCGTCATCAAGGCGAATATCCCGGCGCGCATCGCGTTTCAAGTGGCGAGCCGCGTGGACTCGCGGACGATTCTCGATGCGATGGGCGCGGATAAATTGCTCGGCAAGGGCGACATGCTGTATCTCCCGCCCGGTTCGGGAAATCTCAAGCGCGCGCAAGGGGCGCTCATCACCGACAAGGAGTTGGAAGACATCGTTGAATTCATCGCCAAGCAGGGCAAGCCGAGTTACGAGCTGGAAATCCATCAGCAGCTTTCCAAACCGACGGCGAACACCGATATCGAGAGCGGCATTGATGAGGATGAAGATTTGATCCAGCAGTGCATCGAAGTCATCCGCAGCGAACAGAAGGCCAGCGTCTCGTTACTGCAACGTCGCCTGCGCCTCGGCTACACCCGCGCCGCGCGCATCATGGATGAACTCGAAGGTCGCGGCATCGTCGGTCCCAGCGTGGGTGCCGAGCCGCGTGAAATTCTCATTGATCTCGACGGCGGCGGCGCGGATGGCGGCGGGCAAAGCGCGGTGTGATTGGGAAAAGCTAATTGATGCGCCGCCAACGGCGTAACTCGGTGGCCAAGCTGCCGAAGCCGGACGGGCAAAGCGCGTTCCAAAGTTGGCAAACCGCCTCACTCCCTGCGCGCCGCCGCTTTCCCAAGCCACGCCCCGGCGGTCGGATGGACTTACCGCTTGGTCAGAGGACTCCCCCGCTGCCTGGCTTCACTCTTCCGGGATCATTGGCAAGTGGCCGGTGATGTTGTTCTGCTGATCCAGCACGATGACCGTGCCGCCGAGGGGCGTGTTGGACAAAATCACCCCGGCGTTGCCGTTGGCGCGGTTGATGGTGATATATCCTCCGTCCATGCCGTCAGCGGCGATCCGCACGCCAATCTTCATGTCGGGCGTCACGGCGCACAGTTCGCCGTTGCTCTCCGTGCTGTTCATGGTGATCCGCGGATGGCCGTCGTCATGCACCGCGCTGAGGACGCCGCCCAGCTCCGTGGCCTTCATGACCGCCCGCGCCTTGCCGGACTCGCAAACCCCGACCTGGCCGCGCCCGGCCTCGCCCACCACCCGCAACTGCACGCCGACCTTGCCCTCGTTACCATAAAGTTCAAACCACGGTTCGCCCTGCTCCAGCCGCAGACTCGCCTTGTATTGGTTATCCTTGCCCATGAGACTCAAGGACGGCTCGTCATTCTCCACGTTCATCACTATGCGCGATTTTTCATCCTTGCCCATGACCGACACAAACCCGCCGTTAGGCCCGCCCATGATGTTGACCTGTGAACGGCTCGGGTCGCTCGGGTGCGCGAGCTGGAAGATGGCGCAACGAATGGTGATGTAGGCCGCCTCCGGCTGGTCATCGTCCGTTCGGCTGGCCGGATTGTAGCGGATGAACTGCCGGTATTCGTCCATCTCGCGGCGGAGGCGGGCAACTTCCTGTTTCAGAGCGTTGATTTCAATATCAGTATTCATAAACGTTGCGGGTTACGGCGGACAATCTGGCCCGGCGCCAGCGGCAATCGCTGGCACCGAGTTTCGATTTGCCAACGCTATTGCAAAAACCGGCGTGCGAGCAATACATAACCCAATAAACCGTAGGGCAGGGAATTAATGCCGCCGGACCATCGCCCGCTCCCCGCCCTGAATGGCCTGGCGATTCTCAAAAACACCCCGCCAGTCCCCAATTTTCCACCGTTTCGCCAAGGCTTCCGCTCCCCGCATAAACATTGGCTGCAACCCAAAACGCAAAACGTCCGTTTTGGGGGTGGCCTAGTTTGCGCCGGTTCCCTCGCCCTGGTTCGGGGACTTATATACAATGCTACCCTAAAAATCTGCACTGTTAAGATGGATTGCTGACTTGATTTGTATCCGATAAGTGACATTGTTTTCCGCGTGTTGAACAAGAAGGATCACCGCGCCGAAATTGAGCGCATATTAAAACAGATAAATGCCCGCGATGATTCTGTTAGTGAAAAAACCAAGACCACGGCATCCAAAGTGGAGAATGCCTTTTCCAAGCTGGCGGTTGCCTTGGGCCGCAAATCCACAAAGTTAAATCATCGAGTGAAACGGAAATCGGACTGAATCCAAACTATACGACTACCCAACCGTGCGATTTCTTGACGCACTTGGCTCGTCGCCCCCTCACCTCAAGCTTTGCCCCCGAGGAGGAGCGGAAGTGGGAACCCTGGTATTCCAACCATGGCAACCATTGGTTTCAAAGCTTACGACTACCTCCCGGCGCGGGGCGTAAACGTCCCGGTAGTGGCGGTAAACGTTCGGTGGGCGGCCGTAAACGTCCCGACGTGCCGGGTAAACGTCCGGGTGCAGGGCGTAACTGTCCCGCCGGAGTCGGTAAACGTCGGCAGGTGGGGTGTCAACGTCCCGGCACGCGGCGAGAACGTCCGGTAGGCACCGCTACACGTCCGGTTGCGGCTGGTAAATGTCCCGGTGCGCCGCGTAAATGTCGGCGCGTGGCGGATAAATGATTTTTTGGCAGCGAGCCAGAGTGCGCGCGAGCATGGAACCAACAAATGTGTGTGCCGCCGGAGTTTATTGGTGCGCCGACTCACCTCACCCCGGCCCTCTCCCCTCCATCTGATGGAGCGGAGAGGGAGAAACGTTCGCCGCGTTCGGGACGCCTTCAGCCTTGGGTGGTTACGCCCCCATATTTGAAGAACAGCGTCCAGTGGCACCGGTTTGAAAAGATAAAATCGCTTTTACATTGCTAAACCGGGGAAGGAGCGCATAACAGGAGGACACCAAAAAATTATGGAATACTACCAAGTCTATCAAAACCGGGCCGTGCAAACTGCGGCGGTCATCAACAAATATATTCCCGCGCTGACGGTGGGCGGGGTGAACGCGGCGGCGTTGCTCTTACAATCGCACGCGCTGGATGGCTTGGCGCAGTTGCGGGATGATGCGGTGGCGGCGGCGGATGGGGCGGTGAATGCCGAAAGCCTCGGCCAGGGCAGCATCCATGACCTGGTGTTGTCGCTCCCACATTCCGCCGAGGGTGAACTGAATGATAATGTGCCGGCGGAATCTGCTTTGCTCGACTTGCTCTCCCCCGTTTTCGCCATCGTGCCCCGCACCACGGAGCTGGCGCTGGAACGGGGCATGAAGCTCAAAAGCGCGTTGGACAAAATAAATCCGTATCTGGCGGCGCAAATCCCCGTGCGCGGGCCGGTGACGAGCGGGGGCAAGAGTGAGGCGGACCTCGTGGCGTTGATGGCGGCGCAACCGGCCTTGGAACAAGCCATTGAGGACACGGCGGCGGGCGTTTCCTCGGCGCGCACGACGTTGCGCACGGCGGCAACGAATGTTGACCGGTTGAACAAACGTTTTTATGTGAAGCTGCAATCCGAGTCGCGCACGAATCATGTGCTGAGCGCGGGGCTGGGCCAGATCACGACGGAATCAGGCAATCTGCCGGGCACGCTCGGCATCAAAGGCATTGTGCAAGGCGGCACTGACCAGTTGCACCTGTTGGTGAGCTATGACAACGCCAGTTACGATGGCACGGCGACGAACGTGATTGAATTGCAGGTGGTGGGCCGGGATAATGATTTTGCCAACCGCGCGGCGGTGGACCCAAGTGGAAATGCCCTGGGGCCGTTTGCGGTGGGTAAGACGGTGAAAATCCGCACGCGCGTGACGAATGGTAATGGCACGACGACGGGCAGTGTGCGGACGCTGACGTTGCAAGCCCCCGGATTATGATGGCCCAGCGCCGCGCCGCGCGGCCCAAAATTTATTCGCCCGCACCGTTGTCACCGGCGGACGAGGTCGCGCAGTAGGTCGTATAAGCTGATTTTAATTAGGCCGCTTATTATTTGTTTCCATGTCCATCACCGTCGAGTGTCAACGTTGCACGGCCTGCTGTCGCTGGCCGGGTGAAGTGCGCTTAGACGCGGCGGAGATCACGGCCATCGCGCAGCACGTCGGCATGAGTGAGGAAAGATTTATCGCGGAACACACGCGGCTGCGAGTGGATCGGCGCGGGCTGGCGTTGCAAGAACGGGCAGACGGCTCGTGTATTTTTCTCGCGGACGGTGGTTGCGCGGTGCAACCGGTAAAGCCGCAGCAGTGCCGGGATTTTCCGAGCCGCTGGGTGAATTCGCTGTGGGGCAAAGTGCCGTTGGCGACGATGAAAAAAGAGTATCCGATGCTGTTCAACTGCGCGGCGTTCAAGGATTTTCTTAAAACCAACAAACTTTGAGACGTTGTCTGCTTGCAGTTTCCGCTTTTGCCGTAGCCTCAAAAAATTTATTCTATCACTATGAACTATCCGGGATTTCCGATTTCTCGTCCGCGCCGGCTGCGCACGTCGCCGGCGTTGCGGCGGTTGGTGGCGGAGACGCAATTGAATGTCGCGCAACTCGTCTTGCCGCTGTTCGCGCGGAGTGGAAAAAAGCTACGCCGCCCCGTCGAAGCCATGCCGGGCGTGTTCCAATTGTCGCCGGATGAAATTGTGCGCGAGGCCACGGCGGCGCACGCGCTCCGCGTGCCGGCGGTGTTGTTGTTCGGCATTCCTGATAAAAAAGATGATCGCGCGAGCGGTGCTTACGCGAAAAATGGAATTGTGCAGACGACGGTGCGGTTGTTGAAAAAGGAATTGCCCTCGCTGCTGGTCATCACGGACGTTTGCCTGTGCGAATATATGGCGCATGGCCATTGCGGCATCGTGACCGGCGGAAAAATTTTAAATGACCCGACGTTGAAGTTGCTGGCGCGCACGGCGGCGAGCCACGCCGAGTCGGGCGCGGACATCGTTGCGCCGAGCGACATGATGGATGGACGCGTCCGCGCCATTCGCGCGGAACTGGACAACGAAGGATTTCTCGACACGCCAATCATGAGCTACGCGGCGAAGTTTGCGTCGGCATTCTACGGGCCGTTTCGCGAAGTGGCGGAATCCACACCGAAGTTTGGCGACCGCCGCAGTTATCAGATGGACGCGGCTAACGCGAACGAGGCCATGCGTGAGGTGGCGTTGGACATCCAAGAGGGCGCGGACATCGTGATGGTGAAACCGGCGCTGGCGTATCTCGATATCATCCACCGCGTGAAAAAAGAATTCGGCCTGCCGACTGCCGCCTACGCTGTGAGCGGTGAACACGCCATGATCAAGGCCGCTGCGCAAAAAGGCTGGATCGACGAACGCGCGGTGACGTTGGAAAGTCTGCTGGCGATGCGCCGGGCGGGCGCGGATATTTTGATTACCTACGCGGCGATGGACGTGGCGAAGTGGATCAAATAGGGTTTAGGGTTTGGCGTCTGGGGGGCTGTGGGGCTGGGGTGAAAAAGGGAAGTTCGCGCAAATTTTAACCCCCTAGACTCCAGACGCCATCCGCTAGACCCCAAATTACGTTTGCCTTGTTCCCGTCGGCAGGCTAGCCTGCGCGTTCACTTTTTTTCAATATGATCGGAACAATTCGTAAACATTCGGCCGTGCTCTGGTGGACTATTATCCCCATCACTATTTTGTCCTTTGTCTGGTTCATGAGTTCGGCTCCCTCGCGCAACTCGCGTGGCGGCGTGGCCGGAAGTTTGGGAACTATTTACGGGCACGAAGTCACCCCCGAGGCGCTGGATACCGCGACCAAAGACTTCATGTTATTCTACTGGTTTAATTACAACGGCCAGTGGCCGAGCCAGCGCGAGGGCGTCACGGAAACGGCGATTCGCCGGGAAAGTTATATCCGCCTGATGCTCGCCGAAAAAGCCAAGGCGATGGGAGTTCGCGTGACGGATGAAGCCGTCGCTGCCGCTGGCGCTGAAATGCTGCGCAAACTCGGCAATGGCAAGCAGCCAGTGCCAATGGAGCAATTTGTGCAACAGGTGTTGCAGCCTAAAGGTCTCACGGTAAAAGATCTGGAAAATTATCTGCGCTCAGACATCGCCGTCCAACAAACCATCATGTCGCTTGGGTTGCCCGGGGCTTTGATTGCACCGCAGGAAGCCGCGCAACTTTACGATCGTGAGAATCAGGAGATTTCCGCTCAAGCCGTTTTCTTCTCCTACTCAAATTATCTCGCGCAAGTCACGCCAACGCCGGCGGCGGTTGAAGATTTTTACACCAAGAACATGGCCGCTTACCGCGAACCCGAACGCGTGCAAGTCAAATACGTAGCCTTCGAATTATCGAATTATCTCACCGCGGCGGAACAGAAAATTGGTCGCACCAACCTTGATAACAGTGTGGAATCGCAATTTCACCAGTATGGCGTCGAGGGTATTCGCGGTGCAAAAACTGCGGAGGAAGCCACGACGATCATTCGCGAGTCAATCCTGCGGCAGGAACAAGTCGCCATGTTGCGGCCGGTTGCCAATGAATTTGCCACCGCCGTTTATGCCGAAAAAAACCTGGAAGCCGTCGCCAAGCGCAAAGGCCTGACTGTTTTCACCACGCCACCATTTGCCAATAACAATACCGCAGCGGAAGCGTTGAAGGTCCCGGAGTCCTTTGTCACGGCCGCTTTTAAAATGGTCGGCGAACAACAATCACTTTCTTCACTGGTCAGCGGCACGGATTCGCTCTACCTGCTCGAATTGGATAAACAGATCCCGAGCACTGTCCCGCCGCTCGAACAGATTCGCGCGCGCGCCACGGATGATTATCGGGCGATGACGGCGCAAAGTCTGGCGCGTAACGCCGGGGTGACTTTTCAATCCAACGTCACCGCGCAGGTCGTCGCCGGCAAAACCTTCAGCCAAGCGGCCGTGGCGGCGGGCCAATCGCCGCTGCTGCTGAAACCGTTCGCCTTGAATGCGCTGGAAATTCCCGAGGCTGGCAACCGCGCTGAAATTCGCGATGTGAAACAAGCCGCTTTTATGACGCCGCTGGGCAAGGTGAGTGCTTTTATTCCTACCAGCGAAGGTGGATTTGTCCTGTCACCGCAGGCCCTAGAGCCCGTGGATGCCGCGAAGAAAACGGCGGCGTTGCCGCAATTTCTCACTCAGGTCCGGCGGGCGCGTCAGAACCAGGCTTTCAATGAATGGCTCCAAAACGAGGTCGTCCACGAATTGCACGATACGCCCGTTTATGCCGAAATAACTGGCGGACGTTCGGCTAAGTGAGTTCTAACATCAAACTTTCCTCGCCCGCTACAGCGGAGCAGGCGCGTGGCTTTTGGGAAATCCCTGTGCTGTTCGAGGATGATCATATACTGGCGCTGGATAAGCCTTCGGGCTTGCTCGTTTCGCCTGATCGTCAAGATGCGACCCGCCCGAATCTCGCCACTCTGATCAGCCATGCAATCAAAGAACAAAAGCCGTGGGCACGCGAACGGAACCTGAATTATTTGGCTCACGCACACCGGCTGGATTTTGAAACCAGCGGCGTTCTGCTCTTCGCCAAAAACAAACCCGCGCTCGTTGCGCTCGCCAATTTGTTTGGCGCAGAAACGCCCGTGCGACATTTCATTGCGATGTCCTGGGGCCATCCGCTCGAAACTGATTTTGAAATTGATGCGCGGCTTGCGTTGCATCCCCTCAAGATCGGCCAGATGTGCGTCAACCATAATGATGGCAAGCACGCCCGCACCGCCTTTACCGTGGTCGAACAATTTTCCGACTGGTGCCTGCTCCGTTGCGCGCCGTTCACCGAACGGATCCACCAGATCCGGGCGCATTTGAAGCACGCGGGTTTTCCCATGGTCGGCGATCAGATCTACGGCGGCAAAGAGCTTTGGCTCTCGCGTTTGAAAAAAGATTTTTATTTGAAGCCGGGTCGCGAAGAACGTCCATTGATGGGCCGCACCGCCCTGCACGCTGTAGAATTAAGTTTGCCGCATCCCGTTACCCATGAAAACGTGACGATCAAAAGCGAATTGCCGAAAGATTTTAAAGTGGCGCTGAAGTATCTGCGGCAATACGCGCAGGCTTGATTTTATAGCGGAGCAAACGGCGGCGGCCAATCGGGTAATAGAATTTTTCTCTATTTCCTCAACCCGTTCAGGTTCGATTTTCCCTCAACTCACCGCCCAGTTCAAAATAGCTTTTTGGGTGTGTAGCCGGTTTTCGGCTTCCGTAAAAATCGTATCGGCATGCGCCTCGAACGTTTCGGCGTCGATCTCTTTGCCACGATACGCCGGCAGGCAGTGCATCACCAGCGCGTTAGGTTTCGCGAGTTTCAAGAGGTTTGCGTTGATCTGATAACCAGTCAAAAGTTTGATGCGTTCTGCCGACTCCGCTTCCTTACCCATGGAAACCCACACATCGGTGTAAAGCATGTCCGCACCCGAGGCGGCGGTGTGCAAGTCATCGGTGACGATAATTTTTCCGCCCGCCCGCTTCAAGATTTCCGCCGCCGGCTGAAATGCTTTCGGCGCGGCGATGCGCAATTCAAAGCCCAGCTTCGCCGCCGCAAAAATCCACGAGACCGGCATATTGCAGGCACCATCGCCGATGAACGTGATAATTTTTCCGGCAATCGGTCCGCGCATTTCTTCAAATGTGAAAATATCCGTCAACACCTGGCATGGATGTTCGTCATCGGTCAGCGCGTTGATCGTCGGGATTTTGGAAAATGCCGCGAACGTCTCCACGTCGCTCTGCGCAAAAGTGCGGATGATCGCGCCGTGCGCCATGCGGCCGATGACGCGCGCGGTGTCTTGGATCGGTTCGCCGCGACCGAGTTGAATATCATTGGCGTTGAGAAAGAGCGCGTGGCCGCCGAGTTCGCGGATGCCCACCTCGAACGAAACCCTTGTGCGCGTTGACGATTTCGAGAACATCATCGCCCACGTCTGGCCTTTGAGCGGCTGTGCCGAGTGCGCGCGGCGCTCTTTTTTAAAAACAGTTGCGTCGCGCAAAATGGTTTCAAAGTCCGCCCGCGGCAGTTTTTCCAAAGACAACAAATGTTTCATGCTTGAATCGTTTAGGGATTTCCGTCCAAAGGAAATTGTATAACCAAAAGCCAGCGCCGCGTCACTCTCAAAGTGGTGCCGCGCGGCTTTTTGAAGTGAAGCGCTGCGGCCCGCCCGCCGCCCGCGCCAAAGGTATTCAAATTCCCGGTTTGACAGATGCCAAAATGTCCGCAAAATGATTGGCCGTTTCGGTTGCCAGCGTAGCTCAGTTGGTTAGAGCGTGGGACTCATAAGCCCGAGGTCAGTGGTTCGATTCCACTCGCTGGCACCAAAATCTTCCAGACATTTTCTCGCGGCACTTTTTTTGGCTTTCCCGGACCGGCAGATTCAAGCCGCGCACTGACCGGCCATCGGCGCATTATCGCCATCTGCCTCTGAATAATGCGACTGGCTGATCACGGGAATTGACGCCGCGCATTTCCCGCAAAATAAATAGCAAAAATTTAGAAATCACCACTCGTTTCGTGGCGTCTTTCCAAGCAATATTTTGCCGCTACCAATTATGAAAAAAACCCTCATCGTTTTTACGCTGCTTGTTGTGACCGCAGTTACCGGGCTCGCAGGAATTTCCGTGGGTCATTTGCGCTGCGAGCATCTGGAAAATCCTCAGGGCATTGATTCCGCGCAACCGCGCTTGAGCTGGCAACTGATCGCCACCGACCGAGCAGTAAAACAATCCGCCTACCAGATATTAGTCGCGACGAGCGATGGCCGGCTAAATCCTGATCGGGCGGATTTGTGGGACAGCGGCAAAATCTTTTCCGACGAATCAGCTTTGGTTCCTTACGCTGGCCGGTCGCTGGTTTCGCGGACTGAATGTTTTTGGATGGTTCGCGTGTGGGATGCGGCAGGCGACGTCTCGCCGTGGAGCCGGCCAGCGCGTTGGTCGATGGGTTTGTTGCAGCCAGCGGACTGGCAAGCGCAGTGGATTGGGTTGGACGGGCTGGACACGACCAACCTGCTCACGGGCACTTCGTGGATCTGGTTTCCTGACGGCGAGCCGCAAACCGCGGCTCCAGTGGGGACAAATTATTTTCGCCGCGTCATCACCTTGCCCGCCGGACGCGCTATCAAACAGGCAATTTTTGAATATACCGGTGATAATGAATGCCGCGGTTGGATTGACCAGTTCGACCTGGGCGCGCGCAATAATTTCAAAACGGTCAAATGGAACGATATCACCACGCGGTTGGAGGCGGGCAAGACTTACGTGTTTGGTTTGGTGGGACGCAATGAAGGCGCGGAGCCGAATCCAGCCGGCGTCATCGGCAAGCTCACGATTGAGTTTGCCGATGGTGAGACGCGGGTGATTCAGACGGACGAACAATGGAAGGTTGCCAGGAATTTTGAAGCGAATTGGAACCAAGTCGGGTTTGACGATTCGCGCTGGGTGGCGGCTAAAAAACTTGGCCCGGCGGAAATGGAGCCGTGGGGCAGTCCCCGTTCCGCAGAAACCCGGCGTCTGTCTGCGCGTTATCTTCGCAAGGAATTTGATGTGAAGAAAAAGATTTCCCACGCCACCGTCTCGTTTTGCGGGCTTGGTTTATCGGAGCTTTATCTCAACGGCCAGAAGGTGGGCAACGCCGTGCTTTCTCCGGCGTTTGCGCAATATGATAAGCGCCAGTTCTATGTCACTTATGAGGTGACCGAAAATCTCCGGCGCGGCCAAAATGCGATCGGCGTGATTCTCGGCAACGGACGTTTCTACGCCGACCGCAGCAAAACCTATGCGGGCACGGTGAATTTCGGCTGGCCGAAATTACTGTTGAATCTGCGGATCGAATTTGCGGATGGTTCAGTCAAAGAAATTGTCAGCGATGAATCATGGAAACAAACGACGGACGGACCGATTCTCGCCAACAACGATTTCGACGGAGAGGAATATGATGCGCGCAAAGAACTCGCGGGCTGGAGCAAAGGCGGATTCGATGATTTCAAATGGAGCTCCGCGCAGATTGTCTCCGCACCAAGTGGAGTTTTATCGTCGCAGATGCAGGAGCCTATTCGGGTCACGGGAACGTTGAAGCCCAGCTCGGTAAAAGAAATTCATCCCGGCGTTTTTATTTTCGACATGGGACAGAACATGGTGGGCTGGTGTCGGCTGCACGTTTCCGGCCCAGCGGGGACTGCCGTTATGCTTCGTCACGCCGAAACCTTGAAGCCGGATGGCTCGCTTTATATGGCGAATCTGCGCGGCGCGGAGGTCACGGACATTTACACGCTCAAAGGCGGCGGCACAGAAGCATGGGAGCCGCGCTTCATCACGCACGGATTTCGCTTCGTCGAGGTCACGGGCTTTCCCGGCAAACCAGATTTAAGTTCTGTCGAAGGCCGCGTGGTGAACGATGATTTGCCGGTCGCGGGAAATTTCCTTTGCTCGAATGATTTGATCAACCGTATCTACACGAACATCGTCTGGGGCACGCGTGGAAATTATCGTTCACTGCCCACGGATTGTCCGCAGCGCGACGAGCGGCAGGGCTGGCTCGGTGATCGTTCGGAAGAGTGTAAAGGCGAGGCGTATCTCTTCGACATTTCCGCGCTCTACACCAAGTGGCGTCAGGACATGGCGGATGCGCAACGCCCCAACGGCAGCATCCCCGACGTTGCGCCGAGCTACTGGCCGATTTATTCCGACAACGTCACCTGGCCGAGCAGCGCCATCATTATTCCCAGTGCGCTCGAACGGCAGTTTGGTGATCGCGCGAGCATTGGCAAAAATTATGCGAGCGCCAGACTGTGGATCGAGCACATGCTCACCTTCGCCACGGATAATATTATTTCCAAGGACAACTATGGCGACTGGTGCGTGCCGCCGGAAGAAGCGCGGTTGATCCACTCCAAAGATCCGGCGCGGCAAACGGACAAGACGCTATTGGCCACGTCGTATTTTTATTACGACCTCTGCTTGATGGAAAAATATGCGGACGAACTCAACAAAACCGATGAGGCGGCGCGTTGGAAAAAACTCGCGGGCGATTTCAAAGCCGCCTTCAACGCAAAATTTCTTAACCGCGAGCGGGGGCAATATTCCAACGGCACGCAAACTTCCTGCGTTCTGCCGCTCGCCTTCGGACTTGTGCCCGATGATATGAAGGAAAAAGTTTTCGCAAAGCTGGTGGCCAACATTGACCACGTGACCAAAGGCCATATCGGCACCGGTTTGATTGGCGGACAATATCTCAACCGCGTGCTTTCGGAAAATGGCCGCGCGGATTTGAGTTACACCATCGCCGCGCAAAAAGATTATCCGAGCTGGGGCTACATGGTGGAGCAGGGGGCGACGACGATCTGGGAATTGTGGAACGGCAACACCGCCGATCCCACCATGAACTCCGGCAATCACGTCATGCTCGTGGGCGATCTCGTGGTGTGGCTTTACGAATATGCTGCCGGCATTGCGCCCGCCTCGCCTGGTTTCAAGACCATCAAGATGGTGCCGCAGCCCGTCGGCGATTTGAAATTTGTGAAGGCCACGCACAACTCGCCTTACGGAAAAATATCCAGCGAGTGGCATCGCGACGGAAATAAATTTGACTGGCAGATTGAAATTCCCGCGAACACAAAGGCGACGGTTCATGTCCCCGCAACGGCGATTGAAACCGTAAAAGTCAAAGGCGTCCAAGCGACACGCTTTGAAAATGGTCGCGCGATTTTTGAACTCGGCTCCGGTAAATACCATTTCATCAGCGAATGAATTCTTGGCTTTCAAGGTTGCGTTCCCCCTCACCCCGGCATTCTCCCCCGGAAAGAGGGAGAATCGTTTCCAGCGTCTGGGCAAATCCAAGGCAGGATTCTGCTCGGCCAGCTTACGAATTACTGAAAACAAGCAACGGCTGTTCTCTCTCCACTGGGGAGCGGGTCAGGGTGAGGGGAAAGCCCGCGCTATCATCCACGCTCACATTGTCCATTTTGCTCCTCACTTTTTTTGTAATCACCGGCTGCGTTACCGCTCCGCAAAAATCAGCCTTCGTCAAATCTGAATTCATTTTCGCCGCCGCGCCGTTTCCATCGTGCCACGCCGCGACGATTGCTGAAACGAAATCTGGCCTCATCGCCGCTTGGTTCGGCGGCACGGCGGAACGTAATCCCGATGTGTGCATCTATGTTTCGCGGAATGAAAACGGAAAATGGACTGCGCCCGTCGCCGTCGCGGATGGCGTTGCTTTTGAGACAAATCGTCTGCCCACATGGAATCCAGTTTTGTTCCAGCCGCGAAACGGGCCGTTACTTTTGTTTTATAAAGTCGGCCCCAGCCCGGCAACGTGGTGGGGCATGATGATGATTTCCTCCGATGACGGAAAATCGTGGTCCAAGCCAACGCGTTTGCCCGAGGGAATTTTGGGACCGATCAAAAACAAACCCGTGCAGCTCGCGAATGGCGATATTCTTTCACCCACGAGCGTTGAGGGCGACGGCGGCTGGCGGGTGCATTTCGAACGCAGCACCGATGGTGGAAAAACTTGGACAGCCACGCCGCCGGTGAATGACGGGAAAACGATTGGCGCAATTCAGCCGAGCATTTTATTTCACGGCGGCAAAAAAATTTCCGCCATCGGTCGCACGCGCAACGACAAGCTGTTTGAAATCTGGTCAACAGACGGCGGCAATACTTGGGGCGAGATGACGTTGACCGCTTTGCCGAATCCAAATTCCGGAACGGATGCGGTGACGCTGCGCGATGGTCGCCAGTTGCTGGTTTATAATCACAATCTCCGCACCGGCTCGAACAACAAAGGCCGCAGCCCGCTGAACCTCGCGATTTCTGACGACGGAAAAAATTGGCAGGCCGCGCTCGTTTTGGAAAACGATCCGGAGGCGCCGAGTGGTTTCGCCTATCCCGCCGTGATCCAGACCCCCGATGGCCTAGTGCATATCGTTTACACTTGGGAACGCAAGCGGATTAAGCACGTGGTGATTGATCCGGCGCAGTTGAAAGGGCGTCCGATGCTAAACGGCGAGTGGCCGAAGTGAATCGGGCTTCAAGCCTTTTTCACAAAGCAGGCTTTGAGACCGACGGCGATGCCATCGACCTTGCACGAAATTTCATGGTCGCCGTCGCCGAGGCGAATGGGTTTGGATTTCGAGCCGCCCTTGAGGACTTGCGAGCCGCCGAGTTTTAAATCTTTGATGAGGATGACGCTATCGCCGTCGGCCAGCACAGTGCCGTGGGCATCTTTCACGACGCGCGCTCCGGGAGCGGCTTCGGGAGTCGCCGTGCGCAGCCATTCGTGTCCGCAGGTGACACATTCGTAGCGTTCGGGGAATTCCAAAAGCTCAGTCATTTCGCACATCGGGCAGGCGGTAGCATTACTCATGGCGGATAGAGTAGCGGGAAAGGCCCTCACTGTTCAACGGCGCAATTGGCCGGTAAATGGTTGACCGGCGATGATAAAAAAAGGCCCGGAACGTTTGACGCTCCGGGCTGGAGTGAAGAATTGATTACGGGAGGACGTGGCCGGAGATGTTGCACGTCGGCCGGTTAGTCACCGTCGCGCCTGCGGAGTAAGCGCCATTGGCTGGGCACGGCGGTAGGCTGCCCGCTGAGTTCAGCTTGATGTAAGGCATCAGGGCGGTCAGTGTATAAGTGCCACTGGAAGACATACGGTTTTCCAAGGCATAGATATTCATTGCCGATTCCATCTGGCGCAGATTATTGATGCAGGCGCTGAGCTGGCTGTTCGCACGCGCCCGAATGTAATTGGGAATCGCGATGGCCGCCAAGAGGCCGATGATGGCCACGACAATCATGATTTCAACCAAAGTGAACGCGGCCGTAGTTCCCCGTCTATTTTTTTCATTTGATCCGTTTTAGTATCGGTTGGTTCAAGCCCTGCCTTAATAAAAAAGCCCGGAACGATTTCGTCCCGGGCTTGATGCTAAAACATATTACGGCAGAGTGTGTGGCGATGCCGTGAGGGTGGACAAGCTGCAAGTCGGAGCGTTGGTGTTCGAGGACAGCGTGTAAGAACCACCGCCGGGGCAGGGCGGGATGCTGCCAGCCGAGTTGAGCTTGATGTAGGGCGTGATGTTAGCCGTGGTCACAGCCGCGCCAGAGGCCTGGCGGGTTTCCAAGGCGAATTGCTGGATGGCCGCATCCATCTGGCGGAGGTTGTTGATGCAGGCATTCATTTGGGCTGTGGAACGGGCGCGCACGAAGTTAGGAATCGCAATCGCTGCGAGCAAGCCGATGATAGCGACAACGATCATGATTTCTACGAGCGTGAAGCCCGATTGACGAGTGGATTTGATTTGTTTCATACTAGTTTATTACTTTCTTTTTGTTGTGCGGCGGAACAGAACCACCGGCTGGTTATTATTATTACGTTTTTGTTCCATTGATTGCCGGTGGCAACCGCGTATGAACTAACATAAGCAACACGGATGCCAACGTCGAGTTCATTTGAATATTAACCCAAAAACCAAGGAAAGTTGCTCAGAAAATCGAAATAAGTCGGTTTTGAGGCTGGAGTCGCCGTTGAACTTACGTTTCTATACCTATAAAATGGACAGTCGATTGAGAATACGGGACAGCGCGGTTTTGAGGTAGGCACTTTTTTGCCGCTTGGCGGCAATTTTTGCCAGTGGCCGTCGGGGGCAGGTGTAGGAATTCATAAATAAATAGCCGGGCGGGGCGGACGCGCGGGGCGCGTGCCCCTCCGGGTTATTATTTATTCCCCGACGAGGCGATACGGGTTGACCGAATCTTCGCCGACGCGTGAGGAAGGGCTGGCTTTGAGCGATAGCATGAAGGCGATTGTGACATCCGAGGAGCGGTTCGGCTCGTCCAACAGGCGGAACGTCAGCGCACCGGTGAAGCTGCGAAGATCGCGATAGATCGTGTAATACTGTTCCTGCAAACGGCCGTTGGCCGAATTGTAATTATGCGTGGCACGCAAACCCCAGTTGTCATTCACGCGATAAAACAAAGTGCTGCTAATGAAATTATTTTCGTTCCAGGTGCCGTTGCCCCAGTTGCCACCGCGTAGATACCAGTGCCCGATGCCCCAACTCCAGCGATCGCCCGGCGTGAATGTCAGTTGATGAAATGCCAGGTTCAGATCGCCGTGATCTAAATCGTAACGTAGTTGCGATTCCGCTGTGAGCCAGCGGCGTGGACGCAAGGCAAAGCGCGAATACAAATCGTTGACCGGACTTTGGTTCAGATTCGGATCCAACCGCCAATCAAGCATGACGTTCCAGTTCACCAGATCGTCGATCGCGCCGCCGCGTTTGGTTTGCAACAGATTTCGCAGGCCGAAGCGGATCACGTTCTGCGTATCAATGGAATCGATGCTGCTATAATCTCCGAGCAATACGGGCGAGAGGAGGAGTGATGGATTTTCCGAGTCAAACTGCGGCAGTTGAGACGCCACCGTGCTGGGGCGCGGAATGAAAACATAATCCGCCGAAGGCTCGATGATGTGGCGCAAACCATCCAAGTCCCAGAAGGAGTTAGTTACCCCCGCCCAAAGCCGCGATACTTTGAACGAAGTCCGCATCCCAGTCGTTAGCACTCCGCGAAACGTTTCATCATTGGAACCGGAGGCATCGCTGCGTCGGCTATAGTAAGTGAACCGCCCACCGACATAGGGCGCGACATTGAGCTTGTTGAAGAACACCCACGGCAGGCTGATTTGATGGTAGGTATCGGCCCGCGCGGCGGAATCGGCGAAGTAACCGTTCGTGAACGGATAAAAACCATTCGTCGTGTTCGCGGCGTAGGCGTGATACCAGCCGAGGGAACTTTCGCTATCGTAATACAGCGGCGTGTCAAAAATTTGCTGGCGAAAACCGGTGAGTTTCACGTCGGGCAATCTTTCAATCTGGTTGAAGAAGTTGTTGATGCGCGGCGTGGCGAGGGCGTCGAGGCTCCAGTTGTTCCAGTATTTATTCGCCTCGATGAAGGTGTTCGGCTGCGGGTTGAGCGCATAATCGCCTTCAAAAAAATCATGTAAGAACAGCGGGTCTGATTGGTAGTTCACCATCGCCTTCAAATTCAAATTCGTCGCGGGCGTCGCCTGCCAGCCGGCGTAAAAGCGCTGACGATCTTGCGGCATCGTGCCGAAGTTCGGGAACGCATTCGTGCTCGAATTAGCGCGGGCGTCATTCTGATAATAATATTTCAGCGATAAATCACCCCAACGTTCCAGATGCAGATTGATGTCCGGCCCCACGCCCACGCCGCGCCGTTCGCGATAATCCAAATGAACTTTTCCATCCGCCAGATCACCGGCGAACCAGTTGTAAGTGTTTAAGAGATACCCGCCGTAGCGGCTGCGATAGCCGGGCGTCGTCGTGAAATTATTCGCGTGTGGTCCCAGGTTCCGCTTGTAATACGGAAAATAAAACATCGGCACTTCACCGACGTAGAGCACCGCGTTCCACATCTGCACCGACTTGCCGGGAATGACTTTGATGCGGCTGGCTTTGACTTTATAGAGCGGCTCGCTCACATCATCCGTCGTCACGTAGGCGCTCTTGGCCGTATAAACCTGATTGCTTTTATCGCCGATCAGTTCAGAACCGCTGGCGAACACCGGGCTTTTCCCAGTGCGAAACTGCTCGCTCCGCATCAACTTAGTTTTGAAATTATAGCTGATGTGTTCCCCCACCCAGAGCTGATCGCCAGATTCGATATGCACATTCCCATCCGCCATCACATCGCCGGTTTTCGTATTCACAGCGGCGCTGTTCGCCGTGAGCACCGACTTACCATCGCTTACAAAAATGCCGTTGGAATAATTGACCGTGCCCGTCTTCGGATCAAAATCCACTTTCCCTTCCGGCGATCCCTGCATGACCTCGCTGAGCGCGGAAATGATCACGCCCGATTCCTCCTGCGCGCGCGCCGGGCAGGCGATCATGGCGGGAAGGCACAGTGCGATCAGACAGGTAGAGGCAAATGGTTTCATCAAGCGCGGTCAATTAAACAGAATGTCGCCGCACTGCCAAGCGAGTTTTACTCGCGCCGCGTATTAACGGTTGCCGCTCGACGCTATTCTTCACTCTCTCTGCCCGCCCAAACGCGAAGCGGGTTGGGTTGAGGAGATTTTAGTTTGAAATTGAAAAGCACCTTCTTCCCCGGCCTTCAGTTCCACTTCATGACGGAGAACCCGAAAATAATCAGCGCGAAAAATCCCCGCCGAGTTCACGCCTTCCGCCGCCCGATTCATTTGGGGGACCAGAACGCAAACGCCACCGCCGCGAGGATACACCCAAACGCCGCGATATGATTCCACGCCGGCCACGTTTTGAAATAGAAGAACGCGAACACCACGAACACCACCAACGTGATCGCCTCCTGCATGATTTTCAGTTGATACGGCGTGAAGGAATTGCTGCCCCAGCGATTCGCCGGCACCATCAGCACATATTCGAACAGCGCGATCCCCCAGCTCACCAGGATCACCAGCGCGAGCGGCTGGCCCTTGAATTTCAAATGCCCATACCACGCGAACGTCATGAAGATATTCGAGCACGTCAACAGCAACACCGGCAACCAGCGGGAGGAAGTAAAATCCATGCCCAGAAAATGAATTCCCCCACGCCCCCTGTCAAACCGCAACCACCAAAAACTCCCGCTCCCCGCCCCGCCGCCCGCCGTCAACGCCACATTTTCCGCCCAAACCATCCGTCTGCGCCGCCGCTCCGACCCTTTTCCCCAAAAAAACACCCTGCCATCGTCGCCGTGCGACCAATCTCCACTCCCGTGCGACCGCCTTTCCCTCCCGTGCGGAGTGCTTTCGCGCCCGTGCGCCCTGCGGACGCTCCCCATAACCTATTTTCCGCTCCGTGCGAGGCAACTTCCCGTCCGTGCGGACGTTTTTCGTTCCGTGCGGAGGATCTGACCTTTCGTGCGGCGATTCTTCACTCCGTGCGGGGTATCCGCCCCTCCGTGCGAGCCAACATTCGCTTCGTGCGGGCATTTTTCGCTCCCGAACACCCATCTTTCACTCTGGGCGGGCGAACTTTCCCTCGCTGGGTCAAAGAATCCGGCCTCCTCGCCCCCTCGGGGGAGAGGATTGAGGTGAGGGGGCAACGTGGTAACGATGGACGGCAACGAATTCGCGAAAGCCTTGACTCCTCACCCTAATAGGGGCGAGGGCACCGCCACAAACTATGCGTATGCGCCTCGTCCGTCCGTGCCGTCGCCTGACGCTGCGCTCGGCGACGGAATTCTCGCAGCGCGAGAACTTCCACCAATCGTGGCAGGGTCGAGTTGCGCCCCACCACCGCTGTCATTCAAACATTGAACCCGCCGGATTTTTCGCCACACTGCTGGCATGGGCAAAACTAAAATTCCCGCCACCGGCGAAGGCTTTCTTGGCGAAATCATGGTCCACAAACTTTCCCGCGCCATCGGCGTGGTGACTCAGGTCGCCGAGGCCCAAGCCGGCTGGCCACCGCAGCTCACGCTGAAACTAGCCGATGGCACTTTGAAGAAAAGCCGCCTGAGCGATTTCCGCGAACCCAGCGGCACCGAACGCGCCAAATTTTCTCCGGCGTAAGCTCTGCCCGCCGCCGTCGCGACCAGTTTGCAGGCGTTTTGATCGTCAGTGTTTTCTTCCTGTCACTTTTTGGGTGATTGGTGTATTCCGTGCCTAACATTTTTTGAAATGAAAGCCATCACCCTGCCCTCCGCACTGTTCACGCTCAACCGCGAACGGCTCTTCAAATTGTTGTTACCGCGTTCGCTCGCCGTGCTGAACGCCAACGACCTCATGCCCACGAACGCCGATGGCACGATGGGTCATCTGCAAAATGCCGATCTGTTTTATCTCACCGGCATTCATCAGGAGGAAACCATTCTCTTCCTCGCGCCGGATGCGTTTGATCCGACCTATCGCGAAATTTTATTTCTGCGCGAACCAAGCGAGCATCTAAAAATCTGGGAGGGGCACAAGCTCACGAAGGAACAGGCGACGAAGATTTCCGGTATCAAAAATGTAAAATGGCTCGCGGAATTTCCAGGGATTTTCCGCCAGGTGATTTGCGAAATGGAACAGGTTTTCCTCAATAGCAACGAACATCAGCGCGCCGATGTCACGGTGGAGACGCGCGACACCCGGTTCGTCCGCGACTGCCAAAAAAACTTTCCACTGCACCGCTACCATCGCCTCGCGCCCCTGATGTATGCATTGCGTTGCGTGAAATCGTCCTACGAAATTGACGCGATCAAAGCCGCCTGCGACCTGACGGCCCAAGGGTTTAAACGCGTCTGTCAATTTTTGAAACCCGGCGTGAACGAGGCCGAAGTCGAGGCGGAATTCGCGCATGAATTCATCCGCGCAAAAGGTCAATTTGCTTACAACCCGATCATCGCCAGCGGTGGGAACAATAATATTTTGCATTACGGCCAGAATGATCAGCCTTGCAAAAAAGGCGATCTGCTACTGCTCGATGTCGCGGCCGGTTTGGGGAATTACATGAGCGATCTGACGCGCACAATTCCCGTAAATGGAAAATTCTCGAAGCGACAAAAACAGGTTTACAACGCCGTGCTGCGGATTTTTCGCGCGCAAGTCGCCGCGTGCGTTCCCGGCAAGACCACGAAAGATTTGCGCCTCGAATGCGAAGAACGCACTACCAAGGAATGCGTGGATCTCGGTCTGTTGAAAATGTCCGACGTCAAAAAACAAAAGCCGGACGCGCCCGCGGTAAAAAAATATTTCATGCATGGCGTCTCGCATCCGATCGGCCTCGATGTGCATGACGTGACTTATAATCATTACCAAATAAAACCGGGCTGGGTGTTAACCGTGGAACCGGCGATCTATATTCCGGCGGAAGGTTTTGGCGTGCGCCTGGAAAACACTGTGGTCGTGACCGAAAACGGCCAGCTCGATCTGATGGCGGGCATCCCGATTGAAGCCGACGAAATCGAAGCCTTGATGAATCGCCGATGACAACTCGCGCTTTGGTCTGGCTGCTCTTTTTTGCTGGCGCCGTGAATCTGTTGGCCAGCGCCGACGGTGTGGATTATTCCCGGGCACAATCGCTCGCGCGGCGCACCGAGGGAAAAGTGTTTCGCGATGTCGTCGCGCCGCATTGGCTGCCGGACAATCAACACTTTTGGTATCGCGTCACGACCGGGCCGGACACGCATGAATACGTTTTGGTGGATGCCAGCACCGGCGAAATCAAGCGCGCGTCGTCGGCTGAAAAACTGGGGGTGACCGAGGGTGAACGCCTTTCCACTTCCGCGCAAAAATCACTCACCCAAAAACGCACCACCCACAATGGCAACGAGACGACCGTTCGTTTTCACAACAGCACCGCCGCGCCCGTGGAATTGTTTTGGGTGGATGAAAGCGGCGAGCGAAAACCTTATGGCCGCGTCCGCTCGGGCCAGACGGTTGAGCAGCACACTTACGCCGGCCACGTTTGGCTGGTGACGGATTCGCCCGGCAATCCGCTCGGCTTTTTTGAAGCGACGCCGGAGGTTTTGGAAATTGAAATTGATGGCAAACCCTTAAAAACCGAAACGCCGCGTCGCCGCCCAGGGCAACGCCGTTCGGCGCAGTCGCCGGATAAAAATGGTTCCCTCGAGTTCACGAATCAAAACGTGTTGTTCGTCTCTGCCGCCGGTGAAAAAACTTTTTTGACTACGAATGGCACGGCGGCAAATCCGTATCGCGGGCCGGTCGTCTGGTCGCCAGATTCGCAAAGCTGCATCGTGCAAACCGTCACCGAAGTGCCGCGCCACATTGTGACCATCGTGGAATCGTCGCCGCGCGATCAGCTCCAGCCGAAGTTGCAGACGTATGATTATTTCAAGCCTGGCGACGCGCTGCCGCAGGTGCAGCCGGTGCTGATCAATGTTGCCAGCAAGATGGCGAGAATAATTTCCAGCGAGTTGTTCACCAACAATTTTACGCCCGGCGGTGAACTCAATTTCCGCTGGTCGCCGCGCGGCGATGAATTTTATTTCGACTATAACCAACGCGGTCATCAGCTCTATCGCATTCTCGCCGTGAACGCGACGAATGGGGTCGTGCGCACGGTCGTCGAGGAACGCAGCCAGACGTTTGTGGACTACGAAACCAAGACGTGGCGCGAGTGGCTGGATGATTCCGGCGAATTGATTTGGATGAGCGAGCGCGATGGCTGGGCGCATCTCTGGCTTTACGATGTCGCGCCGGGGAAATTGAAAAATCAAATCACGCGCGGCGATTGGGTCGTGCGCGAAGTGCTCAAGGTGGACGCGGCGAAACGGCAGATTTCGTTTCTCGCGAGCGGCTTGCGGGCGGGCGAAGATCCGTATCAGCACCAACTCTGCCGCGTGAATTTTGATGGCAGCGGCTTCGTGCAACTCACTCAAGGCGACGGCGACAACACGGTGGAATTTTCGCCGGACGGAAATTATTTCATCGCGAAATTTTCGCGCGCTGATTTGCCGACGGTCACCGAATTGCGCCGCAGCGACGATGGAAAATTAATTTGCGAACTCGAACGCGCGGACGCGTCGCCACTACTAAAGTCCGGCTGGACGTTGCCGGAACGCTTTGTTTCCAAGGGTCGCGATGGCACGACGGACATTTACGGCGTCCTCATCAAGCCTTCGAATTTTGATCCCAAGAAAAAATATCCCGTCGTCGAGGAAGTTTACGCGGGGCCGCAGGATTCGTTCGCGCCGAAAAAATTTGGCCGGCTGCTGCGTCAGCACACGTTGGCGGAACTCGGTTTCATCGTCGTGCAGGCGGACGGCATGGGCACGGACAATCGCGGCAAAGCGTTTCACGATGTGTGTTGGAAAAATTTAGCCGACGCGGGTTTTCCCGATCGCATCGCGTGGATCAAGGCGGCGGCAAAAACGCGGCCGTGGATGGATTTGGCGCGCGTCGGTATTTACGGCGGTTCGGCTGGTGGACAAAACGCGATGCGCGCGTTATTAGATTACCATGATTTTTACAAAGCTGCCGTTGCGGACTGTGGCTGCCACGACAATCGCATGGACAAAATCTGGTGGAACGAACAGTGGCTGGGTTGGCCGGTGGACGACAGTTACGCACGCAGCTCGAACGTGGATGACGCGCATAAATTGCAGGGCAAGTTACTGCTGATGGTCGGCGAACTGGACCACAATGTTGATCCGGCTTCGACGATGCAGGTGGTGAACGCGCTCGAAAAAGCGGGTAAAGATTTCGAGTTCATCGTCATCACCGGTTCGGATCACGGCTCGGCGGAAACGCCTTACGGCAGCAAGCGGCGCATGGATTTTCTCGTGCGCAATCTGTTGAGCGACGAAGCGAAGAAAAAATAACGATGAGTAAAAACATTGTCATCATTGGCGCGGGGGCGATCGGACTTTCCTGCGCGGTGCAGTGTGCGCGCAAAGGTCATCGCGTCACGGTCATTGAGCGCAATGGCGCCGCGCGTGACGGCTGCTCGTTCGGCAACGCGGGGATGATTGTGCCGAGCCATTTCGTGCCGCTCGCCGCGCCGGGCATGGTGAAGCTGGGTTTGAAATGGATGCTCAATCCCGAATCGCCTTTTTACATCAAGCCGCGCTTCGATCGCGATTTGTTTGACTGGTCGTTCAAATTCTGGAAAGCCGCGAACGCAGAACACGTGCGCCAGTGCTCGCCGTTGTTGCGTGATCTGAGTTTTGCCAGTCGTGCGATGTTTGAGGAATTGGCCGAACAGAATGGAAATGAATTCGGTTTGGTGACGCGCGGTTTGTTGATGCTCTGTAAAACGCAGCACGGACTGGATGATGAGGCGACCTTCGCCGCGCAGGCGGATGCGCTCGGCGTTCCCGCCGAAGTGCTCGATGCGAAACAGGTCGCCAAGCTTGATCCAGGGGTGACGATGGATGTGGCGGGCGCAGTTTATTTTCCCAAGGACGCGCACTTCACGCCGGATCGGTATGTGGAATTGTTGCAACAACAGGCGAAAAAGTTCGGGGTCATTTTCAAGTGGAACACCGAGGTCACCGGCTTGGAAACGCGCGGTGGAAAAATCAGTGCCGTTGAAACCTTGCACGGCGAATTGTCAGCCGATGAAATTATTTTGTGCGGCGGCTCGTGGTCGCCGGTTATTGCGCGCGAACTCGGATTGAAAATTCCGATTCAAGCCGGGAAAGGCTACAGCCTCACGCTGCCGCAGCCGCGCGAACTGCCGCAGCTTTGCTCCATCTTCACCGAGGCGCGCATGGCGGTGACGCCGATGGGAACGTCGTTGCGCTTCGGCGGCACGATGGAAATTTCCGGGCTGAATGAGGACATCAATCCAGTGCGCGTGCAGGGCATCATCAAATCGGTGGCGAAATATTTTCCGAAATTTTCAGCGGCGGATTTTGAGAACATCCAGCCGTGGCGCGGGCTGCGTCCGTGTTCGCCGGACGGAATGCCGTATCTCGGCCGCACGGCAAAGTTTTCCAATCTCGTGCTCGCCACCGGTCACGCGATGATGGGCATGAGCCTTTCGCCGATCACGGGGAAAATTGTCGGCGAAATCGTGAGCGGCGAACCAACGTCATTTGATCTGCGCCTGCTCGCGCCGGATCGGTTCGCTTGATTTTTTAACCACCAAGACGCCACGGCACCAAGCCGGGAAGCCAAAGTTTTACTTCGTGTCTTGGCATCTTGGTGGCTAAACTTTTTCCATGCGCTATGTGATGAAGCAAAAACTGTTTTGTTTCGGTGACGATTTCACCATTAAAAACGAAGCGGGCGATGACGTGTTTTTCGTGGACGGCAAAGTTTTCACTATCGGCCAGAAACTTTCGTTTCAGGATATGCACGGCAAGGAGCTCGCGTTCATCCGGCAAAAATTACTCGCGTGGGGACCGACTTACGAAATTTATCGCGACGGCCAGCTGGCCGCCGTCGTGAAAAAACATTTGTTCACTTTGTTCCGCTGCGCCTTCACGGTGGATGTTCCCGGCCCGGACGATATCGAGGCGCAGGGCAGTTTTCTCGACATGGAATACACTTTCACGCGCGGTGGACGGCAGATCGCGGAAGTTTCCAAACGCTGGTTTTCGTTCACGGACAGCTACGGTGTGGACATCGCGGATAGCGAGGATCAAGTCCTGTTGCTCGCCAGCACGGTGGTGATTGATATGGTCTGCCATGCGGATCACAAGCAGCGCTAACATCTGCGCGGCGAAATAATTTTTAATTTTCAATTTCAATTTCATTCCCCACCAGTTTCGTGGTTAATGTTTCCCAATGAAATGCCCAGCTTGCCAAGGCCAACTGCGCCGATTCAAAATCGGCTCCGTAAATTTGGACGCCTGCGAGGGCGGCTGCGGCGGCATCTGGTTCGACTATGATGAACTGGTCAAAGTGGATTGCGAACACCCTGATCCGAATCAAACCGTAGCAACTCCCCAATACGATCCCGCGGTGTCGGTGGATGATTATGCGGTCCGCGCTTGTCCACACTGCGCCGAGGAGACGCTTGATAAGAAACTATTCAGCCTTGGCTCGGGCGTCATTTTGGATCGCTGCCTCGAATGTCGCGGCGTCTGGCTCGATCGCGGCGAACTGGAAAAAATTCGCGAGTCGCTGCATCCGCGTCCATTCAAGCCCCGCCCCGTGCCGCGCAAGCCCCGGCTGCTGATCCCGATCACGTTCGCGGTGATCGAGCAGGTGCGGATACTCCATCTCGGCCCGCGCTCCGGGACACTTCAATTGAAGCGGCCACCAGACAAAAACAAAATTGCCAAAAGCGCCCGTCTTGGCTAAGGTTTCGGCGTGTCCAACCAGTTGAACCGCACGACTACAATTTAGCGTTCATTCCCCGACGGAATGAACGCCGACGCCTCGCACTTATCGTCCGGGGCGTTTTTGTTTCTGTAAACCGCTAATCATCGCTAATCTGCGCTGATAAAAAACCGATTAGCGAAGATCAGCGCAGATTAGCGGTAAAAAAAAATTTATTTATGGAAAACGAACGCAAGACTCTCGACGAACGCAACGCGATGACGGAACTCGAACGCATCCGGCACTCCGCCGCGCATGTCATGGCCACCGCCATCCTGCGCCTGTGGCCGGATGCGCAATTCGCTTACGGCCCGCCGGTCGAAACTGGTTTTTATTACGACCTCGAATGTTCGCACCGCATCTCGCCGGAAGATTTTGAGAAGATCGAGGCGGAGATGAAGAAGGAAATTAAGGCGAACAATCCTTTTGAGAAACTCACCGTCACGCGCGAGCAGGCGATGGCGGATGCGAATTCTGGAAGACTAGGCGGATTGACGGAACGTCCGAATGGCGCCTCGAAATTCAAACTAGATTTGCTCAAGCAGATTCCCGAGGGCGAGCCGATTTCCTATTTCAAGAACGGCGATTTCATTGACCTGTGCGCCGGGCCGCACGTGATGCGCACCGGCAACATCGGCGCGTTCAAGCTCACCAGCGTGGCCGCCGCGTATTACAAGGGTGACGAAAAAGGCCCGCAGCTCCAGCGCATCTACGGCACGGCGTTCAAGAACAAGACCGCGATGGACGAGTATTTCAAGATGCTCGATGAGGCCAAGCGCCGCGACCATCGC
>JANYFN010000068.1 GCA_025362675.1 Limisphaerales bacterium | reverse complement strand
CTCGCGTTTGGCTGGCTTTCGCTGTGTTGGCAGTTTCTACATTTACTTCGGTGGTTGTTATTATCTTGAATCCCGGAGGTTATTTTTTATGGTTTTTTGATTGACCATGTGGCCTAACACATCACTGGAGCCAACGGCTTGGACGCCTTCGGGTTCGCGCTGCGGTCGCCGGTTGGCGGACATTTTCCGTGGCCGTGGCTCAGTTCTTGGTCGTTAGGCCACATTACACCATGAGTATTATTGAAGCATTTCTTGAGGTGTTTGCCGTTGGCGGACTGCTTTGCGGTATTGCTTGGTATTTTGCTCGCAGGCGGATTCAGCAGTCGTGGCGCTGGCGTGCGCCATTTTGTTTTCTGGTCGCAGCTACCATTACACCGACGGGATTTTATTTCTGGGGGAGTTGGTCTATTATTCCAGCGGCATTTGTCGCGCCGATTACATTTGCCTTCGATAAGGATATGCCGACCGGTCTTTTGTTGGGGATGTTGCCGATACTTGCAGTCGCCAGCATTGGCTTTGGCATTTGGACTTTTATTTTGAGGAGACATGCCCATGTGGCCTAACACATCACTGGAGCCAACGGCTTTTACGCCTTCGGATTCGCGCTGCGGCGTTAGGTTCACGGACAGTTTCCGTGGCCGTGGCTCAGTTCTTGGTCGTTAGGCGGCATCAAACAACAAGCAGTAAATTATACCTATGAAAGATCACGTGGTTAGTTTCCTAATGGCATCTATTCTTGTAGTTGCCTCAAACTCTCAGTCATCTGTCATTCTGTTCAGACCCGCTGCTGGCGACGGTAGTTTCGGAAATTACCGAAACCTGCCTCCAGGATGCGGCAATCGGATATTGGCTGAATATCAGGACGGTTTTAGCTACGGCTTGCAAGGAGGGCCAACACCGAATATTACCGCCCAATATAATACTGGCAGCATGCCGAATATCCGCACGTGGGACAATGGCTTTGGGAATTTAACAAACGTCGTAACCACCGGCGGCGATGGAGCATTATTCGAATATGACTTAATCGCGGATTCAGGATTTAAGGTTCAGTTGGTGTCGTTCGACATGGCTACATGGGTCCCCGACACTCCCCAAGCTGTCATTAACTCGTTGAGTGTTCAGGATGGTCAAGGAACGAGTTTGTTTTACCAAACCAATGTTTTTATACCTGGCACCGGGCATTTTCACTTTGCCTTCACTAATGTAGCAGCTTCGGTTCTAAGGATTATGTTTGATGCCACTGACGTGGATGCGGACGATGTTGGCATGACCGATGTAATTATCAGTCAAATTCCGGCAGTTCAAATATTATCAATTAATCAACGAACCAATAATATCAACATCAAATGGCTGGCGATAGCTGGCCAGACCAATGTAGTTCAAGGTGCATCTACTTTAGGTGGCAACTTCACCAACATCAGCCCCCAACTCATTATCCAAGGCAATGGTGTAACGCAGACAAACTGGATTGACGTTGGTGCTGTCACGAACTCGACCAAGAGGTTTTATCGTATCAATTATGCACCTTGACTCAACAGTCATGAGGAGTGCGGCGTGATTTAGTTGTGACATCAAGCCGCTTGTTGGTCAAGATAAGTAAGTAACTTTGCCATGCCACCGTTTAGTTTCACATTTGTAGTGCGACAAAACGGTGGTTGTTAGTAATAGACTTCGTTAGGCGGCTTGCACGATTCACAAAGATATGAAGTCAAAAATAATCAAGACCCCAGAAAAATGGACGGCTGATTGGATTCGTTCCGTCGCTGATGGGTCTAGCAAGATGAGCGCACGCAAACTCACCTCGATTGAAAAGCGCGGAGGTGGACTCAAGGCGGTAGCTTCGGAGGCACGAAAGCAGAAGGTTCATCTGGTGCTTCTGGAGGATGACAAAGGCTACGAAGTGGTTGCAGCCAGCACCAAGCCATTCAAAGTTGTCGCCTAACCAGTCACTGCGGCCAAGCGCCGTTGGGTGATTAAGCCAATTCCATGCCCCGGCATTCCTTACTGAATAAGAACCGCTCGGAGATGGTTGCCTAACTTATTCAAAGATACTTTTCGCGGCGGGGGCGGCTTTGGTGGATGGTTCGGGGCCTTGAGCGCGGGCCGCTTTCACTTCTTCGGGCGTCACTTCCAAGCCAGCGTTGCCGAATGAGTTGTAAACATAGGTCAACACATTGGCCACGTCGTGATCGCCCAAGGGGAAGGCGGGCATGTTGTTGTTGAACTTCACGCCATTGACGAGCACTTCGCCTTGATGACCGTAAATGACGATTTTTATGGCGCGGCTTTTGTCGGCATTTAAATAATCAGACCCGGCCAATGGCGGAAATAAGTTAGGTAGTCCGCGACCAGTAGCCTGATGGCACGCGGCACATATCGTGAATAACCGGTGTCCTAGTTCAATGCGCTCGGCTTTGGTTTTGGTGCCGTCATTGACGGGCGCGACGCCGCGCGGGCTGCCGCTATCTACCCAATTACGAATGATCAGGCGTTCGGCCTCGGTGAGCGCGAGGGATTCCGGGCTGTTGGCGATGGGCATGGCTTCTTTGTAATAGGAACCTTTCCAACTATCCCACACGCGGCGTTTGATTTCCCAACGGTCGGCATAGGCGGTCTTGTAATCGAGCCAGTTATAGACAAAACGGGTTTCCTGATTATGGCAACGCGAGCAATTGCCCATGAAAATGGGCTGGATGTCGCGGAGAAATGTGGGGGCCGCCGGCGCGGGTTCAGCCGCCAGGGCGGCAGCGGAAAAGAGAGCGAGCACGGTAGCCGTTAGGCTGGGCAAACGTAGTTGCCGCTGGATTGGGGTGAAAAATGTTTTCATGTGGATTCTTAGTTAGTTGGTTTCCGAATGATGTTAGAATCCATACGACATCTGCAAAATAAACTGGGACGTTGGTTGAGCCGGATCGGAGCTGCGGATGATTTCGTAGTCGCCTTCGAAGAGCAAAGCGCTGGTGAGGTAATAAATATAGCCCGCGGTGTAGCGCCGGGTGTGGGTGCCCAATCCGTCGCGCATGGAATCATAGCGCGCGACTAATTCGAGATTGTTCAAGGCGGGGAGATTCAGATTCAAGCCCGCCAGTTTGTAACCGGCCTGCAAGAACCAGCCTTGTTGATGGATCTGGCCAAGATCGTCGCTGCCATAGCGACTGATGATGTATTCGCCTTTCGCTTCAAAGTTAGCTCCTAGGTGCAAGGCCGCATCCAGCACGCCGGCGGACCAAAGATGTTTTCCGGCATCGTCCCATTCACCCGACTGGCCGGAGAGACCCACTTCTAAATCGTAATGCGGCTTGAACGGTGTGAAGAATGCCACGCGCGCGCCGCCAACTAGATTTCCATGCGTGTTAGCCGTGCTGCCGCCCGAGGTGATGCCGACATTGCCGCCGAGATCCAGCGCCCCGGCATTGCCAGTGCCGTTTGCCGAACCCGGCCCATTCACGCCATAGATCGAGTAGTTGAGCAGCTTGCCAGTTTCACCCAACGGTAACGCCCCGCGCAACTCTGCGCCGACGCCGGTGCCTGGAACGAGATCGACCGCCAGCGGATTGTCGGGGAATTTATTCAACCAGCCCGCTGAACGCTCGCTATAAGTTCCCAGCGGCAGAACGAGGTCGCCCGCGCACAACGTCAAATAATCGTTCAACACATAGTCCAACTGCGCGAAACTTAAATTCACCGTGGTGGTATAACCGCCGCCATTCGGAGAATTATTTTGCAGGCCGAAATCAAAACCGGCTTCGAACAAGATATTTTCGCCGCCGCGATAGAGAAAGATCGGCGCGAAATCGGCCAGCAGGAACGCGCCGTTTTGATGATCCGTCTTGTTGTATTGAATCTCCGCGTCACCGAGGATCTGGAAGTTGTGATTGACCGTGGCTTCATCCAGCGGGACACGCGGTGCCGCTGCCTGAGCTTGCGCCGTCGCGATGCTGTTTTGCTGCGCTTCCACGGCGGTGCGTTGGGTCTCCGTCAGCTTCTGCTGCAACTGTTGGATGACGCGCTGATCCTGAAGGTTGGTCTGTTCCAACGACTGCAATTTTCCGTTCATCTGTTGCACCAGCGTCTTGAGCGCGTTGAAATCTTCATCGCTGACCACCGCCCGGCTGGGTTGGGGACAAGCGAGGCCGAGCGCGCAACCCGCCGCGACCAGTCCAAAAATCGAACGGCTTTTGATCATGTTTTTTTTCATGCGTGGTAATAGTTTGGCGGGTTTACCGACCACTGTTTTCCTGAAGGTATTGCAGAATCAAGCGGGACTGTTTTCCGGGAATGCCCGCGCGCACCTGCATGTGCAGCATGATGGTTTTCCACTGCGCCGCCGTTCGTTCCGTCGGGAATCGTTCAGGATGGCAACGGTTGCAGTGGATCGAGTAAAGCTCGGCGCCGGTGAGCTTTTTGTGCAGGGCGGAGGTTGAGGCGGTGGGCGAAACGGCGCTTGGCGTCACCGAATTGGTTGTGGCGGGCGCGGTGGTTTTTGGCTCCTCGGCCCGAACCCGGAAGGTCAGCGGGCTAATCAACCCGGCCACTAGCACGGCGGCAAGGGTGAGGGCCACGAAGTTTTTTTGTGGGTGGATTTTTTTCATCTGGTTTTCCGGTTAAGCGGTATATCACCGTTTTAGATTTGTCGCAAAATAGTGCCCGCCGCGGTCACTAGCTGTCCCTTTTTGGCCGTAAGCGGGACATTTTTTGCCACGGTTTTTTGAATGGGCAACATCTTCTCGAAGTCTGAGCAGCAAGATTGGACATGGCAATGGGGTGTTCACCCCATTGCCAAAACGCGCGGAAATCATTTCCTGTCCCGGCGCGGTTTTTTTTGGAAGACGGTGGCGAATGCATTTTGACACTGCCCCCGTTGGCGAACCACCGGGGTGGTGGCGGTTTTCGCGCTACGAAAACCAGTGCCGCGTGCAGCGGCGCAACGCCTTGGTAAGAACGAACGCTTCCCTCCCATCCGTTCCGCCCGCTACTACGCGGACGGAGTTCTCGCAGCGCGAGAACTGCCACCATTCGGAAGCAGTGCCCCAAGTTGAACCTAGATGATGGCCGCTGCCAACTCTGCGGTTGGCGCGGTCACTTTCGTTTGTTAGCGTGAGCCATGAATTTTCTGCTGGATTCGTGGCTGGGCGACTGGCTGTCGGGCCTGGGCCGCATCGCGACGATGACTCGCGAGGCGCTCGGGACGATTTTTCGTTGCCGCATCGTGTGGCGCGACTTACTGCGGCAGATCCATTTCATCGGCATCAAATCGCAATC
>JANYFN010000025.1 GCA_025362675.1 Limisphaerales bacterium | reverse complement strand
TAACTCCCTCTCTCCGCCCAAACGGGGAGAAGGAGTAAACAAAAAAGATGCACCCGGAGGATCTAGTTGCGGGGGGAGCAAAAGAAAAACGGCGTCCGTTGCCGGACGCCGTTCGAGATTGAGCTGCAGTTTACACTGCCGCTTCACCCACTTGGAAGCGGACGAAATGGCGGATGGTGATTTCATCGCCCAACTGCTTGGCGATCTGCGCGACGTGTTCTTTGACGCTGACTTCGGAGTTGCGTTTCACGAAGCCTTGATCCACGAGACAGTAGGTTTGAAAGAATTTATCCAGCACGCCCGCAAGAATTTTTTCCAGCGCGGCGGCGGGCTTGCCTTTCAAGCGGTCGGAGTTCGCGGCGATCTCGCGTTCTTTGGCGATGACTTCGGGCGACACATTTTCGCGGGAGACAACTTGGGGAAAGCCAGCGGCGATCTGCAACGTGATGTCGCGGACGAGCTGCTTGTATTCTTCCTTGGCGGTGGTCTCGGGCTTGCCGCAGCCGATCTCGACGAGCACGCCGACTTTGGCGCCGGTGTGGATGTAGGCGGCGACGGAGCCGTGGCCGGAAACTTCGAGGCGGGCGTTACGAGCGAACTTGATGTTCTCACCCATTTTGCCAACGGCGGCTTCGCGGTCGGCATCGAGATTGACGTTCGGATTGGACGCAATCTTTTTGGCGATGTCATCCGCGAAGGCGCGGAAGGCTTCGTTGCGCGCGACGAAATCGGTTTCGCAATTCACTTCGAGGAGGATGCCGGATTTGCCGCCGGGGGCGATGAACTGGGCGATGACGCCTTCGCGCGCATCGCGACTGGCTTTCTTGGCGGCGCTAGCCGCGCCGGATTTGCGGAGGATATCCACGCCGACGTTGATATCGCCATTCGCTTCGACGAGCGCTTTTTTGCATTCCATCATGCCAACGCCGGTCATCTCGCGGAGTTTGGCCACATTTGCAGCAGTGATTTCAGCCATAGGGAAAAGTAGTTAAAAAGTTAGTGGGTTAAAAGTAGATGGCGGAACGCAGGAGTGTCCCACGCTCCGCCATCAGTTGATTCGTTAAGCGGCGACGGGAGCAGCAACTTCGGCTGGGGCCGGAGCAGCGTCTTCGTTCACCCGGCGGGATTTCTTGGATTCGAATTCCGCGCGCGCTTGCGTGATGGCCTGCGCCACGGCGGCGAGCAGCAAACGGACGGAGCGGATCGCGTCATCGTTCGCGGCAATCGGATACGCGGCGTCTTCGGGATCACTGTTCGTATCCACGAGGGCCACGACGGGGATGCCGAGCTTCTTCGCTTCGGCAACGGCGTTGTGTTCGCGCTTCACGTCCACGATGAACAAAGCGGCGGGCATTTTATCAAGATCACGGAGACCGTCGAAATACTTGTGCAACCGGGCGCCTTCGCGGCGGATGACGGCTTGCTCCTGTTTGACGTAATCGTTGATGCCGCCGTCCGTTTCCATTTTTTCAATTTCGCGGAGGCGTTTGATGGAGGTTTTGACGGTGGCGAAATTGGTCAAGGTGCCGCCGAGCCAACGTTCCACGACAAACATCTGGCCGACTTCTTTGGCGGTTTCTTTGACGCAAATCTGGGCTTGTTTCTTGGTGCCAACGAACAAGATTTTTCCACCTTTGCGAACGGTGGCGGAGAGGAAGTCGAGCGCGGTTTTCAACTGCGCTTCGGTCTTGCTCAAATCAATGATGTGAATCCCGTTGCGCGCGTCAAAAATGAACGGCTTCATCTTGGGATTCCAGCGTTTCGTTTGATGTCCGAAATGGACACCGGCGTCCAACAATTCTTTTACTCCGATAGTGCTCATGTCTGTATATTTTCCATTGGTTTTCACCGTGATATTCACGGCATCCTGCGGAACACAGGATTTTAGTTAGGTGTTGCGATGGCCGCTCCGCCATCACACGATGGCGAAAATTTAGGCCGTTACTCCCTCGTTTCAATGCTTACGCGCCGAAACAAAGGACGTGTAGCGTATCAGAAGCCGACTCACTGGCAATGGCAATTTTACGGGGAAGTGATTTGTTACTCACTTCGGCAGAGTGAGAATGCCGACGTGCATGCAGGCCCAGACCAGGCAGAACGCCACGCCCGCCGTGACAGGAATTGTCAGTATCCATGCCCAAATAATGCGTTCCACTACACCGAGCTTGAGGGCGCTGAAACGTTTCGCGCAACCTACACCCATGATGCTCGTGCTGATGACGTGAGTGGTGGAAACCGGCATACCCAAACTGCCAGCCACCGCGAGAATGGTGGCCGCAGTAGTTTCGGCGGCGAAACCATGCACGGGCTGGAGTTTTACCATTTTATGTCCCATCGTTTTGATGATGCGCCAACCGCCGGCGGCAGTTCCCGCCGCCATCGTCAGGGCGCACAATACGACGACCCAATTGGGAATTCCCTGACTCTTCACATCCGCAGGCACGGGCATGTAATCGAATTGAAGAAAACTCGGTAGCACACTGACGATGTGATCGCCTAACGTTAAAGCGAATGGACTGGAGCCTTCTTTCGTGACGAGGAATGAAGCCCACGACGGCAGGTCAGCGAAAATTCCCGACGTGGTCGCAGCGACGAGCGCGAGCGTGATGATGCCCATGCATTTCGTGGCGTCGTTCATGCCGTGGCCGAAACCCATGTAAGCCGAGCTGAACAATTGCAATCGTCCGAACACGCGACTGACCGTGAGCGGTTTCCATTTGTGGAGCAATATATAAAGAAACACCATGAACACAAACCCCATACAAAAACCGAGCACTGGTGAAGTGAACATCGGCACGACCACTTTGTAAAAAATTCCACCTTTATCCGCGCCGGGTTTGTTGACTGTTTCCACCATCGCCGTGCGTCCGCAAAACGCGACGACTTGAACTTTATTGGTGCCGACCAGCACCGTGTGTGTGCCGTTTGTTTTCACACTGTCGCCCAGCGCCGCTAAAACACCAGGCGGTGCGGGAACCAATTTCTTATCTTTCTTATCTTTCACCTCGGTCCACTTGATGGCGCTCCAGATGGAAGCGGGTTTGCCATCTTTGCCGATGAGCGGCTTGGCTTGATTCATGGAAACGGCGCAGGCCAGCGCGGCTCCGACAAGGCAGCCGACAAGTGCGTGGCTGGAACTGGAAGGCAATCCGAAATACCACGTCAGCAGATTCCAGCCGATGGCTGCCAGCAGGCCGCAAACCAATACGCCTTGCGTGACGAATTGTGCGTCCACGAGACCACTGGAAATCGTCTTGGCCACGGCGAGTCCGAAGAATGCGCCGAAAAGATTTGTGACCGCCGCGAGCATGATGGCCTGACGCGGCGTCAGCACTTTGGTGCCGACCACGGTGGCGATGGCATTCGCGGTGTCGTGAAAGCCGTTGGTGTAGGTGAAGAATAACGCCACCAAAATGACAGTGCAGACGAGCAACATGATGTCAGGAATTCTTGAGGACGGTGTGCATCACGATCACGCCGGTGTCGTGACAACGGTCCACAACTTTTTCCATCAGCTCATTCACGTCGCGGATAATCATGGCGCGGAGCGGTTCGTATTTACCGCCGTAGATTTCACGCAGGAGATCATTCATGTGGTTGTCCGCCTCGACTTCGACCAGTTGCAAACGGTCGTTTAAGGATTTCATTCGCTCCAGATCTTTCATATCGCGAAGTGATTTGACCATTTCGTGAACGGCGTTGGTGGCCTTGCCCATCATTTCGGCCTGTTTGGAAAAATCAATTCCGTCAATCTGCTTGCCCGCCATGGACAAACGCTCCGCCAGCTTTTCAGCGGCTTTGGGAATACGGAACAGCCCGCGCGCCAAGGCTTCAATGTCCTCGCGCTCAAGTCCGGTGACAAAAGTGTTTACCAGTTCCGTGCTGATCTGTTCGGAAATTTTCTTTTCCTTGCGGCGGGCGAGGACGAGATCGTCAAAATTCTGCGTGTTACGCGGCGACTTCATCAACTCAATGACGAGTCGGACGCTTTCGTGTGATTCGGCAGCGGCGGCTTCGAGCAGTTCCTGAAAACGGTCACCTTTGCTAAAAAGTTGCTGGATGGAAAACATGCGCTGAAAGTTTGTCCGAAAAAAAACTCGCGCGCACGAAAAATTAGTGGCGGCGGGCATCCTGCCTGCCGTCGAGCCGAGGCTTCCAGCCCGGCGCAAGGAACCGCCCGCATTGCCAACCATGGAAAATTTGGGAAGCCTTCTGTGTGGCCACATTTTTTCCGGGCGGCTGGAAGCCGCCCGACACGTCAGGCAAGATGCCTGACGCTACCGATTATTTAATGCGAGTGACGGATGTCCTGCGCCTCGCAAAGATAAACCACTTCTTCCGCGATATTCTTTGCGTGATCCGCGATCCGTTCCAAACTTTTCGCGGCGACGATCCAGTTGAGGCAGCGGGCAATGGTGTCCGGATTTTCCATCATGTGTTGCGCGAGTTGCTGATGGATCTGTTTATTGAGCGCATCCACTTCCTTGTCGCGCGGGATAATGGCGCGCGCGGCGACGGAATCTTTTTGCACAAATGAATCGAGCGCGTCCTTCACCATCGCCAGGGCGAGGTTCGCCATGCGTGGCAAATCCAGATTGATTTTAACCGGTGGTTCCTGGGCGAGATCGCGCGAGCGCTTGGCAATTTTCGTGGCCTCATCGCCGATGCGCTCGAGGTTCTGGGAAATTTTCATGGCCACCGTGACCAGTCGCAGATTGCTGGCGAGCGGCGCTTTGGTGAGCAGGTGAATCGCCATTTCGTCGATTTCGACTTCATACTTGTCAATCACATCGTCGTCCGCCTTCACGCGCAAAGCGAGATCGTGATTGCGCTGCATGAGCGATTGCACGGCCTCGTTGACGGATTTTTCCGCGTGGCTCGCCATCACCAGCAGTTTCTGGCGTAGGTTTTCGATGCCTGCTTCAAAATGATTTTCCATAGAAATAATCGTTCGTTCAACCGAATCTGCCACTCACATAATCTTCGGTTCGCTTTTGCGACGGGTTAGTGAAAATCTTGCTCGTCGCACCGAATTCCACCAGCTCACCGATATAGAAAAAAGCGGTCTGGTCCGAAATACGGGCAGCTTGTTGCATGTTGTGGGTGACGATGACAATCGTGAACTCCTTTTTCAAATCCAAAATCAAATCTTCGATGCGCGCGGTCGCGATCGGGTCAAGCGCGCTCGCCGGTTCATCCATCAAGATAATCTCGGGTTTGATGGCGATGGCGCGAGCGATGCACAACCGCTGCTGCTGACCGCCCGACAAGCCCAGCGCACTCGTATGCAAACGGTCTTTCACTTCCTCCCACAAAGCGGAACTACGCAGGCTTTTTTCAACGATGCCATCCAGTTCGGATTTGTTTTTGACGCCGTGCAAACGCAGGCCGTAGGCGACGTTTTCGTAAATAGATTTCGGAAACGGATTAGATTTTTGAAACACCATGCCCACGCGTTTGCGGAGTTCGATCACATCCACGTCCTTCGCGTAAATATCGTGCCCGCCGATTTTGCACGCGCCTTCGATACGCACGTTGTCGATCAAATCATTCATGCGGTTGAGGCAACGGAGCAGGGTGGATTTGCCGCAGCCGCTTGGCCCGATAAACGCGGTGACAACTTTTTCGCCGAGCGTGAGTGAAATATTCTTGAGCGCTTTGCTCGCGCCGTAGTAAAGCGAGAGATCCGCGAACTCAATGAGCGCGGTGTGCTCGGAGTTTTTCCCCTCCGGCACATTCAATTTGGGCATGAAAAGTTCGGCCATAAAAATTTTAACTCTGCGCGCGTAATTTTTTTCGCACCCGGGCGCGGATGATCACCGCGACGATGTTTAACGCAAACGTCAATATCAGTAATACCAACACGGTCGCGTAAAGAATCGGCCGCGTCTGTTCAATGTTTGGTGACTGCGTGGACAGCACAAAAACATGATAGCCCAAGTCCATAAATTGATCGCTCAAACGTCCCGGCAATGACGCCATAAAATACGCGACCCCGGTGAATAAAATGGGCGCGACCTCGCCCGCCGCCCGGCTTACGGCGAGAATGCCGCCCGTCATGATGCCCGGCAATGCCTGCGGTAAAACGATCCGCCAAATGGTTTCCAGCTTCGTCGCCCCGAGCGCGAGACTCGCTTCACGCAAGCCCGGGGGGATGGCTTTCAAGGATTCTTCCGTGGCGACGATGACCACGGGTAGCGTCATCACTGCCAGGGTGAGCGAGGCCCAAATGAGCGCGGGTTGGCCCCAGACTGCGCTGGAATTATGGAGCAGATTATCCATGTTTTTGCCGACGAAGTTGATGAAAAATCCCAAGCCGAACAATCCGAAAACGATGGAGGGCACGCCCGCAAGATTATTCACCGCCGCGCGGATGATGCGGGTGATGATCGAAATATTCGAGGCGTATTCAGTGAGATAAACTGCGGTGATGACGCCGACCGGAATCACGAAAATAGTCATCACGATCACGCGGAAGGCCGTGCCAATGATCATCGGCAATACCCCGGTGGTTTTGGCGTCAAAGAAATCTTTTTTGGGAATCGAGGAGACGAAATGCCAGGTCAGCCCGTTCCAACCGTTGTAAATGACGTTCACCAAAATCGCCGCGAGAATACCTAGAATAAAAAGCGTCGCCAATCCGGTCAGGCCACTAAAAAAGAACGACCAAAAATCAAATTTATCCGTGCGGAAATGTTTGGTGGCCGGCGCGTTCATCGTTTGCCCTCCAGTTTGTTTTTGAAACGATGGATGACAAAGTCGCCGATCATGTTGGAAACAAACGTCGCCGCAAAGAGCAGGGCGCCGAGCATAAATAAAATGCGATAATGGGGTCCGCCGTTGACCGCTTCCGCCATTTCAGCCGCGATGGTTGTGGTGATGCTGCGCGCGGAATCAAAAACATTCCAAGACATCACGCTGGCGGAACAGACCATCAGGACGATCATGGTTTCACCGATGGCGCGGCCGAAACCCAACACGGCAGCCGCAAAAACTCCGGGCAATGCCGCGGGCAAAACGATCTGCCACGAGGTCTGCCAGCGGGAAGCGCCGAGCGCGAGTGCGGCCTGCGTGTAGGCGCGCGGCACGCTGGTGAGAGCATCTTCGGCGATGGAAAAAATCACTGGAATGACGGCGAAACCGAGCGCGATGCCGGCGACGAAAGCGTTCAGCCGGGTTTGATAGCCGAAAATCTTTTGCAATACGCTTGCCATCACGATCAACGCAAATACGCCGACGACAACGGAGGGAATTCCCGAGAGCATTTCAATCATTGGCTTGACGGTTTCACGGATTCGCGGGCGGGCTAATTGGGAAACGTAGATTGCGGCCCCGACGGCGAGGGGCACGGCGAAGCCGAGGCCGATCAAAGTGACTTTCAGCGTGCCAACGAACAGGGGAATGATGTTGAATTTTTTGATCTGGCCGACGGGTTGCCAGATATATTCCGGTTGGTCGTAGCCATTCCATTGGTGGGCTTTCAGCAGGTATTTCCAATCGGTCGTATTCACGTGGGCGTCGGGATCATTGCGGAAGTTTTCCGGCACGTCATTGAGCGCCTCAATTTTTACGTCCATCAACGTTTTGAGCGTTTCCTTATCCATGTTCTTGAACTGCTCCGGAGTCAGTTCTAGATAACGTTGGATTTCGGCATCCGAATGTTTATCCAGCTCCGCCGTGGGAATGATTTGCTGAACCAACGCGGTGTTAGTCTCGCCAAAAAAAACGGGCAGTGCCTCGCGGGCAACAAATAGGAAAATCAATAGCACCATCGCGATAGCCGAGAGCGAGACGAGAAAAATTAATTTCTCCGCGAGCCATTCCACGGGCCGCGCTTGGTGGCCGCGATGGATGCCCATCCAGCCGAGCGGGGCATTGTTTTTTTTCAGTGGCTCCATTTAGTAGCGAAAGGAAAAGGCCCAACACCCAACGCCCTATTTTCAGGGTGAGTCACGGGCCCGGGCTTTGGTCGGTTAGCTGTTTCCATTTTTAAAAGCTAGGCGGGCGGCGCAATAATCTCAATTGATAATTGCGCCGTCCGCTGGGGGTGATCAGTGGAGGAACCGATGATCAAATCAGTTGCTGCGCAAGTTTTTCGGCAGCGGATAGTAGCCAACTTCCTTAGTGTATTTCTGGCCTTCATCGCTGCGGATCCAATTGAGATACGCCGCAGTTTCGCCCTTATCCTTGGCTGGATCAAGATAGACAAACAGATGCCGCCAGATCGGATAGGTTCCGTTGACCACGGTTTCTTCGGTAGGAGTGATGGCAGGCGAGGCTTCATCTTTTTTAATCGCGAGCAGTTTGCTGCCGCCGCCGTAAGCCGCGCCGCCGTAACCGATGGCACCTTTATCTTTCACGACCGCTTGGACAATCGCCGCGGTGCCGGGCATCGTCTGCGCGCTGGCGGCAAAATCACTGCCTTTCAAAACGTGTTCTTTAAAAAACTCGTAAGTGCCGGAGCTGTTCTCACGGCTGTAAACGGTGATCGGTGCGTCCGGTCCGCCGACATCTTTCCAGTTTTTGACTTTGCCGGTGAAAATGTCTTTCACTTGATCCAGAGTGAGTTCTTTTAAGGAGTTTTCCGGGTTCACATAAACCGAGAGACCATCCAGCGCGACCTTATATTCTGTGGGGCGTTTGCCGAAAGCCTTCAGGCAATTGGCGATTTCCGCTGGCTTGGCTTTGCGCGAAGCATCGCACAAATCGGTAGTTTGATTTTGCAACGCGGCGAAGCCGGTGCCCGTGCCGCCGCCAGTGACCTGAATTTTTACATCCTTGTGTTCGCCCATATAAACCTCCGCCCATTTTTGCGCGAGGATGACGAGCGTGTCGGAACCTTTGACGGTGATGTTGCCGGCCTGCATATTCGCCGTAATGGCGATGGCCGCGAGCAGTGTGAATAATTTTTTCATTTCAGTAATTGTGACAGATTTAATTTGAGTTCGTTAGTTACGATTCAGTTACGTTTAGAATTTCCACATCACATCCGCCATGACGCGAATCGTGCCGTTGTTCGGTTCGCCCAAACCACTGGCCCGGTTATTGACGAGGTCATTCACGAAGGCCGAGAAGGAGAAGCTCATCGAGTCCGTCAAGGAATAGGTCGCCTTGAGGAAATGACCCTTCACGTTGGTTCCGCCTTTGTAGCCAGCCCCGCCGCCGATGGGCGCGTTTTTATAAAATGCGCCGTTATCATCATCCACCAGTTGGTCATACCACGCATCGGACTCCAGATATTCATAGCGGTATGTGAGGTCCCACGTCTTGCGCGTGCCGGACTTGCCGAACGTGACGCCGACCCAATAACCATTGTTATTGTTGGGCGCACCGGGATTGTTCATGAGTTCGCCGCCGAATTTGATGGGGAAAGGGCCGTTGTAAAACGGGGCGCTGTCCAGCGTATAAGTCGCATTGGCGTCCGCGATGACCGGACTGTAATTGTAACGCAGCACACCCGCCGCATTGCGCGTGTTCCCCTGACTCCCGTTGAACGGAATGTTTCCGGTGGTGCCATTCATCGTCAACTGTTCGGGGCTGACGATGTTAAACGCCGCCAGACCGAGGCTGCTCGCCCACTTCGCATTCCACTTCGAGTTCAACAGCACTTGGCCGCCAAACATCATCGGATCGTGCGTGTTGCCGGATTCTTCATCCAACACGAACGCCGCGCTGTTGAAGACCAGCGTGTGTTTGTCATTGAACATATAACTACCCTGCAATGCCGCGCCTTCCGGCGTGAGGTCGGGATCAAACACCATCGGCGTGAGCGTGAACGGATTGTCCATCTTGCCCACCGTCGTCGAAAGCATCCAGCCGCCGGAATTGATCGGCGTCCACTTGCCGTAAGCCGTGTCAATCCAGATCGGTTTCTTGCTGAAGCCGTTTTCTAACGTCGTGTTGTTGGAAAGCGGATTGCCCGCCGCATCACCGGAGCCAAGGCGGAAACCCGCCTCCATGTTGTCCAGCATGTTGAACACGATGCCGAAGCGGATGCGATAACGCAGGCGCGAGCGATCCACCAGCGTGGCGTTGTCGCTGGAAATCTGATCGAAACGGCCACGCATATCGCCGCTGATTTTGTAACCCGTCACCCAGTCCGGCATCCCGGTCTTGGCTTGCACGGCAGTATTGAAGTTTTTGTCCGCCTCCTCACGCAAATCCTTCGCCTCATTCGCCGTCAAAATTCCTTTGTCCACCAGCTTGTCGATCAGCGCGTCGGAGGACTGCGCATGGGACTGGGTGGTGAAAGCGGCCAGTGCTGCCGCGCCCGCAAACAGGGCGACCGTGTTGGAATAATTTTTTGTCTTCGTTTTATTCATGATGATTGTTTTCAGGTGCGGTCGGAGAATGCGGCCACTCTGTTACAGCCATGAGGCGGGAATGTTACAATCGTGTGACGAAATGGTTTAAGGCAACGAGCCGAAGGATTGCGGGCGAATGGTCCAGACTTTTCTCATTCGAACTTTTAAGCCAGTTTTCCTAGGCGTTTTTATCAAAGAATCCCGCGCGCAAAAAATGGATCATCTGCCTGATAGCCGTGCGGTTCCGCATAAGCAACGGATGCGTGGCGTGGATGACAAGGTGATCTGTCATGCCCGCCAGCTTCGTGCGTTCCACGGAAACTTTACCATCATCACGACCGGGAATAAGCAGACTGTTGATCCAGTTGATCGAGCGGTCGCCCGCGATGATGCCCACGCAGAAATTTGCCGGGCCAAGTTTATTCGGCGTTGAATTTTTATCTGTGCCGAGTTCGCCGCCCGCCGGGCCGTTGAGTTTTTTGAAGAGCAACCACGAACCCAGCTTGTCCACGACCTCGCTGCCTTGGTTGGGCGGGCCGAGCATCACCACGCGGCCAAGATTGGGAATCGTGTGCCGCGACAGATAGCTCCGCACCAAAATCCCGCCGAGCGAGTGCGTGACAAAATTGATTTTCACCGCGCCCTGCTTTTGGCCATCCGCCACGGCGCGGCCAATCGCGTCGTCGCTCAACGTTTCAATCGCCGCCGTGCGCGACGGATAATCCACATTCAAGACGCGATAACCGGCGGCGGACAGCGCCTGTGCCATCGGCAGCATCGAGCGGCTCGTGCGGCACAAGCCATGCAGCAGAATCACGCACTCTTGATTTTCAGT
>JANYFN010000021.1 GCA_025362675.1 Limisphaerales bacterium | reverse complement strand
ATGAAGCTGGACCTTGCTGGCGATGATGGTGCGGAGGATGGGCAAGGTTTCGGTGATGACGTTTTGGAGTTGGGTCGGTTTGTAATCGGGCAGAGTGCGCTGGGCGAGTTCGCGGAGTTTGATGACGAAATCGCGGGCGCGGTGCGAGGCTTCAAAAATGTGGTTGAGGGATTCGCGGGCGGGATGGACTTCTGGGAGTTCGAGGGAAATAATTTCGGCGGAGCCGAGGATGCCGGCAATGAGGTTGTTGAATTCGTGGGCGGTGCCGGCGGCGAGTTGGTTGAGCGTGGAAAATTTCAGTTGGTGGAGCTGTTGCAAGTGTGCGGTCGCGGCTTTTTTTTCGGCGTCTCTCATGGTGCGTTTCGTGGAAATGTTGCGGCAGGCGGCCCGGTTTGTCCATTTCGCTTAAAAAAAATTTAAGTGGTGGCAGGTTCTGACGATGACTGTGTTGTCGCAAGACTAGGCGGTCAGCAGCCGATGAAAAGCTGGCGGGGAAATAACGGTGCATCGCCCCAAAAATGATGCACCCGCAACACGGATGTTGCGCATAAACAACCGCCCCCATAAAGGGCGACTCACGGAAAGAGAAAATAGTATGGTCATTAATACAAACTTGCAGGCACAGAGCACCGCTTCGCTCTTGATGCATTCGTCCTCAATGCTGTCCCAGTCCCTCCAACGCCTTTCATCCGGCTCGAAGATTACTTCACCGGCCGATGACAGCGCCGGTTTGGCTGTGTCCATGAAATTATCGGCGCAAATCGCGCGTATCGGAGCGGCCACCAATAACGTCGGTGATGCGATCTCCTTCAACCAGACGCAAGACGGTTATCTGCAAAAGGTGAATGATGCGCTGAACCGCATGAGTGAATTGTCCATCCTCTCGCAGGACAGCACGAAAACGAACGCGGATCGCGCGTTGTATCAGACGGAGTTCTCATCGCTCTCCAGCTACATCACGACGGCGTCCGGCAAAGATTTCAACGGCGTCAGCCTGTTCTCCAGCTCGGCGTTAAATGTCACCACGGACAGTGATGGCAATACGTTCTCCATGGCGGGACTCAACCTGGCCAACACCACATACACGACCGCGACCGCCGCCGACATCAGCACCAGTGCGGGTGCGGCGACGGCTTTGACGGCAGTGAAAGCGGCCATCACGCAGCTCGCGACGGATCGTGCTGGCATCGGCTCGAATATTGAGTCGTTGACTTATTACAGTGACCAGTTGACTTCCTTGAAGAACAACTTGTCGGCGGCGAACAGCCGGATCGTGGATGTGGATGTAGCTCAGGAAAGCACGAGTTACGCCCGCTACAACATCCTCGTTCAGTCCGGCACTGCGATGCTCGCGCAAGCGAACTCCATGCCGAACTCGGTCCTCAAGCTGCTCGGCCAGTAATTGATCGAGGCAGTGCTGAATCAAGCCTAGGCGGCGGTGAGCCGCCGCCCGGGTAAAATGAAACAGCGGAAAAATCCCGGAAGGAGCCAGTCCGCTAGTTTCGCAACCGCCGCCGTTGAATCACGGGCGGCACATCAAAACGGGGCCGGTCACTCAACCAAAAAAATCCGCCGGACGCGCGCAAAGATCATTTCCCGCGTGCGTCCGGCGGGAACCCGGCCAAAAAAATTGGGGGCGACACGGAAGTTGCCCATAAGCCAAGGCCTCCAGCGAGGCGACTCACGGAGAGAGTCAAATATGATTATCAATACCAATTTGTCCGCGCAGTCGGCGGCCACGAGCTTGATGACGAGTTCGAGTGCCTTGGCAAAATCACTGCAGCGGCTTTCGTCAGGCTCGAAGATTACTTCGCCGGCGGATGATAGTGCCGGACTGGCAGTTTCCATGAAATTGTCCGCCGAGCTAAATCGCTTGACGGCGGCGGCGAACAATATTGAAAACGCGATTTCGTTCAAGCAGACGCAGGATGGTTATTTGCAGAAAGTAAGCGAAGCGTTGACGCGGATGAGTGAGTTGACCTTGCTTTCGATGGACGCGACGAAGACGGATACCGATCGGGTTTCCTACAATACTGAATATCACGCGCTCAGCATGATGGCGTTTAATTTTGGCGATAGCACTTTTAACGGGGTGAGTTTGTTTGACGGCAGTGTGATGCCGACGACCGTGGATGCAGGTGGAAATACGTTTGTGTTGGCGGGTGTGGATATGAATCGGTCGGGGAGTAACGCCAGTTATTTTTATGCGTTCAACAACGCTATCAACACGGTCGCCAACTGTTATACGGCGTTGAACGATGTGAAAGGCGCCATTAAGCAACTCGCCAATGACCGCGCCAAGATCGGGGCCGACATGGAATCGCTCGGGTATTACCACGAGCAACTGACGACGTTGAAAACAAATTTGTCCGCAGCGAACAGTCGGATTGTGGATGTGGACGTGGCGCAGGAAAGCACGCAATACGCGCGGCAAAATATCCTGGTGCAATCGGGCACGGCGATGTTGGCGCAGGCGAACTCGCTACCGCAAGGGGTTTTGAAGTTGCTCGGTTGAGAGTGGCCGGCGGCGATTTCAAGGAAAGCCTTGATAACATTGATCTTTTTCAGCGCGGTGAAATGAAAGAAACATGAAAAAAAGTTTCACCGCTGCTAAAGTAATTTCGGCGCAAGCCGATAGTTGGAATGTCCAGCAGATCGTTAATTCAAACGGGTGGTTCCCGGTTGGAGATCAGTGGACGAACGGTGCCGACAACCGCAAAAGGTCGGAGGGAATATTCCGGGCGAGCGCCCTTTTAATGGCTCGCCCCGTGGCAGGGATGCCGCGAACAAAACATCCAAAAACCCCGCAAGGGGTGACTCATGGAAGGAGTCAGTTATGGTCATCA
>JANYFN010000014.1 GCA_025362675.1 Limisphaerales bacterium | reverse complement strand
CGTTACCTCGTCGCGAAAAATGACCGCGATGCTTTGAAAGGCGTGGCGCTCGGCGCGTTGTTGTGCGTGCCCGCGTGGGCGGCCTTCATGCTCGTCGGGACTTTGCTGTGGGCGTTTTACCAGTTGTCCGGCGAAGTTTTTCCGGCGCAACTGCTGGACGAAAAAGGCAAAGTTATTGCCGACCGCGTGTTTCCGTATTTCCTCACGACCAAAATTCCTATCGGTCTCGCCGGAGTTTTCATGGCCGCGCTGATGTCCGCCGCGATGTCCACGATGTCATCGGACTTGAACTGTCTCTCGGCTGTCGGCGTGGAAGATTATTATCGCAAGCTACGCCCGAACTCGACGGATAAGCAGCGTCTCTTCATCGGCAAAATCATCGTCGCGGTTTGCGGTGCGATTGCCATCGGCATTGGCGCGTTCATCGCGCGTAAAGGCGACAGCGCCCTCGGACTTTATTACGCCGCCACCGCGATTGTTTCCGCCGGCCTCGCGGGGATGTTTCTGCTCGCCTTCTTGAGCCGCCGCGCGAACCAGCAGGGACTGTGGATTGGAATTATTTGCGCGCTGATTTTCACCGCGTGGGCCACGCTCACCGGCGGCAAATACAAGCAGCTCGACCTCGGTTGGAATTACACTTGGCCCGACGTGATGCTCGGTGTCATCGCGCACGTCATCGTGCTAGCGGTCGGCTGGCTGGCAAGTTTTGGTTTTCCCGCGCCGGAAAAAATCACGCGCGAAATGACGCTGTGGGGTTGGCTGGAAAAACGCAAAACTTTGAAGGGAGCGAACGCATGAACATCGTCACGCTCCAGCAACCGGCGCGCATCGTTTTCGGCAATGGCTGCGCGGGGCAAGCCGCTGAATTTCTCGCGCAACTTGGTGCGAAGCGCGTGCTGCTCGTCACCAGTAAATCCGTGCGTCCGCAAATTTTATTTTTGGTTGAGGCGTTGAAAAAAAATGGAATTGAAACCATCGAGTCAGGTTTCATTCCGCCGGAGCCGACGTTGAATTTTTTTGAGGCGGCACTGCAATCCACGCGTCAGGCAAGCGTGGATGCCGTCCTCGCCGTCGGCGGCGGGAGCGTGATTGATGTGGCAAAATTGATTGCCGCGCTCACGGGCAGTGCGCAAAAAGTTCAGGATGTTTTTGGCATCAACCTTTTGGCTGCGAGAACACTGCCGTTAGTTTGTCTGCCGACGACGGCGGGAACGGGCGCGGAAGTTTCGCCCATCGCCGTTTTGCTGGATGAAGCGTGTGAACTGAAAAAAGGTGTCGTGAGTCCGCATCTCGTTGCCGACGCTGCCTTTGTTGATCCGCTGCTGACGATCGGTGTTCCGCCGGACGTGACCGCCGCCACTGGATTGGACGCGTTGACACACTGCATCGAAGCTTTCGCAAATAAATTTGCCCATCCCATCGTGGATAACTACGCGCTGCAAGGCATCAAACTCATCTCACAAAATCTGCTGGCGGCGGTGCGTGATGGAAAAAATCTTGAAGCTCGCGCGGCGCTTGCGCTCGGTAGTGTTTACGGCGGGCTGTGTCTTGGCCCGGTGAATACCGCTGCGGTTCACGCGCTTGCTTATCCGCTCGGCGGAAAATTTCGCATTGCGCACGGCGTCGCGAATGCGCTGCTGCTGCCGCATGTTTTGCGCTTCAACTTTTCCGCCGCGCCCGAACGCCACGCGGAGATTTCCACGGCACTTGGCGTCGCGCGCGCTCACTCCGCCTTGATCACGGCGGAGCGGGGTGTGGAATTTTTAGCGCAACTTTCCCGCGCTTGCGGCGTGCCGCAAACACTTTCCGATTTGAAAATTCCGCGCACCGCCATTCCCGAAATGGCCCAGTCCGCGCTGACGGTTCAGCGCCTTTTGAAAAATAATTTACGCCCGCTCACCGCGGCGGATGCCGCGCAGATTTACGAAGCGGCTTACTAAATTTAAAATGAAAAATGGTTTGAAATATCATGGGGCCGTCGTGCCGCTGGTGACTCCATTCACGACGGCTGGGACATTGGACTCGGCGGCGCTCGACCGGTTGGTGGATGCGCAGATTGCGGGCGGCGTGGAAGGAATATTTGTCCTCGGCACCACGGGCGAAGGCGCGTATGTGCCGCGCGCATGGCGGCGCCAACTGGTGGCGCAGACTGTCCGGCGCGCCAATCAACGCACGCAAATTTTTGTCGGACTGGGCGACCTCCGCAACTCCGACGTGGCGGAGGCGAATGAGTTTTTTCAGTTGGGAGCCAACGCGGTCGTCGCGCATCCGCCCCTCTCGGAAAAAGTTTCCGCCGCCCAGTTGGGGAGCTGGTATGAATCGTTGTTGAACCGGCTGACCGGCCCGTTGCTGCTCTATAATATGCCGGCGACGACGGGCGTTTCCATTCCGCTCGCGGTGGTGGAACAACTGCTCGGCCACCCCAAGCTGGTGGGTCTCAAGGATTCTGAAAACAATCCGGCGCGGTTGGAAGAAACCCTGAAACGTTTCGGTGGCCAAAAAGATTTTGCCATCTTCGTCGGGGTCGGTGCACTCATGGAAAAAGGACTCAAACTGGGTGCCGATGGGATTGTGCCGAGCGTGGGCAACTTGATTCCGGACGTCTGCCAGCAGCTCTGTGACGCGGCGCAAAAAGCGGATTGGTCGGCGGCGGAAAATCTTTCGGCGCGGATGAGCAGCGTGGCCTCACTTTATCAAAAGGGCCGCACGCTGAATGAGTCGCTCGCTGCGCTCAAGGCCGCCGTGCATTGCCGTGGTTTGTGCGCGGCGGACGTGTTGCCGCCACTGCTTTCTTTACCCGCAATTGAAGTTGAGAAAATTCGTGAGCAGATGGAACAACATTGTTTACTGAACGGAAAAACGTGAGCACGAACTTGAGCGCGAAACCAATTCTCGGACTGACGATGGGGGATCCGGCGGGCATCGGGCCAGAGATTTGTCTGCGCGCGTTGCTTGAGCCGGCGGTGCGGAAACAGTGTGTTCCGGTGCTGTTTGGCGATGTGCCGGTGGTGGAGCGCGCGACTAAACGGTCGTTTTTCCTCAATAAAATCAAGGTGGTTTCGCTTGCGGAGTGGGAAAAGTCGGGAATGGTTAAACAGCCGTTGATGGTTGATTGCGGCGCGATGGACGCCAAAAAAATTCATCCGGGGAAAATCTCCGCTGCGTGCGGACGCGCCGGTTACGTTTACATCGAGTGCGCGATTCAAGCGGCGCTGGCGGGAAAAATTGACGGCGTCGTCACCGCGCCGATTCACAAAGAGTCGCTGAATTTGTCCGGCGTAACCTTTCCCGGCCACACCGAGATTTTCACCGCCCTCACCAAGGCGAGGCGCAGTTGCATGATGCTCTATTCGGACAAGCTCACGGTGAGCATGGTCACGACGCACATCGGCTATCATGAAGTGCCGGGAAAACTTTCCATCGAGCGCGTGTTGAACGTGATTGAACTCACGGCGCAGACGATGCGGCGGATGTTGCAACGCGAGCCGCGCATCGGCGTGTGCGGTTTGAATCCGCACGCGGGCGAACATGGACTGTTTGGAAATCGGGAAGAAGAAAAAATTGTCGCGCCTGCTGTGAAACTGGCGCGGAAGAAAAAATTAAATGTGACTGGTCCGCTGGTTCCCGACGCTGTGTTCACCACCGGCCAGCGCGGAAAATACGACGCCATTGTGACGCTCTACCACGATCAAGGGCACATCCCGTTTAAGATGCTGGCGTTTGATACCGGCGTTAATATCACGCTCGGTTTGCCGATCATCCGCACGTCCGTGGATCACGGCACGGCGTTCGACATCGCTTGGCAGGGCCACGCGGATGCGACGAGTCTGTTTTCCGCGATCAAGGTGGCGGCGAAGTTGGCGAGAAATAAAATTTACGATTTGCGAGATACGATTGATGCGCGTCCCGGCGGCAGACGCGTCAATCGCAAATCGAATATCATAAATCCAAAGTGATTGGCGTGATTGCAGACGATTTGACTGGTGCCGCCGAAATCGGTGCCATCGGTTGGCGCCACGGCCTGCGCGCGGAAATCGTTCGCTGCGGCCAGGCTGGCGGCACAGCGGACTTGATTTGTGTGGATACCGATTCCCGCACGTGTGAGCCTAAAGTTGCGGCGAGACGCGCGGCGGCGGCGGCGAAAATGCTCCATGCTGCGGGCGCGAAATGGATTTATAAAAAGGTGGATTCGGTCTTGCGCGGGCAGGTGACCGCCGAACTCGAAGCGATAATGAAACAGCTCACGCTGGAGCGCGCGCTGTTGCTGCCGGCCAATCCTTCGCTGGGCCGGACGATCAAGAACGGCCATTATTATTTGCGCGGTCGGCCGTTGCACAAAACCGAATTCGCCCACGACCCGCATTTTCCACGCCGTTCCTCGCAAGTGTTACGGCTGGTGAAAGTGCCGGAAATATTTTCCATGCGCGGGGCCCGTGGTGACCGGTTATTGACCGACGGGATGATCGTCATCGGCGACGCCGAAAACTCGGCGGACGTGCAGCGCTGGGCGGCAACGCGTGATTCACAAATGTTGCCGGCGGGCGGCGCAGAATTTTTTAGCGCGCTGCTTGGTAACGGCGCAGGTGTCTCGCCAGCGAGCTCCGCTGCTTCCAAGAATTTTAAATCAGAAATCTACAAGCGAGACGCCGGGGTCACTTCTGTCGGCCAAGAATTTTTCATCATCGGCACTTCCACGCAGTCCGCGCGAAAATTTGTCGCGGCGGAGCGGCGCAAGAAAACGCCCGTGTTTGCGTTGCCGCAGGAACTCGCCTGGGGCGCAACCTTTTCGCCAGTGGCCGTTGCCGCCGTGACCCAACGCATCGTGGGCGCCCTAGAGCTGAACCCGCGCGTCATCTTGAATGTCGGTCTGGCGCAAGTGCGCGATGCGGATATTGCGGGGCGTTTGTCTGACCACGTGGTGCGCGTGGCCGAGCGTGTTTTGTTCGCGTTGCCGGTGAAACAGGTTTTCGCCGAGGGTGGCGCGACGGCGGCGGAGTTGGTGCGGCGCATGGCGTGGACGCGGTTGGAAGTGGTGCGAGAACTCGCGCCCGGCGTGGCGACACTGGCGATCGGCCCGGGCCGGAAAAGGTTTCTCACCATCAAGCCGGGAACTTACGCCTGGCCTGCGAAGTGGACATGATATGGAGATTTCTGTTAAACAAACGGAGATGTCCGCCGCCACTGATTCTGCCGACAACCTGATTTTCGTCGATCCGTCGCCGGTTGCGCGCCGGTTGCTCTGGCATTTGTTTTCCATCGGCTCGCGCCGGGTCACGCAGCCCGACCGTCACGAGCGTTTTGAAAAACCCGGAGCGCACATGTTCTGGGTGCAGTCCGGTGCGGGCGAACTTGAGTATAGATCAACGCGCGGTGAATTGAAGCGCGGCAAAAGTGTCTGGCTCGTGGACATGAGTAAGCCGCGCACTTATCTACCCGCGCCGGGAAAACATCTCTCAATCACGGGTTTTCGTTTCGGCGGACCGGGCCTGGAATTCTGGCACGAGGAGATCCGCAATGAGAACAACGCGGAATTTGTATTGGATGATTTTAAGTTTGTCACGCGCACGCAGACCGAGTTACTTCGCCTCGTGCGCCGTCGTCCCACCGGTTGGGAATGGCAGGTGCATTTGCGCATCACCGAACTGCTGGGCAAGCTGCTGATGACCCGCAAGTTGCTCGATTCACCGCACGCGGAATTGCCGCCGCCGGTTGTGCGCGTGCTGAATGCCATCGCGGCCAATCCGCTGCGCGATTGGAAGGCCAAGGAACTCGCGGTCGTTGGCAAGGTCAGCTATTCCGGCCTGCGCGCGGCCTTCCAAAAATCCGGGCAAGGCACGGTGCATGAACATATCCAGCGGGCGCGTTTGGACCAGGCGCGGCTGTTGCTCGCGGACAAACGGCTTTCCATCAAGGACGTTTCCGGGCAGTTAAGTTTTTCGAGCGAATTTTATTTCAGCCATTTTTTCCGCCATCACACCGGCATGACGCCCACCGATTTTCGCAAGCATTTGAAAGGGTAATTTGAAAAAAGCTCCAACATCCAAAATCCAAACACCAGAGAAATTCCAAGCTTCAAATTCCAAACAACCAGCTTCGCGAAATTTGAGGCTTGGTGCTTGGAGCTTCTCTGGAGGTTGGAGGTTGGTGCTTGGATGTCTGTTTTTGATCCTTACATTCTTTTTGGCGACCACGATGTCAGCCAGCGCCGATTCAACGGAAACCCAATTCCTCTCCGGCCACGGCAAAGATGACGCGGTGCCGTGGAAATTTCTCTGCACCAGCGGCGCGCATTCCGGCGTGTGGACCAACCTGCCAGTGCCGTCGCAATGGGACGTGAAAGGATTTGGTCACCTCACTTACCACAAGGATGCCACGAACGCATACGATGAGCGTGGGCTTTACGAGCATGAATTTTTGGTGCCTAAAAATTGGAGCAGCAAAAGAATTTTTCTCGTGTTCGATGGTGTGATGACGGACACCGCCGCGAAGTTGAATGACCAATCCGTCGGGCCGGTTCATCAAGGCAGCTTTTATCGCTTCAAATACGAAGTGACCTCGCTCGTGAAATTTGGCGCGACCAACAAGCTCGAAGTTAACATCGCCAAACATTCCGCCAATAAATCCGTGAACGACGCGGAACGCTTGGCGGACTACTGGGTTTTTGGCGGCATCTTCCGTCCGGTTTATCTTGCGGCGGTGCCGCAGGAATTCATCGAGCGCGTGGCGATAGATGCGCGGGCAGATGGGAAATTTGTTGCGACTGTTTTCCCCGACTTTCCCGAACTCACTAACTTGACGAAAGAAACCGAAGTCGAGGCACAAATCCAAACGCTCAATGGTAAAAATGTGAGCGAGCCTTTTCACTCAGCCATCGGGAGTTTGCGCTTGATGGGTAATCATTTGGAGTTTTCAACGCTCAAGTCACAAATCGTTTCTCCAAAACTTTGGACCGCCGAAACGCCAAATCTTTATCGCGCTGAATTTCGCCTCAAACAAAATGGTAAAATCATCCATCAATTCTCGCAGCGTTTTGGTTTTCGCACGATGGAAGTTCGCGATGGCGATGGACTTTACGTCAACGGCCGAAAAATTATTTTGAAAGGCGTTGACCGCCATTCGTTCTGGCCGGATTCGGGTCGTTGTTTGAGCGAAGCGGTTCACCGGCTCGACATCAATTTGATGAAGGACGCGAACATGAATGCCGTCCGCATGTCGCACTATCCGCCTGACGAACAGTTTCTCGATCTGTGCGATGAGCTTGGCCTTTATGTTCTCGATGAACTTGCCGGCTGGCACCATTTTTATGACAACAACATCGGCCCGAAGCTAGTGAAAGAAATGGTAATGCGCGACGTGAACCATCCCTCAATTTTATTTTGGGACAATGGCAACGAAGGCGGATTCAACACGAACCTCGATAAATTATTTGGCGAATATGATCCCCAGCAGCGCCGCGTGCTGCATCCGTGGGCCACGTTCAGCGGCGTGAACACAGCGCATTATCTTGCTTACGACAAAGCCGAAATCGCGGCCTCCGGCAAAAAAGTTTATTTCTCAAAAAACCAGGAACTTGTGGATACGAATGACGCCACGAAATACATCTATATGCCCACGGAATTTTTGCACGGCCTTTACGACGGCGGCGCGGGCGCGGGGTTGGATGATTACTGGCGCATGATGACGGCGAGTAAATTGCTCGGCGGCGGTTTCATCTGGACGTTGACCGATGACGGCGTGAAGCGTCCTGACACGGGAGAGATTGACGTGGCTGGAAATCAAGCGCCTGATGGGATCGTCGGTCCGTATCGCGAGCGCGAAGGCAGTTATTTCACCATCAAAGAAGTCTGGTCGCCGCTCCAGATCACGCGGGAAAAATACAACGCGTTCACGGTGGAAAATCATTACGCATTCACGGACGCGAGTGCTTGTAAATTCATCTGGCAATACCGAAAAAATGCGCGGCTCGCGGGAACGAATTCCGGCTTCACCATCGTCCGCCAAAACGTGATCAAATCTCCATCCGTCGCGCCGGGGGACAAGGCGACCTGGAAATTTGCGCCCGAACCTTCCACCGCCGGTTTTCAATTTGATGCCGAAGCGTTGCGCGTGGAAGATCCGCAGGGTCGCGAATTGTGCACCTGGGTCTGGCCGCGCCAAACGAATCCTGATTTTGAAGCCTTGCTGGAACCGGCGCTGCTGCACGCGACGGCGGTGCAAACGAATGGTGTCGTCACTGTCACCGTGGGCGAACTCACCGCCACGTTCAGCGAGCAGACCGGGTTTCTCAGCGGCGTGCAGCGCGGCGCGCAAAAATTTTCTTTCGCAAACGGTCCTCGTCTTGCGGTCGGCACGGCGACCTTACGTGACATCCATTTCACTGAAGACGGACCGGATGTGGTAGTCGCGGCGAAGTATGAGGGCGATCTGCAATCCGTCATCTGGCGCGTGAACGGCAACGGCTGGTTCAATTGCCGCTACACTTACACCGCGCACGGCACGAATGATTTTCTCGGCGTGCTTTTTGACTATCCCGAAAATCTGGTCATGCACAAACGCTGGCTCGGCGACGGACCGTTCCGCGTCTGGAAAAACCGGTTACGCGGCGTGACTTCGGGTGTGTGGGAAAATGATTACAATGACACGCTCACCGGTTTTCGTGGCTGGGTGTATCCCGAGTTCAAAGGATTTTTTTCCAACTGGCGCTGGCTCCAATTCACGACGCGCGAAGGAAATCTCACCGTGTTGAACGAGAGCAACGTGCCGTTCGTGCAAGTGCTCACGCCGGATTTTGGACCGGATAGTTTGAAGGCGAACGCGTTTGGAGCGGTGCCGAAATGTGGGCTGGGTTTGCTCGACGCGATCTCGCCGATCGGCAGCAAGTTCAAGGAAGCGAAGTTCGGTGGCCCGCAAGGCCAGCCGAATGTTTTGAGCGGCGAAATTTCCGGCGCGGTGAGTTTTTATTTCGGCAAACTGCCGTGAACTGTTCGAATTTTGTGTGATGCGGTCAGAAAATCTGATTAAATTTCCCGATCATGAAAACCAAATTCCTTACTATTTTCGTTTTTCAAATCGTCGTCTCTCTTCTTTTTAATCAGCGAGTTGTCGCGCAGGAACTGGCCACCGCTGCGCCCACGGACACAGAAAAAGAAGCCTTTTACGCTCGAAGCATCGAATACCGTGTCGCAGATATTCTCCAGGCGCTGCAACTAGCCGACGCCGCAAAATCTAACACCGTGCATGATGTGCTCGTTTCGCATTATCACGATCTCCGTGTGCGCGACGCTGGCATTGATACGCGGCTCAAGGTGGACGGCAAGGAAGTCAGCTACGCGAACCGCGCCGAGCAACTGGCGATTCAAACCGCGCCGTTGCACGCGGCATTTCTCACCAAGCTCGCCGCCAGCCTCACGCCGGAACAAGTTGATCAGGTCAAAGATTTGATGACCTACAACAAAGTGAAAGTGACCGCCAAAGCCTATGAGGCGATCGTGCCCGGCTTGACGGACGCGGAGAAGGCCAAGATCTTGGAACTGCTCAAAGCGGCGCGTGAAGCGGCGATGGAGGGCGGCAGCGCGCCAGAAAAATCAGACATTTTCCAAAAATACAAAAACCAGATCAACGCTTACCTCGACGCGCAGGGCCACGATACCGCGAAGGCTTTTGCTGACTGGACCGCCAAAAATCCGAGCACCAACAGTCCCGTCAGCAAATAACCGGCGCGTCAATTGGCTTCAAACTTGTAGTCGCCGGAGCCGACTTCAAAAACGGCGCACTGGTTTTCCATGCGCAGAAACTTTGCGCCAGAACTTTTCCTCACCGCCCCCGGAGATTTGGCGGGAATGAAAACTTCCGCCGTGGTGTTCGCGGGAATTGTGGTTTTCAGAACAAACTTGTCGCCATCACGTTTCCAGTCGCTCACGATTTTTCCGCGAATGGAATTGTAACTCGCCTTCACCCATGTCACATCGCCGACGGGCTGCGGCGCGATGATGATTTTCTTAAAACCGTTGCCGCCGGACTGGATGCCCGCGAGGTCGTGGTAAAACCATTCCTGAATTTGGCCGAGCATGAAATGATTCTGCGACGAACCGCCGTCCCACGCCTCGGTGAGACTGGTTTTGCCCTTAGCGAGCTGCATTCCGTAGCCGGGTTTATTGGTCTGATTGTTGATGTCAAAAATCACATCGTTGCGTCCGCCATCCGCGAGCGCGCGGAGCAAATAGCGATAGCCGACATCGCCCGCCGTGAGCGCATTGCCGCGTGAACGCACGTCCTGGACAATGGATTCCACCACGGCGGCGCGATTGGAGTTTTCGCAAATCCCGAAGACGAGCGGAATGGCATTGGCGCATTGCGAGCCGGTCGCGTAGCTGTGATTGGCGGCGTTGTAAAATTTTTCGTTGAACGCGCCGCGAATTTTTTCCGCGAGTTCGGAATAGGTTTTCGCATCTTCATTTTTGCCGAGCAGTGCGGCGGCGTGCGCCATGACGTTCACGTTCTCAAAATAAAACGCCGTGGCCGTGAGCGCGACCGGCGTGAGCTGCGAAACGCCGGGTTTTTTCGGGCCGAGATCATACCAGTCGCCGAGGCCGTAGCTCACGATTTGGTTTTCCGCGCGACTGCCGAGATAGGCGACGTAATTTGTCATCGCATTGTAATGGCGGCGGAACAGTTCAAGGTCGCCGCTGAATTCATATTGTTGCCACGGCACGAGAATGAACGTCGCGCTCCATTCCGGCGAATCACCGAAATCGTTCCGCAGATGATTCGCGTCCGTCTTGCTGCGAAAAATCGTATATTCCGGCGCGGTCGTCGGCACGAGGCCGTTCGCGAGCTGCGAATCCGCGATGTCATTCATCGTCTTGGTGAAAAGCTGGTCGAGCGCAAATTCATAACGCAGCGCCGGACCATTCAGATGATCTTCCTCCAGCCAGCCGAGCTTTTCGCGGTGCGGACAATCCGTCATCAAGCTGACCATGTTGCTGCGTTGCGCCCAGCGGACGAGCTTGCGGATGCGGTTGAACAAATCATTGGAACATTCAAATTCACCAACGGGTTCCGATTCGGATTGCACGACGAGTCCTGCAAGCGATTTGATTTTCGGCAACGCGCCGTTCGTTGTGGCCGAAGTGAAATGCGCCTGCACATAACGGCAGCCGACGTAGAAAAATTTCGGCGACCACGTCTCCACGCCGTCGGTGGCCTTGGTGAATTCGCACCAGATCGCACCGCGATGACCTGCGCCCATGGAACTCTGGTTCACCGCGCCATCATTGTCTAAAATCTCAGCCGGAAATAGTTTTATTTTGCTGCCCGCCGCGCCGGTGACGGAAATTTTCGGGACGTGCGCCGCGTTCTGGCCGAGGTCAAAAAGGATGTCGCCATTCGTCAGCGCGTGAGAGGAAACGAAGTTGTGCGTCTCGAAAAATTTCAGTGGCGGCGCGGCGCAGGAAAGCCCGCGCAACTCTCCACCAGGCCCGCTGACCGCGACGGCAGGTGTCCATATGGAATCATCGAAATTAATTTGGTTCCAATTTTTCTGGACGAGCCGCGCATCATAATCTTCGCCGCCGTAAATCGTGTTGAACGTGATTGGGCCCGCCGTCGTGCGCCACGTTTCATCTGTGCCAACGAACTCCACCGAGCCATCCGCGTATTCGAGGCGGATTTGCGCGGTGGCTTTCTGCGGTCCGAACGAGCCTTTGAATTTCGTGAACCGCCCGCCGCCGAGCACCTGATACATCCCGTTGCCAAGTTCAATGCCGACAGCGTTGTTTCCGCGCGCTAATTTTTTGGTGATGTCGCGCGTGTCGTAAAGACAGGTCTGGTCATACTTCGTCCAACCAGGCGAAAGAAAAACATCGCCAATTTTTGTGCCGTTCAACGTGAGTTCGTATTCGCCCAGTCCGCAAATGTTCACGCGCGCGCGCGTGAGGCCGGGCTTCACGGAAAATTCTTTTCGTAGCAGTAGCGAAGGAATGTTCGTGTCCGCCGCACCGATCCACTGCGCATGCCAGTCGGATTTTTCGAGCACACCCATCGTCCACGTTGCCGCCTGGCTCCACGCAGAAATATTTCCCTTCGCATCCCACACGCGGACTTTCCAGAACACCGATTGGAAAGAATCCAGTTTTTTACCAGCGTAGGGAATTTGAATCGTCTCATCGGAAATCATTTTTCCGCTGCACCACAAATCGCCGTCATTGTGCGCGAGAATCTTTTCAGACGAAGCGGCGATGATTTCATAAGCGGACTGGATTTGGAGGTGAGTTGCACTGGGCAGTTTCCAAAAAAGTCGCGGTGCTAACGTGTCTATACCAAGCGGGTTGACGCTGTAATCACAGCGCAAATCTACGGGTGCCGCTCCGGCCAGAGCGATATCCGAGAATGATAACAGCAAGGCAACAGCCAGCAGCCAACGAGCGATTTTTTTCATGAATAATCAAAGTTTCTGCAACCACGGACGCTAGCGGAGTGGTGCCCGTTTCAAATAAAATTGTTTCTGGTCATCATCCGCGAAGGTGAGTCCAGCTCTAACTTGGGTGATCACTTTTCACCTTGTCACCAATGGCTTTTTTTCTGTTTTTGGGCATGGACTTGAAACGTCGTTGGCAGAATTCGTAAATGAATTGTCGTTCTTTGCATTACTCAATTACCAGTTGATGTGTTAATTTTAAATCAACACCAATTTTGAACACAATGCGCATCGCTTACATTCCGTCGCCGTCGCAACCTGTCCGCCTATCTAGGTTGGCATTTACCTTAATTGAGTTGCTGGTGGTGATCGCCATCATCGCGATTTTAGCAGCCATGCTGCTGCCGGCCTTAACCAAGGCAAAGATTAAGGCGCAAGGCATTTCGTGTATCAATAATACCAAGCAGTTGACGCTGGCTTACATCATGTATCAAGGTGATAGTAATGAGAAGTTGCTGGGCGTGGGCAGTTGGGTAGATACCGGTGACGGGTTGGATTTTGGAATCCATACTTCTAACACCGATGGCGCGGCGCTGGTGGGCTCAACTTCCTTGATTTCGGCTTATGTCAAATCCATTGGGAGTTTCAAGTGCCCTGGCGATAAATTTCCCGCCAAGAACGGTGATCGTGTGCGGAGTTATTCGATGATGCAGTCGGCTGGCGGCGGCGGCGGCGCTAGTCCGGGCGGGCAATTCATCAATGGTAACGGGCATAATTATTTTTCTGCAAAAAAGTCATCCGATTTGTCCTTTCCCGGCCCTGTTAACATACTTGTATTTTTAGATGAGCATGGAGACGGCATCAATGATGCAACATTCGCGTGCAAGTATGGCGAGCCTGCCGGGCAGGAGCAGTGGCAGGATTTGCCGGCGACTTATCACAACCGGGCTTCGAGTTTTTCTTATGCAGATGGCCATTCAGAAATTCATCGTTGGATGGATTCTAGAACCGTAATTCCCGTTCTTGGCAACGGCGATTCTAGCCGTTGGAACGGAGTTAACCTCATCAAGTCAGTTGACTACGAGTGGGTGATGGATCGCGCCCCATATAGATAAAATAGAAACAACAGAAAGCTTTCTCTTCCAATTTGCAGGCCAACCCAACCCAATACAAATCCTATGAATGATTACAACGAGTTAGCTTCTAAGCTTTTCGCATCGGTGCGACGGGCGAGATCCGGCGTTTCCAAAACCATCCTTGCCTTGGCCGTCGTGGTCGGCGTAATGAGTGTTGATGCTCAGAGTCAGGCGCAGACGGCGCGGTTTCGGTCGCCTGTTCACCGTGTGTCGGTGCCATTGGGTTACAGCGGCACCTTTGCTTTCACCAACACCTGCTCGGTATCGGGTTTGGTCAATCCTGTCGATTTGACGATCACCGGATTGCCCGCCGGAGTTACTTATAGCATCGCGGCAACAAATGGTGCTTTGACCTTGGATGGTGGTTTTCCATCCACATTGATCACCACAAATCTTCTGATAACATTGAATTTTGATGGCTCCGAACTGCAGGGATTATCAACGGCGAGTCTAGTGGCTAGCGGTGGTGCGGTAAACAATTGGGATTTCAATGTCCAAGTTGCAAAAATTTGGAGTGGAGCAGACTACCTTTCTGGTGTCAGCACTAACTGGAATGATGCTGGAAACTGGGTTGGTGCTTCCGTGCCCGGGGCGTCAGACGATGTCATATTTGCCCAATCGGGCGCTACGAATGCCGCAACGATTACGAACGTATTTGTGACGGCCAATACAATCGTTTCCTCTATTCGGTTTGCCCCAACAAACAGCGCTTTCAAAACCTATACATTATCACTGAATCCGGGGGTGACGCTCGCCGCCACTGGCAGCCAGGGCTTTAGCTTATTGAAGGATGTGTTAAATGTTTATACCGGACTTGGTGGCATGACTGTAACTCTACAAGGAATTGGAGGGACGCTAGCCGTGAATAATGAAACCGCTAATTTTTACAGCTATGTTGATAACCAACAGGCCTACACATTTGATTGTTCTGGCTTGGGCAATCTGGCGTGCGATGTGAACCGTTTCGGACTGGCTGATTATACATTGTTTCCGAACTATCGAAATTACAACGATCAAAATAATTATGGTGGTCAACCTCGCAGCGCTATTCCCACGATCAATTTTGCCCGCACGAATAGTGTCAAGGCAGTTTTTGCAGATCCGTATAATTACACAAATTCTGACAGCCGGCGGTATGGGTTCAGCCTTGTGCAGGCTTCTGAATTAAGCGGATCTGGAACTCAACCTGTGATCAGCTTTGGTATTTCCAATATCTTCAATGTGGATGGTGTCTGTATCGCCGGTGCTAATAGCCGTTGCACGGTTCAATTTAACACGATTTTTGCGGCGAGTAACCCAATCGCAATTTTTCGCGGGACGAATGGTGGTCGCATGTCGATGTATTGCGAGTCTGATGGTGGGGCCACCAACACAGCTAACAGCAACATTAAATGCACAGTTGACCTTTCTAAAGGCAGTCTAGATATGTTGGTTGACCGCTTTTACATCGGTCGTGATCGGACCAAGATTCAGTCAGGAAGCACGCCGAATTATGCAGGTGGTTTCTTGATGGGCAAAGGCACGTTGGACGCGAACACGATGATTCTTGGATTTCGCGAACATGCCGGTGAAGCGACCAATGCAAATTATGCTTACGGCGGCTATTGCGAAGGCCAATTCACTGTGAATAGCAACGGTATCGCTCGGGTCAATAAATCTCTGACACTCGGATACACGACCGAGTCTAATCCAAATGGACTCGGTTCTGGGGGCAACACCGAGTATGGTCAAGTAACTCTCCTCAATGGTGGCAATCTTTTGGCAAACACAATTAATGTTGGGGGCCCTGCGTATGGTTCATCGCGCAACAACTTCATAATTGTGAGTAACAACGCCAGCTTGGTTGTTTCAAACACAGTCGCTGGGACAAATCAGGCGCTTGACTTTATAGCGTTTGCGAACGGTTCCACGCTGACCTTGACTTTGAATGCGACCAGCACAGTGGCGGCGGTTTATGCCACGAATTTCAACATGACTGCCAGCAATAGCTTTGTGCTAGCAGCCATTAAAAACCCCCTAAGTCTGACGAATGGATCGCAAATCCCGCTGTTCAAGCGTATGGCTGGAGCTTCGCCGAACTTCACTAAATTCAACTTGAGCGGAATTAATGGCCAAGTGGTGGTTGATAGCGTTGATCCGTTGCAGGATGACTTTCAGATCATCTTGAACACGCCAAAAAATCTTTTGTGGCAGGGTTATGCAAGCGCCAATTGGGATAATGCCACCAAAAACTGGCTAGACTTGACGACTGGACTGCACACGAACTTTGCCGCCGGCGACAATGTTTCTTTTGATGACTCTGCACTACAATTTAATCTCAGCCTAGATGCAGGCGCGGTTGTTTTGCCTGGCTCCATCGCCATGTCGAACACGGCCAACAGCTATGTCCTAAATAACTCTGGCGGCGGCAGCATTATTGGCAGCTCAATTTTGACGAAAACTGGCTCCAATAGTTTGGAAATTGACGGAGCAACTTCTGTTTCAATCGTCTTGAACGCGGGATCGTTGACTGGATCTGGTTCGGTTGCCTCGGTGACAGTGGGTGCGGGTGCTGCCATGACCTATTCAGGAACGATCAGTGGTAATCTTACGAGCGCAGGTAGAGCTACTTCATCGGGAACGGTTAGCGGTGCATTAGTGGTTCAAAGCGGCGGTGTTGTTACCAATTCAGGTGCGATGAACGGGACTTTCACTGTCGCAGGCGGGCTGTTAGTTAACAATCTTGGCGCAGGCTTTGCAAGCATTGGCACGTCTTCTTCTGTTGGTGTAGGCGGCACTCTAGTTAACCGTGGTGCAATCACTGGTGTGAACATTGCAGTTAATGGCACATTCAAGGACACTGGTGAAGGGATCATTACGTTGACCGGAACTTTCACCGCCGCATCGGGTGCGACCATTATCCCCGGAGGCGACGGTGTTGCTACCACTACCATCCAAGCGGGAACCGCTTCGGGTTTCCCGGGACGCGTCTTGCTATCGCAAGGCTCCACTAACATATTTAAGGTGGATATCATTGGTTCAGCCAATACAAAGTTGCTGTCTGGCTTCCAAGACTTCGGCGGCAGTGCGGCTGCCCGCACGCAAAGCGGCTGCACTCTGGTCATTACCAATATATCTGGCACTTTTGCAGCAGGACAATCGTTCACCCTGTTTCAATATGCTGGCGGTGGGAATCCTTTACCTACCGGCACTTCGACCAACACCTATCCAGTCATTAGCCCAACAATTCCCGGTGCTGGCTTGGCGTGGGATTTAACCCAATTGTGGCCGTCCGGGACAATCGGAGTGGTGAGCGCGGCATCTGGGCCGATCTTTACCAACAGCTTTGTCGGTGACGGCAGTGGAACTAACATTGTAGGACAATTCTCTTGGGATGCGTCTTATCAGGGTTGGCGTCTGCAGAATCTGGTTACGCCAATTACAGTCGGCTTGGCTGCCGATACCAATTATACTTGGACGAGCATTGCAGGTTCCTGGACGAACACTGCGGTTACTATAACCAATACGATTGGAACTAACTGCGTGTTTTATCGCCTTGTCTTCCCGTAAGTCAAAAACGGCATAAATTCATTGCCGGGGTTGAGTGCAAACTTGGCCCCGGCTTTTTACTATCCAATTATTTCAATTAAACCATAACCAAAGTCGCTGCTCCGCGTCTGAACATTTACCTGATGAAAAATTCCTCCCTGTTTGTTTTATCCGCGCTGGCCTTGTTGGTGTCAATTTCCGCTGCGAGTGCATTGGACGGCGTAATCGCATTCCCTACAGCAGAGGGTTACGGACGCCTCGCCTCAGGTGGACGCGGCGGGCGCGTGTTGCATGTCACAAATTTGAATGATGCTGGCCCAGGTAGTTTGCGCGATGCGGTGGAGCAGACTGGCCTGAGGACGGTTGTGTTTGATGTTTCCGGCCTCATCACACTGGAGTCGCGGCTCATCGTCCGTAAAACGAATTCCAATCTCACCATTGCCGGGCAGACTGCGCCGGGCAAGGGCATCTGTCTCCGCAAATATAATTTCGGAATGTTGGGCGCGACGAATGTCATCATCCGTTACCTGCGCGTGCGACCGGGAAATATTTCTGGCACCACGCTCGACGGTATGGGTATGGCTTCGGCGAACGATTGCATCATTGATCACTGTTCCATCAGTTGGACGCTCGATGAAGCCTTCAGTTCGCGCAGCGCGAAGAACATTACCTTCCAGCGCAACTTGATATCCGAGGCGCTCAACGCCGCCGGCCACAAAAAATATCCGCCCGGCACGCAGCATGGCTATGCCGCGAGTATCGGCGGCGACATTGGCAGCTTTCATCACAATCTTTTGGCGAACAACGAAGGCCGCAATTGGAGCCTGGCCGGCGGCTTAAATAAAAATCCTGCAACCTACGCCGGACGTATGGACTTGCGGAATAATGTTGTCTTCAATTGGAAACATCGCGCGACGGATGGCGGCGCGCATGAGGTGAACTTCGTGAACAATTATTATCAGCCTGGTCCGGCTACGGATTTTTTCTACGCGCTTAACGCGCAATACGGCGGGTTTCCCGGCACGCAGCAGTATTATTTTTCCGGCAACGTGATGCCCGGTCATTTCGGTGTGACGAATCAAGAAGCGGGTCGCGAAATGACGACGGAGCGCGGTGGAAAATTACCGGAGACTTACAGCGCGTGGGTTGAAAAAGAATTTTTCCCGTCATTTGTAAAAACGCAAAGTGCTGCCGAGGCTTATACGAATGTTCTCGCCGATGTCGGCTGTAATTTCCCGGTGCTCGACGAACACGACACACGCATCATCGCCGAAGTCCGCAGCGGCGCGGTGAAATTCAAGGGCAGCAAGACCGGCATCCCCGGACTGCCAGACTCGCAGGATGATGTCGGCGGCTGGGACAATTATCCCGAAGTCCATCGCGCCGCCGATTGGGACACGGATGGCGACGGCATTCCCGACGCGTGGGAAAAATCTCACGGCTTGAATTCCAGTGACGCGAGCGATGCGACCAAAGATTTGAACGGCGATGGCTACACCAACTTGGAAAAATATCTCAACTCACTCATTGGCGAGTATTCGCTGGGAAAACACTAACTCATGAAAAATAAAATTTTGTTTGCGGCGGCGCTTTCGCTTGTCTCGCAATTCGTTTCCGCTCGCGAGAACTGGCCGATTCCCGGAGACGAAATCAAAACGCGCGAAGCCGCCTGGAATCAATACGAGCAGCAACTCATCGCGAAACTCGCGCCGCAATTGGCCGAGTGGGAAAAGCAAGGTAAGCCTTATATCCCGTGGGCGGCGCAGCCAAGCGATTTGCCGCAGGCGAAAG
>JANYFN010000303.1 GCA_025362675.1 Limisphaerales bacterium | reverse complement strand
TATGAAAAAATTCTTTGCACTCTTGGCGGCGGCGTTTGTCTCCGCCTCGGTTTACGCCGGTGAATTCGCCGACATCAGCATGAAGGACGTCAAGGCGGCGGCCGATGCCAAGTCGGCGGTGATCATTGATGCGAATAGTTCTGGCTCTTACAAGGCGGGGCATGTGCCGGGGGCGTTGAGTTGGTCGAATATCAAAAGCGATCTGGCGAACAAATTGCCGACGGATAAAAATGCGCTGATCATCGCGTATTGCGGCAATCCGCATTGCCCGGCGTATGCGCAGGCGGCGGTGGCGGCGAAGAAGTTGGGCTACACGAATATCAAACACATGGCGGCGGGCATTGAAGGTTGGAACGAAGCGAAGCTGCCGACGGAAGCTGCAAAATAATAAATCTTCCACGGAAACTAAAAGGGCGACTCGTTACTGAGTCGCCCTTTCGATTTTTCGCTCATCGCTGAAACTGAGGCGATGATCCAGATTTTTCAGATGGGCTCGCCGGAAACTTTCGTGAGCGCATGGTAGGCATCCACCAGCTTGCGTGTGAGCGCGCCGGGTTTGCCGCTGCCGATGATGCGGCCGTCAATCTTGATCACGGGCATGATCTCCGCACCGGTGCCGGTGAGGAAACATTCATCCGCATTGAACAAATCGTAGCGCGTCAGGTTCGGCTCAGACACTTTGACGCCGAGTTGTTCCGCCAATTCCATCACCGTGCCGCGCGTGATGCCGTAAAGTGCGCCGGCTGAATTCGGCGGCGTGAACAGCGCGCCATTTTTGATGATGAATAAATTATCCGCCGTGCATTCGGAGACGAAACCTTCGGAGTTCAACATGATGGCTTCTTCCACGCCGGCATTGTTCGCCTCGATTTTGGCGAGAATGTTGTTCAAATAATTGAGCGACTTGATGGCGGGATTCACTGCGCTGTGCAAATTGCGCACGGTCGGCACAGTCACGATGTCCATGCCGCGCGCGTAGAGTTCCGCCGGATACACTTGAATTTTGCCGGCGATGATGATCACGGACGGCTTTTTGCAACTGCGCGGATTCAGGCCGAGCGTGCCCACACCGCGCGTGACGATGAGGCGGATGTAGCAATCGCGAAATTTATTGGCGCGGATGGTATCCACGGTGGCCTTCATCATCTGCGCGTGCGTCATGGGGATTTCCAGGAGAATCGCTTTGGCAGAATAATAGAGGCGGTCGATGTGTTCCTTGAGCTTGAAAACGCGACCGTTGTAGGCGCGGATGCCCTCGAAAACACCGTCGCCATAAAGCAGGCCGTGATCGAACACGGAGATTTTCGCATCACGTTCGCTGCAAAGTTTGCCATCAATAAAAATTTTCATGCAAAAGAGTCGGCAACTTATCGCAAATAAATGTGTGTAGCAAACTTGAATTTCCGCGTGACATGTTCGGATTGGCTGATATATTTCACGACCTTTTACGACCCTATGGTCTAGCGGTTAGGACACCTCCCTTTCACGGAGGTAGCCGGGGTTCGATTCCCCGTAGGGTCGCCATTAAATCCCCAATAACTTAGCGTTATTGGGCTTTTTTTATTCTAATTCAAAACCGCTCTCCCTGGCCGGCCTGCGCTGGTTTTCAAGCTGCTCGTTGAAAACGGGAAGATGACGCCCGCAATTTGGTCCATCTTAAAAAATTCCGGCGGGCGGAGATGACTCAGATTTAAGCTAAATGCGGTTTCCACTTCAACTGTGCCAAAACCTGCGCTCCGCGCTGTCATAAAAAATTCTGGTTCGCTTGGCGATGCTTTGTTTGCGGCGGTTTAAAGCTGGCTGAATACAAATTTGGGCCGCGCCTGTTCGTTCAGGAGGCACACGGTGTGAAAACGATTTCATGGGCGAAGAGCGAAACCCATTCGTTGGCGGCGCTGCGATCCGCGTCCGTTCCGCCGATGAGATGATGTTGGCCATTCGCGCGGCGGATGAGTGAGGCGTTGCCGAATTGGCGGATCAGTTTGGTGCGATAGCGTTGCAGAATCAGGTTTATAAATGTCATATGCAAAAAATTTACCGGAGCGGGTAGGACATTGGCTGACCGAGCGAGCGAGACTTTTATTTGGGCCGATGCGATCCGGCCTGGTGAAGCTGATGGCGCGTGGTGGGAATGTTCAAATGCTGGAACGCGATCCAACCCCGCTCGACAAAACGTTTTCCCCGCGCCAAACTACAGCTATGGCTTTTGAATCCGAAGCGCCGCTCGACGCACTGTGGAAACAATACGGTAGCGTCTTCCGTCATTGGGATGACCTGACGTTGGGCCGCTGGCTCGCGCAGACGCTCGGTCAGTTGCAGGGGCGCGCCTGGCGCTTGTCACATCCGCTCGTCGGTTCCTACCGGCTGGCCGCGCAGGTGGCGCATGAGAAACAAATTTGGTTCAAACGCGTGGTATCCATCCCGGCGGGCTACACGGAATCGCCGTGTTGTCGCGCGCCGTTTCTGCCGTTGCTCTCGCGCGATGTCCATACGGAGGGTTTGATCTGCCAACATTGCAATGAGATTTTAGTGCCGTTCGAAGAGATTCCAGAAAGCGTGCGGTTGGAGCTCGATTTTTGGTCGAAGGAATACGCGCCGATCCACGCGGTGGCGCATTGGGATGATCGGCAACGGAAAGCTTCAGGGAATTACGATGCGGCATTCGAAGAGGCGGCGCAGTCAGCCGAAAAAATGCTGGTGCAAGCAGGACAGGGCATCGCGCCCAGATTGTTGGAGCTTTACGCGGCGGTGGTGTGGGAAGATCAAGACGAATGTCTGGAGGTCAGTCCAGAAGACGTGCGCGTGTGAAGGGGAAATATTATGAAACGGCTAATCAAATGGTTATTGATCGCGTTCGTGATTTTGTTGGTGCTCACGGGGCTGTCCCTAACCGCTTTATTTTTTGGCCGCGATAAAATCATGCGGCGGATCGTGGAGCAAAACATTCTCGCGCAAACAGGCATGGTGGCGGAGATCGGTAGTTTTCATGTCGGGCTGCGCGAGCCGGTGATAAGCCTGAAGGATTTTAAGTTGCGCAATCCGGCGGGCTTCGGCGACACGCCGTTGCTCATGATCCCGGAAGTCTTTGTGGAATACGATCAGGCGGCACTCGCGCACAATAAAATTCACCTCACGCAGGTGCGCTTCAATCTCAGCGAGCTAGTCATCGTCAAAAATGAAGCCGGCAAAACTAATCTATTCGAGCTGGGATTGACCCTGCCATCTCCCCAAGGGAAAGTGAAAAAAGATACCGGCCTCGCCGAGTTCAAGAAACGAACTGGGCTCGATTTTGCTGGCGTGGACGCGCTTAAGATCAGCATCGGCACGGCGAAATTTATAGATCTGAAAAACCCGCAGAACAATCGGGAACAAAAAATCGGGATTGAAAACCTCACGTTAAATAATGTGAAAAGCCCTCTGGAATTGGCCGTTCCGCTCGGCCTCATGCTCCAGTTGCGAAGCGATAATTTCTTTTCCGATGTCTTCGGCACCGATGTGCTGGGCGGGCTCAAGTGAGTCGCCAGAGTTGCCGCTGCCGATTGTTTTCATTTTGGGCCGACTGCATCTTGCGAACGTCATGTTCAATGCCATAATGCTGCCTATGCGAAATCTAATCATCGCGCTGGGCGCCGTGTTCTGCCTGATATTGAATCCGGCTTTTGGTCAAACTGAATTGTTTGTAAATGGCGGATTTGAATCCAGTTCCGCGACTATTTCGCCTTGGCAAATTGTGCCGGCACCCTCCGCAGACCTCAATGTGCTTTCGGCCGCCGGTGCTTACGGTGGCAGCGACGAATGTCTCCTCTTAGCTGGTGGTAATAATTATTCGCAGGACGTTTACCAGACGATCACTTTCCCAAGCAACTTGATCAGCGCGACTTTAAGTTTCCACTACAACGTTTTCACGACGGATGCAAATACAAGCCTAGATGCCACACTTTACATTCAACTAAAAGATTCAAGTCAAAATATTCTGGATCAAGGTGGTCCAGTTTCCAATCTGACTCCAACAAGCGGTTACACTCCATTTACCGCCCGCATCGCTACCGTCGCCGGCTCCAAATACGCCGGCAAGACCGTGACCTTTCATTTTGTGGCGGCCACGGCGAACGTCTTCGCGGCTTACACCCAATTTTTCATAGATAACGTCAGTATGCAGATCGCTACCACGGCGGATATCCCGGCCAACGATAATTTCACCAACCGCTCAGTCATCACTGGGGCCTCAGCTACGATATTTGCTAATAACAATTTTGCCTTCAAAGAAACCGGCGAACCGAATCATGCCAGCAATATCGGTGGCCATTCGCTGTGGTGGAGTTGGATCGCACCGTCCAATGGGATCGTGGCGCTCAAAGCCACCGGCGTTTCCTTCCAACCCTTATTAGCCGCTTATACCGGTAACGTGCTGAATCAACTTACTCAGGTAGCCGCCAACACTGCCAACCCCGCCCAAATTTCATTTAAAGCCACGGCGGGAACGCAATACAATTTCGCTGTGGATGGCTATGGCGGATTAACTGGTGGAATTACGCTAGCTCTTGGGTTCGCCAGCGACGTCACGCCGCCGACGGTCACTGTCATTGCGCCAGTAATCGGAGCGAGTGTGACCAATCCTTTTGTGCTTATTAAGGGCACGGCGGGCGACAATATTACTGTGGCTCAAGTTCAGTATCGTCTGGAAAATTCGTCCGGCACGAATGACTATCAGACCGCAACTGGAACTAATAACTGGTCGGCCACGGTGAATGATTTAATACCTGGTCCAAATACGGTGCGCATCCGGGCGCTTGATACCAGCAGTAATTACTCCGCGACCGTCACGCGCACGCTCAACTATCTGGTCGGTAGCCCGATAACGTTGAATCTCGGCGGGAGCGGCAGTATCTCCGGCGCCAGCAATGGACAGTTATTAAATTTGGGTAATACTTATAAACTAGCCGCCACGCCTGCTCCCGGTTTTGCCTTCGCAAGTTGGACCTATGAAAATGGATCTATCGCCACCAATAAGCCGGTGCTGACTTTCCAAATGGCTACTGGTTTATCGTTCACTGCCAATTTCGTGGACATCACCAAGCCAACGGTGAGCATCACCAACCTTCCAATTAGTGGCAAAGTGAGTAACGATGTATTCACGGTCAAAGGCAAGGCTGGTGACAATGTAGCCGTGACCAACGTTTTCTACAGCTTGAACAAAACTATTTGGAATACTGCCAAATCCGACAATAACTGGTCGAACTGGTTCGTTGACCTTGGACTTAACCCGGGCACCAATTCAATTTCAACGTATGCCGTAGATATCGCGGGAAATATCTCACTTACGAACACCGCGAAGTTGGTCTATGTGGTGAGTGCGCAATTGACGGTGAGCACGAACGGTAAGGGGAGCATCAACCCGGCATTAAATGGTTCCTTATTACAAATCGGAAAGAACTACACGCTCATCGCCGCACCGGCAGTGGGATTTGCGTTCGCGAACTGGCAGGATGTCAACGACATCATTATAACCACCAAGCCAGCGCTGACATTCACGATGGCTTCCAATTTGTCCTTCACGGCAAACTTCGTGGATACCAGCAAGCCGACGGTGAGAATTATAAATATTCCCGTCAGCGGCAAAGTGAGCAATGATACTTTTAGGGTCGAAGGCAAGGCGGCTGATAATGTGGGGGTAGCAAACCTATTTTATAATTTTAATTACTCCACTTGGGACGGAGTCAATACCGGCGATGGCTGGGCCAACTGGTTTGTGGATGTGACCTTGATTCCGGGCACAAACACGATTGGCACTTATGCCGTAGATGCGGCTGGTAATTTTTCGGTGACAAATACGGTAAAAATCGTCTATGTGTTGAGTTCGCTATTGACTGTGAACACAAACGGTAAGGGGAGCATCAGTCCCGCGCTGAATGGTTCGTTATTGCAGATCGGTAAGAACTACACACTTACGGCGACACCGATGATGGGATTTGCTTTCACAAACTGGACCGATGCTGGCGGGGCTATCGTCGCGAACAAGCCGGTTCTAACGTTCTTGATGGCGTCTAACTCGGTGTTCACGGCTAACTTTGTGGACGTTCAGAAGCCCACCTTGACGATAACAAATATTACCGTCGGCCAGCACTGGAGTAATAGCGTATTTACGGTGAAAGGCACGGCGGCAGATAATACGGCCGTGGCTGGTGTGTTTTATCATCTAAACCTAGACGACTGGGCTTTGGCCGGCCCGGTCACTAACTGGTCCGCTTGGTCAGCGTCATTGAATTTAATACCGGGAACAAACACTATTTCCGCTTACGCAAAGGATGACGCTGGCAACATTTCAAATACGAATACATTCAAAATTGTCTATGTAGTCAGTGCGATCGTGAATGTTCAAATCGTTACCGGTGGATTAGTTACCCCGAATTACGACGGACAGTCGCTGGCCTTAGGTGGCAATTATAGCATGAAGGCTGTCTCGACCAACGGGTTCTTCTTTTCCTATTGGAGTGGTGATGTTCCGATGACTACGAATAGGTCGGTAAATTTCAATCTCGCTTCTAATATGACACTCATTGCTAGTTTTAATGATGTCTTGCGGCCCACCAATGCCATCACGTTTCCGACTGTGAATCAAAAGTTGAGCAGTCAATATATTATGGCCACAGGTAAGGCCAGTGATAACGGGCAGATTGCCGATGTCTGGGTGCAGATCAATCACGGCGGCTGGGCGGAAGCGGTAAGCACGGATGGTTTTACTAACTGGACAAGCACTAATCTTTTGGTTGGTTTAGACACTAACTTATTGGAGTCATTTGCCGTGGATGCGGCGGGTAATTTTTCGGCTACCAACCGCCTTGTTTTTCAAGGTTTCTTTCCCAATAGTGGGATGACAAATATCCCCGCCGCTGTTTACACCATTGGCGATCGGTTAAATGATCACGATAGTTTTGACCCGAATGATAACTCGCCGACCAATATTATTGTTTCCCGTTTTTTAATGGATACAAATCTAGTCTCATACAGTCAGTGGGTGTTTGTTTATAATTGGGCTACCAACCACGGATTCCATTTTGATCACACTGGCGCAGGCAAGGCGGAGGATCATCCTGTGCAAAGCGTCAATTGGTATGATTGTGTCAAGTGGTGCAATGCGCGTTCCGTGAAGATGGGCTTGGTGCCGGTGTATTACACTGATACTAACCTGACGAAAGTGTATACGAATCTGAATCTCAATGCGGTTTACCCCAATTGGACGGCCAATGGTTATCGGTTGCCGACGGAAGCGGAGTGGGAAACGGCGGCCCGCGGCGGCCTGACCAGCCAGCGTTTTCCCTTCGGCGATAGCATCTATTGGAATTATGCAAATTTTTCTGGTAAGTCTGCGACCTTAGATGCGAATGGCTTTTTCTATGATGCCACGACAGCACTTGGCTATGACCCAGACTTCAATGACGGCACATTCCCTTACACTAGTCCGGTGGGGGTATTCGTGCCCAATGGATATAGTCTGAATGACATGGCGGGGAATGTGAGTCAATGGTGTTGGGATTGGTATGGCACCCCTTATGGACAACCTACAACTAATAACCCAACCGGTCCTGAAATCGGATTAAATCGAGTGGTCCGTGGTGGTAGTTGGAGCGCTACGGCAAACGAGGCCCGCTGCGCGTATCGTGGCAATAAACCGCCGACATTTTCCGGCTATAACAATGGCTTTCGCTGCGTGCGGCGGGAGTGATTTGCCGAGTTGCCGGCTCTGACAACCAGCGGTAACGTCATCGGTTATCTAGCTGATTGTAAGCCGCTTTGTAAAACGGCATCTATGTTCCAGCGGATGTCTTTCGCTGGAATTTTCGCATGCGCTTTCACAAATGCGTCTAACACTCCGAGCGATAAGACCGCCGCACCGCGTGCGTTGGGGTGTAGGCCGTCGGCTTGTAAAAGCGCGCGGGTTTTTCCGGCTGGCAAACTGATTTCGCGAATTTTGATGGCGGCATTGGCTTTGGTGGCGAGCATGAATTCCGCCAGCGGGACGATGGTCACTTGCGAATGTTTTGCCGCCCACGATTTCAAGCGCGCGTTGGCTGCCAGCCGCGCGGTTTCACTCGGAACTTGCTCGGCGCTGATGATGCCGGTGTTCGTGGCGGAGGACGCATCGGGAATGTCGCCGACGAGCAGTGGGCAACGGATTTTTTCCAGTGCTTGCAAACCGGCTTCAAAATGCTCCGCGCGTTCCGCGTCGGTATCTCCCTGACCGTAACAGAACCAGAACAGAAAATCCGTGGCGACGACGAGTGTAGGGTGGCTATTGGTCGCGGCCTCGGTTTCCTGCGCGGCCAGTGCATCGGGACTTAGGAAAAAAAGCGCGGTCGCAACATTTTTCACCTGCGCGTGCGGTGGGACGATAGCAGCATCAAGGTAATGATGCAACTTGCAGCACGCCGTGTTGGTGCCACCGAACGGTTCCGTCAAAACAAATCCCGCCGAGGCACTCGCACCGATGACGACGACGCGCGACCAGACTGATTCCGAGGCGGAGGCGGTAAGTTCCAAGGCAACTCCCCAAATGCACATTATGCTGATCAGAAATTTCATTCGTGAATGTTAACAGCAAAGGTTTGGAAACACAAAAACTGTGCGGCCGGGGACACAACTGAATATTTCCGCGTGCATCCTATAACCGCGTAGATTATTTACGGAGCGAATTCAGAAACCAGTTTATGAAACCTTTTTCAGCTGTCATTCGGACGCTGCGTTCTTCCTTGCTTGTTAGTTTCTGCTCACTGGCGTTGACATGGGGCGCAGCCCAAGCGGCAATCCTTGTGGTGACGAACGGTGCGCCGAGCGAACCGGGCACGCTGCGCACGCTGTTGCCAACTGCCCATAATGGTGACCTCATTACGTTCGCAGTGACAGGCATCATTACCAACAATATCAGCGTCGGCCTGACCATCAGCAACAACCTCAACATGGTCGGCCCTGGTTCGGATTTGCTGACCGTCATAGGCGCCAATCGAAACCGCGCATTTCAAGTTGTGGACGGCGCGACGTCAAGCATCTCCGGCCTGACATTTTACCGGTGCGCTGGGGCCATCAATAATTCGGCCAAGCTTACCGTGAGCAATTGTTTGTTCACCGGATGGAGGATAGCGCACGTGGGAACCTCCGCTCCTCGCATACGCTGTGACGTGATGCGTTCGTCAGCTCGTTCCGCGCGTGCCCCTTGTCCTAAACTCGAACCGTTGCTTGAGCTCGACAACTACCCATCATCGCAGCTCGTATCCACAAGTATGAGTCAGCACAATCCCCCATCCTCCATGTCGGCCTCGACGTTGCCAGGTCCAATTTGCAACTCCATCTCGCAGACCGTTTTCACCTCCTGGCCAATGATGCCAAAGGTCACGCCCAACTACTCAAACATCTGCGGGCGCATCCCAAAGCGCACCTTGTTTGCGAAGCCACCGACGGTTACGAACCGTCGGTCGTGCGCCTCCTCCACGCCGCGCACATCCCGGTCAGCATTCTCGAAGCTGGACGGGTTCGCTACTTCGCCCGCGCCCAGGGCCAGCGCGCTAAGACCGATCCCATGGACGCCGCCGTGCTGTCCGCCTACGGCACGGCGTTCCAACCGGCGGCCACCGCCCGGGCCTCGCCCCAACAGCAGCAACTGGCTGGGCATTCACGAAAAATTGAGGCAACTCGCAAATCCGGTCGTCGCAGCGCCCGATGATTGGCGCACTCCGCAAAAAAGGCGCGGACGGCTTTCGCCATCCGCGCTTTTGAATTTTACTAAAACGAATTACACCTGCGGGGCCGGAGCCTCCGCCGCGCCAGCTTCTTCCTTATCGCGGTCTTCCATCGCGGCTTTGCGCGAGAGGCGCACGCGGCCTTTTTCATCTACGCCGAGGCATTTCACCGTGATGTCATCGCCCTCTTTGACGATGTCTTCGGTGCGTTTGACGCGGAAGTTGGCCAGCTCGCTGATGTGAACGAGTCCGTCTTTTCCCGGAAGGAATTCGACGAACGCGCCGAATTCTTTGATCGTGACCACTTTACCACGGTAAATCTTGCCGATTTCAGCCTCGGCACCCAAACCGGTGATGGCGTCCACGGCGATCTTCATACCTTCCGCCGAAACGGAGAACACATTGACCGTGCCGTCGTCCTCGATGTCAATCTCGCAACCAGATTCTTCGACGAGGCGCTTGATGTTCTTGCCGCCCGGTCCGATGAGCGCGCCGATTTTTTCAGGATTGATCTTGATGACTTGGATGCGCGGAGCGTATTTGCTCAACTCAGTGCGCGCGGTGGAAATGGTCTTCGCCATCTCCGCCAAAATGTGCAGGCGGGCGATGCGGGCTTTCTCAACCGTCTCAACCATGAGCGCGAAGGGAATGCCTTTGAGCTTCAAGTCGAGTTGGAAACCGGTGATGCCTTTGTCAGTGCCGGCGATTTTGCAATCCATGTCGCAATACGCGTCTTCCCAGCCGATGATGTCGGTGAGGAGTTTGTATTTGGAAATGTTGTCGCCGCTGTATTCGGTGCAGATACCAACGCTGATGCCGGCCACAGGGCGGGTCAACGGGACACCGGCGTCGAGCAACGCGAGCGTGCCGCCGCAGACGGAAGCCATCGAGGTGGAACCGTTGGATTCCATGATCTCGCTGACGACGCGCACGGCGTAGGGATAATCTTTCGGCAACATCGGCTCGATGGAACGTTCGGCGAGAGCGCCGTGGCCGATTTCGCGGCGACCAGGGCCGCTGATGCGTCCGGTTTCACCGACGGAGAAATTCGGAAAGTTGTAGTGCAACAAAAATTTCTTTTCCGTGCGACCGCCGGTGTAGGAATCAAATTCCTGCGTGTCGTCGCCCGTGCCGAGCGTGACGAGCGAAACGGCCTGCGTTTCGCCGCGTGCAAAAATCGCGGAACCGTGCGAGCGCGGGAGCACGCCCACTTCGCAGGAAATCGGGCGAACCGTATCAAATGCGCGACCGTCGAGGCGCTTGCCGCTTTCAAGGATTAATTTGCGGACGGCTTCTTTTTGGATGTAATAAAAGGCGTCATTGATGACGAATTGCGTGACCTTCTCCGCACCGAATTTAGCGACGAGTTTTTCGCCGACTTCATTCTTGATGGCGTTACAAGCACCTTCGCGATTCAGTTTGCCCGGGAGCAACAACGCGGGAACGAAACGGTCGCCCGCGAGATGTTTCGCATCGGCGAGAATTTCGTCAGGGACAATTTTGAGGGTGATCGCGCGCTTCGGCTTGCCAACTTTCGCGGCGAGTTCTTTCTGTGCGGTGATCTGCGGCTGGACGGCTTCCTGCGCAAATTTCAGCGCAGCAATGAAGTCCGCCTCGGAAATTTCGTTGGCCGCGCCTTCATACATGACGATGTCTTTTTCGTTGCCGACATAGACGAGGTCGAGATCGCTGTCCGCCTGTTCCGCGTGCGTGGGGTTGGCAATAAATTTTCCACCGACGCGACCGATGCGCGCGGCACCAAGCGGGCCGGCCCACGGAATGTCAGAAACCATCAGCGCCGCACTCGCGCCGATGATGCTCAAAATATCAGGATCGTTTTCGCCATCCGCGCTCAACACGACGGTCTGGACTTGCACTTCGTTATACCAGCCTTTCGGAAACAGCGGGCGGATCGGACGGTCAGTGAGGCGGCAGGTGAGAATTTCTTTTTCCGTCGGACGGCCTTCGCGCTTGAAATAGCCGCCGGGGAATTTACCAGCGGACGCCGCTTTTTCGCGGTAGTCAACCGTGAGCGGGAAAAAGTCCTGGCCGTCTTTGGCTTTCGTCGCCGCGACGGCGGCTACGAGGATGATGGTTTCGCCCATCTGCACGGTCACGGCGCCGTCGGCCTGTTTGGCCAGCTTGCCGGATTCAATGATGAGTTGTTTGTCGCCAATGGCGGCAGTGATTTTATGTGACATAATTTTCTTTCCGCCACCCCCCAAGGAACTTCAGTGAACCCCGAAAAAAGAATTCGGAGCTGAATGAAATTTCCTGAGAGCGACGGAGTTTTTCCGCGTGAGTTTTTTTGGTTGGAGGAATCCGAAGGTTCGCGCGGCCCACCGGAATTCCAAAAACGAAAGGCGGGCTTCGTGAAAAAGCCGCGCCTTCCGTAAATTAAATACGACGAACTTACTTGCGCAGCTTGAGCTTTTTGGTGACCGCCTGGTAGCGGGTCACGTCAGTCGTCTGCAAATAATCAAGCAGGCGGCGGCGCTGGCTGACCATCATCAAAAGGCCACGGCGGGAGCTGTGATCTTTCTTGGCCGTCTGCAAATGTTCGGTCAAATGGTTGATGCGGTGCGTGAGCAGCGCGACTTGCACGTCGGCAGAACCGGTGTCTTTCGCGTGCGTTTTGAATGATTCGATCGTCTTCGTCTTGGCTTCCATAAGTAAATTAGTGCGTAAGAATAATTATTTGCGTTCTGCCTGTAAAGCGAATTCACAGCCAACAACTGGTTGAATCTGAAAACCGATCACCAACCGAACCCCCCTACTATTTCCAGCCTGTCTGCGGCTACGGTTGCGAATGGTTGGCCCGATTCAGCGACTTCATTACCAGCAATAATTGGTTGTGGTAAGCGTGATCGGCCGGAGTTTTGAAAATTGAAAGCCGGGAACCATGAAACTGCGGAGAGAGTGAGATTTGAACACTGTTTCCGCTTTCTAAGAAACCGCTGGAACCAGCGAAACAGATTTCTCAAGATATGATTTAACCCGCCTTTGCTTCGGGTTAAAATTCCAAATTAGGACACCACCTGAAAACGTCCGCGATGAAAATCGATAATGATCAAATTTTGGATTTGAAAACATTTGATGAAATGCGCGGCGGTTGGGAAGCTGGAAAAATTTACCTCACCATCGAAAACACACCACCACCCTTCAGTTTAGGAGCTCACCGAATTTTCAGAAAAAGATTTGCGCGACCGTCAGTAGGCATTGTCACGCCGATAAAAGGTCTTGGCCATAATGATGAAGTCCAGCCAGAGACTCCAGTTTTCGAGATACCAGATGTCATGGCGAATGCGCTCGTCGAGATCCGTATTGCCGCGCCAACCGTTGACCTGCGCCCAGCCGGTGATGCCCGGTTGGCACATGTGGCGACTTTGATAGTGTGGAATCTTGGACTTGAAACGCGCAATCAATTCGGGTCGCTCTGGGCGCGGTCCGACCAGACTCATGTCGCCCATGAGCACGTTCCAAAATTGCGGCACTTCGTCAATGTTCCATTTACGCATGAAGGCTCCAATTTTAAGGCGGCGGTCATCATGCTGTTTGGCCCATTGCGCCTTGCCGCTAGATTCCGCGTCCATCTTCATACTGCGGATTTTGATAATGTGAAATAAGCGACCACCGCGACCCTGTCGCAGTTGCCGATAGAGAATCGGCCCCGGCGATTCGCGATATACGATGAAACCAAAGATAATGATCAAAGGCAGCGCGATCATGAGCCCAACGAGGGCACCAACGATATCTACTAATCGCTTCACGACCTGATTCCTAAATCCACCCAGCGGTAAGACGGCTACCCCGAGCAATTGAATGTCGGCGATGCTTTCCGAGCGCAGGCCGGACAGGAGGATTTCAAAGAAGTGGGGCACCATCTTGAATTGCACGTGCTCGTTTTCACACGCCTTCGCGACCGCGAGCACGCCTTCGCGTTGTAAACTTTCGGATTCAGTAAGAATGGCGATGTTGATGGCGTTGGCGTGCAAAATAATTCCCAATTCATGCAGCGGCCCCATGCGAAATTCATCCAACTCCCGGACTCGGTTAGGCTTGATGGCCTCAACCCAGCCGATGAATTCCATGTCGGGATGTGACTCTAACGATTTTTGGATGCGCAACGTTTGCGGCCCGCCGCCAATCACCACCAACCTTCGCCGCAAGCGGGAGGATAATACTGGCAGCCGCACTACCCGGCATAGGATCATTCGCCAGTTATAAATATTGAATAAGATGAACGCGCCAGCCGCGACAAAAAACATCCAGGGAACCTGCGGATCAGCCCGCACCGTTTGGCTGACGCCGATAAATGACAGCAGACAAAAACCCAGCGGCCCAACAAACCGGGGCATGGTTTTTGATGAACGTGCCAAGCTGCGGAAAGCATACAACTCCCGACCAGTGAAAGCCCATAGTATGATGCCGGATCCAACCAAAATCAAAGCCATGATGCTCGAAAGCGACGGCATCATGACGGTGCTCAACGACGAAGATATAAAACGACTCTCGCAAAGCAGCGCCGCCAATACGAATCCCAGCAAGATCATGCAGTAATCCCCAATGATTGCCACCATAGACAGAGTGCTCTCCAACCATTCGCGAGAAAACCGACGATAGCTTTTATTGTTCTGAACCGGAGGTTGCGGCGGCGCGACTGGATAGGATTTGATTGAGCACCTCGGTGCTGTCTCCCTCGGTCGAACTAAAGCCTCGGCGGTCGCCGTATCGTTACTAAGATACGGAAATGCAATCTTTGAAGCCGGGCTGAAATCACGGAATTTAGATTGCGCCAAAATCCGATAAAGTCGCCAAGCAACTAGCACCAATACCGCCAAGGCGCACAGCGCACTACTAACGACAAATAACTTTGATTGAGACATAAAATTCCATCAGCTGTATTAAAATGCGCAATCTGTTCAAAAAGTTTAAATTTAAAAGCACTTAAATATCCTTTCTAAGCAGGGGAAAAGTGGCTAGCACTGTTTTAATGCAGCCAGATAGCTGCGGTTCCGAATTCATTTTTCTAACTGGCGCTTCCAAACTCCCTGCACTTGCTCAGAAGCAACTTTGAAGCCACTGTCAATTTAAGATACATCTGACACCGACTTGTAACGTGCGCGACCTAACTCTCAATGACTTGGAAAACTTTTTCATAGCCGAATTAGATCCAAAGCCAGGACGCACTTCTCCCATAAAATAGATAAAGCGTAAAGTTTACCAACGCGTTTACACTTGTAAGCAGAGAACTTTTAAACTAAAAAACTGATGGCTTCAATTCTCGTCCTTCCTCGGAAGTTAAAATCTACCTCGTCGGGCCCAGCATTCATTTAGTAAGCAAGCAGCCATAACTTAGTGATAATTCGCTTTGTTTATTAAGTTCAAACTGTTCCGAATTTGTTATTTTTTATTTATTAAGCTTATTTTTAGCCAAGCTGAAAAAAAATGTTCACCAAAACGTTTCCTCAGCCTAGAGGTGAATGGCCAGTAAATTGCTTAATTGGTTGCGTCCGCCGGAGGACTCAAAAAACTATGTCTAAATTGTTCAAACAATGCCCGATCGTTGAGGAAATATTGATTGGTCGCACCGCGCAAACTTTAAAGGGCGAAAAGATTTCCGTGCACTCTGATATAGGTTTGGCTCATGCCGAGGCTCTTTATGAAACCATTCTGCGCACACGACCTTCCCTGGTAATCGAGATTGGCATGGCTTTCGGGGTTGCCTCACTTTCCATTTTGACCGCGCTGCGGGAAATTAACCAAGGTGGCAAACTTTTATCAGTTGACCCCCTCCAAACGCCCGATTGGAAAGGCTGCGCCTTAGCTTCTATTGCTCGGGCTGGTTTAAAGGAGTGGCATGAGATGCACGAGGACTACGACTATAAAGTCCTTCCACGGCTGCTTGAGTCCGGGCGGAAAATTGATTTTGCCTATATAGATGGCTGGCATACCTTCGATTACACCCTGCTAGATTGGTGGTATGTGGATAAGATGCTGAAGACCGGCGGTATAGCGGTATTCAATGATTGCGCGTGGCCCGCCGTGGACAAGGCAATCAAGTTCGTCCTTACTCATCGCAAATATACTGAAATCGAAGTGGGTATCCCGCGGCAGAGCCAACGGAAAAAGAAACTGCTGGCGGCCTTGTCGCTTGGATTATTAAAATCTCCGCTTGATGGCCGGGATCGTTATTTTCGGAAAGATTCAGATTGGGAACCTAAGTGGGACTTCTATGCTCCTTTCTGATCGCTTAGGGCAAAGTCTGCATTTGAAGTCCTAATTTATAGGGAAGCGATTTAGTGAAAATCTAAAAACTTACTTTTTAGTTCAGAAAATCTTGAACAACTTTTACAAAATGTTAGGTTCAATCTTATGGAGGTTTTTGCCGGAAGTTCAGGGAACAACGCTGTCCCACCAGAATCAGCTCATTCGAGTTTACAACCCGTCGAAATTGAGATCATCCACCTATTTATTCAGTTTGCCGCCGCGCTCGGGCAACCGCGTTCGGTCGCAGAAATCTACGGTCTGTTGTTTGTTTCTGATAAACCGCTTGCTATGGATACGCTGATTGAACGCCTAAATATGAGCAAAGGCTCCGCCAGCCAAGGATTGAAATACCTACAGGACTTAGGCGCGGTGCGGACGATTTATGTCGCCGGCGACCGGCGGACCCACTACGTGGCCGTCGCGGAATTACGCAAGCTCGCCGGGCGCTATCTACGCCAGCAGACCCTTACCCATTTTGAGGAAACAGATTCGCGGTTAGATCGGATTGCCGCCCTGACTCAACACCTTTCAGAAGACCAAAAGAAACATATCGCCGAACGTATCAGCTTACTGCGCCGCTGGGAGCGAACCGGCCGGCGGGTAATGCCGTTTCTTCTGAAAATGTTGGGCGGCGAATAATAATTCGTCGGCTTGTTCCGAGGCCACATGCCTCATTCTTACAATTCGAATTTGCGCCAAGGATTTATTGCAAGACTACTGCAAAACATCCAAGTGCGGCAGCTTGACTTTAAATGAGTAGAAACCCACCACAAACCTTGACGCTCGAACCGGGGCGCACGGCGAAAAATTACTGGCGCGATCTATACCATTATCGCGAACTATTTCTGATCCTCGCCTGGCGCGACGTGATTGTGCGCTACAAGCAGACCGCCGCCGGTGCAGCGTGGGCCCTCATCCAACCTTTGATGAGCATCATCATCATGACGGTTATCTTTCACTTGCTCGCGGGGGTGCCGGCGCCGAATGGAACGCCTTATGCCATCATGGTGTGTGCCGCCATGTTGCCGTGGCAGTTTTTTTCCAACGCGCTCAGCCTCGCCAGCCAAAGTGTCGTGGGTAATGCCAATCTGATTTCTAAGATTTATTTCCCGCGAATGATTGTCCCGGCGAGTTCAATTGTTGTTTCGCTCGTAGATTTCTTGGTGGCTTGCTCAATTCTGATTGGACTGATGCTTTACTATCAGTATTGGCCAACGTGGAGAATCATTGTGCTGCCGCCACTGATTCTACTGGCCGTGGTTGCCGCTTTGGGGCCGGGCTTGATCATCACTGCACTCACGGTTCGGTATCGCGACTTCCGCATGATTATTCCCTTCATCGTTCAATTCGGAATGTATGTCTGCCCCGTCGGCATGAGTTCCGATTTCATTCATGACAAATTGATCGAGAAATTGGGAATCGGACTTGGCACTAAATTCTTTATGATCTATTCGCTCAATCCTATGGTCGGCGTCATAGACGGATTTCGCTGGGCGATCCTCGGTAATTCCAGCGTTTTTTACTGGCCAGGATTCGCCGCATCCGTTGGTCTGACTTTTGTGCTTTTGTTCATCGGCATCCACTACTTTCGCAAAACCGAGCGAGCGTTTGCGGATGTCATCTAATCATGTCTCACCCTCAAACCATCATCCGCGTCGAAAATCTTTCCAAGCTGTATGTCTTGGGCAAGAGCGGAGGCTCCGAAGGCTTCCGCCATGCGTTCCAGGATTTCGTCACCGCGCCGTTTCGCTGGGTAAAAAATCTCTCCGCTAAATCTGGAAACCGGGCTGGCGGCGCGCCTGAAAAAAAATCCGCCACTGATTTCTGGGCGCTTAAAAATGTTTCCTTCGAGATCAAGCAAGGCGAAGTCGTCGGGGTCATCGGCCGCAACGGCGCGGGCAAAAGCACGCTCTTGAAAATCTTGAGCCGCATCACCGAACAGACCGAGGGAAGGGTGCAGATCACCGGGCGCGTCGCAAGTTTGCTGGAAGTCGGCACCGGCTTTCATCCTGAACTTACCGGGCGCGAAAATATTTTTCTCAACGGTTCCATCCTCGGCATGAGCCGGCAGGAAATCCGCGAAAAATTTGATGAGATCGTCGCCTTCGCCGAAGTGGAAAAGTTTCTCGATACGCCGGTCAAACGATACAGCAGCGGAATGTATGTGCGGCTTGCCTTCGCCGTCGCCGCGCACCTGGAACCGGAAATTTTGATCGTAGATGAAGTTCTGGCCGTCGGCGACGCGCAGTTTCAAAAGAAGTGTCTCGGCAAAATGCAAGAAGTGGCCAAAGGTGGACGGACGGTGCTGTTTGTCAGCCATAACATGGGCACCGTGACCAGCCTGTGCACCCGGGCAATCTGGATGGCGAGCGGCAAGGTGCATCGCACCGGCCCGGTGCGTGAATTAGTAAACGACTACCTCTCCAAAGGCACCGCCAGCGATTATCAGACGGTTGATTTGAAAGACATCCCGCGTCCGTCTTACGTCCACGATAATCGTCTGCGCTTGGAAAGCATTGAATGGCTGAATGAAACACCGCTCAAACACGGCGAACCCGCCGAGGTGCTCGTTCGTTTTACGATCAATAGCCCCGTCGAAGGCGTTAGCGTCGGTATCGGATTTTCTACGATTGAGGGCACGCGACTACTTTCTTACGACACGGATTTTCAAGGCGACCCGCGACCCGATTTAGCCCAGCCAAAAACCTATTCTGTAAAAATCGCGATCGATTCGCTACCCCTCGGCCCCGCCATTTATGCCTTGGATGTCGGCTGCCGTTCAGGCGATACGCACGCCTTGGACTACCTGCCCTCCGTCGTCCAAATGGAAGTGATTCCCGGTCCGAAAACTCCCGGCTGCATCGTGCGACAAGACGCGGGCGTCCGATTTACGTGTCGCTGCACTTGGGACTAAAAATAAATCGTGGAGCAAAAGCAAACATCCGGCCGCTTTGAATTTCTCGATGCCCTGCGCGGTCTCGCCATTCTCGGCGTGCTCTCCACGCACTGCGCCTGGTTTTCCGGCGGCGAATTCCCCGGCAAATCATATGCGTTCGCTGGACTCTACGGGGTGCAGCTATTTTTTGTCGTCAGTGCCTTCACGATTTTTCTCACGCTCGAACGTGGCGCGGCCCGCGAAACCGCGCTCGTCCGCAGTTTTTTTATCCGTCGCATCCTTCGCATCGCACCGATGTTTTGGGTGGGGATAGTTCTCTACATCGTTGCACCGGGACGCGAACATTATTATGAACAGTTTCCGCCCGGACCGCTGCATTACGCGCTCACCGCATCACTGGCGCATGGGTGGCATCCGTTATTTTTCAATAATGTCGTGCCTGGCGGTTGGACGATTGCGGACGAAGCCAGCTTTTATCTACTCGCCCCGTTGTTGTTTTTTATCATCAAAGACTGGAAAAAAGCGGTGATATTCTTTGGTGCCAGCCTAGTCATCGCCTGGGGCGCGCATGAGGCGCTGCGAATTGCCACGAATCACAAATGGATTTTTGCCCAGGTGCCGATGGACATTCTCCAACAGTTCGCGGGCAAATGGTTTCCCAGCCAATTGCCTGTGTTCGCGTGCGGTATCCTTGCATTTTTTCTCGTAAAAAACTTGCCGGAACAATTTCATAGTCCGCGCCACGGTTTGCTGCTGCTCGCGACGGCTTTGGGGCTGATCATCGCGGCTGTTAGCCTCGGCGCGCACGGCGTCTTCACGGAGCCGGTCGTATTCGCGCTCGGTTTTTTAATACTCGTGCTGGCCCTCGCGGTCTATCCCCTGCCCCTCATCGTCAACCCGGCGATAAGATTTCTCGGTCGCGTCAGTTATAGTTTTTATCTATTGCACTTTATGTTCCTGGATCTGGAGCTGAAATTTATCCAGACGCATTATCCAAAAGTTTTTTCCAGCCCGCTGTTCGCCTACTCTGTTTTGATGATCGTCACCCTTGCCATCGTGACTGCCGTGTCATGGCTGACGTGGAAATTCATCGAACAGCCCTTCATCCAACTCGGCGCGGGCTGCGCGCGACGTCTCAATGCCTCCGCTCACAAAATGCCGGTGGCGCAAACCGGAATGAATCCGGCCCAACCTTGAAACCATGGATTTCGCTGTGCCGCTGAAGTTTTCGGCCAAGGATTTTCTCCCCGGCAGCCTGCGCCTGCGGGCAGCGGTCTTGTGGCAATCACGAAAAAATCTGCCGTGGTTTCTTGACGCGGGACTGCGACAAGGTTGCCCGGAGCGGATTTTGCATTTCGGCATCGCGCCCGGCGACGATTTACTTTGCACCGTGGTCGCCCGGGAACTGGCGAAGCGCGGTGAAAAGAAAATTTGGATGATGTCGAAAAACGCCGAGTTATTTCAGAACAGTCGCGATGTCGAAAAAGTCGTGCCAGTGGATTATCGCTTCCGGGAATACGCCTGGGTGCGCGGCAAAAAATGGCAGCAACTTGAATACGCGCGCATGGATCTGGAGCGCGATATGAGCGTGCCGCCGCCGCGCCATATTCTCGCGGAGCTATGCGCCCGCGCCGAAATTTCCGGTCGCGTCGCCTTGCGTCCGTATTTTTTTCTGACGGACGAAGAGCGCAACAAGGGGGCTTGGGCGGATGGCATGATTGCGATCCAGAGCAGCGGTCTCGGTGGCCAGATGATGATGCGAAATAAACAGTGGTTTCCCGAACGCTTTCAGCAAGTGGTTGACGCACTGAAAAATGATTTCAAATTTGTCCAGCTCGGTTCCACCAACGACCCGCTACTCCCAGGCGTGGACGACCGACGCGGTAAGAGCACGCTGCGCGAATCAGCTGCGATTCTCGCGAATAGCCGATTATTCCTAGGTAATGTTGGTTTTCTCATGCATCTCGCGCGCGCGGTTGAATGTCCTTCCGTGGTCGTTTTTGGCGGACGTGAAGCGCCGTGGCAATCAGGTTATTCATGCAATGAAAACCTCTACACCGCCGAGCCGTGCGCGCCTTGCTGGCTCTGGAACAAATGCGATTTCAACCGCGTGTGCATGGACAAGATTTCCGCCGCCGCCGTGGTGGTTGCCATAAAAAAACTCGTCGCGCGCCCGCGGGCGCCGCTGACCGTGGATGAGGTGGACCTTTAGAAATTTGTCCGTGGAAAAAATTGACGCCAGAATTGCGCTGGTGATTTGCACGCGGAACCGCGCGCCAAAACTGGGCGCTTTTTTTGAGTCGTTGCGCCGGTTGAAATGTGATTCGCCGTGGGAACTTGTCATTGTGGATAACGGTTCGACGGATGACACGGCTGCGCAGTTGAAAAATTTTGCCGCTACATTTCCCGTGCGCGTGTCGCTCGTCACGGAGGTTCAGCCCGGCCTGGGCCGCGCACGTAACTGCGGCTGGCGCGCGACGAACGCGCCTGTGATCGCGTTCACGGACGACGACTGCTACCCCGATCCCAATTTTCTAAACGATGTGTTGGCCATTTACGCGGACAAAGCAGTTGGTTTTTCCGGCGGGCGCACCGTGCTGTTCGATCCGACGGATGCCCCCATCACAATTTACGAACACCCGACGGAGCAAATGTATCCGCCGCAACATTTCATTCTCGGCGGCGTGATTCATGGCGCGAACATGGCGTTTCGTCGCGAAGCCCTCGTAGCGATAGATGGTTTTGATGACAACCTGGGAGCTGGCACACCGTTCGCCTTTGAGGATGTGGACGCGCAACTGCGCGCACTCGCGGCGGGGTGGACTGGTAAATACGATCCGCATCCGCTGGTCCAGCATCACCACGGACGCAAGCCGGGGATCGAAGTAGAAAAATTAAGCCTCGCCTACGACGCCGGACGCGGCGGCTATTTCATGAAGTGCATTCTCTACATGCCGCATCGCTGGAGTTGCCTGCGCCTTTGGCAACGCGCCATCCGCCAACAGCCGGTTGCCCAGAGCTGGCGCGAAGTCAAATCGGCCCTGCGTTACTTCGTTTATCAATTGAAACTGAAACCGAACGTCAGTTACTGAAATGATCTCCGTCATCATCTGCACCCACAATCCGCGCGCAGAATATTTGCGCCGGACTTTGGCGGCCCTCCGTGCCCAGACTTTGCCAGCGGCTCAGTGGGAATTGCTGTTGGTGGATAACGCTTCGGAGAATAATCTGGCCGAGACTTGGGACTTGGCTTGGCTCACCAGCGCACGACATGTGCGCGAAAACGAACTCGGCCTCACTCCGGCACGATTGCGCGGCATCCGCGAGGCGCGCGGCGAACTGCTGATATTCGTGGACGACGACAACGTTCTCGCCGCCGA
>JANYFN010000071.1 GCA_025362675.1 Limisphaerales bacterium | reverse complement strand
GAGCCGGATGCCGTGGCTGTAATCCACCCACGCCGTCGTGTGGCCGAGATACAGCGGCTGAATGGCGACGCCGTTGGTCTGATGCCAGCCGTAGATCGCGACCTTATTTTTCACGGTCGCGAGTCGGGCGGAAATCACCACGTCCTTCTTATGTCCCGCCACCAGCGCGCCGAGCGGATGCGAATTCAAAAACGCTGTGCGTTGCGTGCGGATCGTTTGGTTGATTTGAGCAAAGACCGGCACAGTCGTCATAGCGGATGTTGGGGGAATGGGCGACGGCGTGAGTTTCAATTCTGCGGTCGCGTAAATCGCCTCCACCATTTTTCGCGTCGGTAAAACACAGCCGAGTTTGTTCGCGATCAGTTGCGCCGTGTTCGGTGAAACCGGGGCGAGGAAATAATCTGCATCCGAACCGACCGCGAGATAATCCGGCGCAGCGAAGAACGTGGCGACATTGGTTTTACCGTTGAAAACATTGGTGACAGTCACGGGGCAGAAATTTCTTTGAAACCGGGGGAGATTGCCGGCGAATATTTCTTGAGCCACTGTTTGCTCGCGTTGCGGGAAATCCAGTGCCGAGATTTTCTGGATGAAATCACCGCCGCCGATCGCGTTGGTCGCGCGCGGTGGCAGTGAAAGTGTTTGGGCGAGAACGCAACTGCCAAAACAAATCAATACGATTTGCAGCAGCGTTTTCACGGGTCAAACTTCCTTGCGCGGGAACAGCGGCGCTGGTTCGCCGATTGTGTGGCCGGCGGGCAAGCCGCCCCAAGTCGCCTCCGCTAATTTGTCGGGCAGACCAGTCAGGCCAAGCTGCGCGTAAATCTTCGCGGATGTGCCGGGCAAAAATGGGTTCAATAATACGGCCAGCACGCGGCAGGATTCGGCGAGGTTGTAGAGCACTTCATCGAGCCGCTGCGCTTGCGCCGGATCTTTCGCCAGCTTGAAGGGCGCGGTTTCATCCACATATTTGTTGGCGCGATTCACGAGTCCCCAAATACTTTGGAGCGCGGACTGGAGTTGGCTTTGCTGGAATAATGCCCGCGTTTCATCCGCCGCTTTCGCTGCGTCCGCCGCGAGTTCATTGGAACGCGCGGGCACGACGCCGTTGCGATAGCGCTTCAACATTGAAAGCGACCGGTTCACGAGATTGCCGAGGCCATTGCCAAGTTCGGCTTGATAACGCGAGCGGAAACCGGCTTCGGTCCAGTTGCCGTCCGGGCCGATGTCGAGTTCGCGCAAAACGTAAAACCGAAAAGCGTCCACGCCCCACTCGTTAATAATGGCAACGGGGTCAACCACATTGCCGGTGCTTTTGCTGATCCGCGCGCCATCTTTCTGCCAAAAGCCGTGGACTAAAATTTGTTTCGGCAACGGCAGGCCCATCGCTTTGAGCATGATCGGCCAATAGACGGCGTGAAATTTCACGATGTCCTTGCCGATGATGTGGATGTCGGCGGGCCAGAGTCCGAGTTCGGGATGTGCGTGCGCGATGCTGGTGTAATTCACGAGCGCATCAAACCAAACGTAGGTTACGAATTCCTGGTCGAAGGGCAGGGGAATGCCCCAGTTCAAACGTGCCAGCGGACGTGAAATGCACAAATCTTCGAGCGTGTTGTTTTTGAGAAAGCCGAGGACTTCGTTGCGCCGATAACTTGGCGAAATGAAATCGGGATTGGCCTCAATGTAATCAATCAGCCATTGCTGCTGCGCGCCGAGTTTGAAGTAGTAATTGTCTTCCTTGAGTTCAACGACCTCGCCGTAGCTCGGGTCAAATTTGCCATCGGGCAAACGATCTTTTTCCGTTAGGAACGTTTCTTCTTTCGCCGAATAGTATCCGGTGTAGCTCGCCTGGTAGAAATGCCCGGCCTCATTGAGTTTCGTGAGTGTCGCTTGCACAAATTCCTTGTGGCGCGGCTGCGTCGTGCGCACGAAATCGTCATTCGTCAGCTCCAGTTTTTTTGCAAAATTCTGCCAGTCCACTGCGAGGGCGTCGCAGTAGTCCTGCGGGTTTTTCTTCTCCGCCTGCGCCGCCTGTTGAACTTTCTGGCCGTGTTCGTCGAGGCCGGTCAGAAAAAAAACTTCCTGACCAAGACTACGCCGCGCGCGCGCGATGACATCGGCGATGATCTTCTCGTAAGCGTGGCCGAGGTGGGGCTGGCCATTCACGTAATCAATCGCCGTGGTGATGTAAAACCGTTTACTCATTCTTGAGCAACGATGTTAGCGCAAAACCAAGGCGACGCCAGCGCGGAAAAAATCCGCCCTTCCGCCAGGGGTGCATCTTGACCCTGTGCTTAACTCCCTCTCCCCGCCCAAGCGGGAAGAGGGGATTTAACACATAAAAATAGGCGCCGCCTCACCCCGGCCCTCTCCTCCATTTCATGGAGGAGAGGGAGCAAACAAGAACCGGGTCAAGAGGCACCCTTCAGCCAGCGCGGCCGAAGCGCGAATCAGTTTGGTTAGTTCAGGGAACCGTCAACACTCCGCTGGCGCCGACGTTGACAATGTTGGTGCCGGTCGCCGTCAGGGTGCCGTCGCTGACCGTATAAGTGAATTGGTCCGCCGTGGCCAGCGCGCTGGCGGCGTAGATGATGTTCGTGGAATTCATCGTGATGGCTACTCCGTTCTTGCTGGTCGCCGCCACGGCGGTCACGGTCAAGGTCTGGTTGTCCACATCGGTGTCATTACGGGCGGGAAAGGTCCGGGCGATGGTGATGCCCTTGCCGGTTTGCCGGGTGACCGTGTCGGTAACGGCGACTGGAGCGTGATTAACAAAAGTAACCGTCAGCAGAAAGTTGGTGGACTTGAAGTTGCCGGCCGGGTCGGTCACGCCAATGGTCACCAGGCTGGTGCCGGATTTGTATTTAACGGGATAGAGCGTTACGGTGCGATTCGATCCGCTGCCGCCAAAAACTATGTTGGTGGCCGGCAGCAAACTCAGGTTCGAGGAAATGCCGCTCAAGCCCAGGCTGGTGGCAGCGGATTCGCGGTCGCCGATCTTGAAGGCGATGGCCGCCGTATTCGTATCTTCCTTGATGGTGACCGGGGCGATGGTAGAGATGCTGGGAGCGGCATCCAGCCCGTAATTCAGATAGGCCGTGCCCGTGGCTCCGCCAACACCATCCAACATGATGAAGTAATTAGTCTTGGACGAGGCATACCAACTGACAGAACTCCATTTATTAGTGCCATAGTCGTCATCGCAGTTCACGGAAACCAGGCTGGAGTAACCCAGGTTCTGGCCGTTGTCCACATAGATGCCGAGCACCGTGTTGTAACTGCTGCCGCTCGTGTTGAAGGTGACCAGGCCGTTGGTCGGCGGCTGGTAAGTGAACCAATAGGATGAACCGCCGACCACGCCGCAGGCGCTCGGTTCCGCCGGGTCTTTGCCCACCGCCGTCACAAAGTTCTGCGTGCCGCTGTAGCCGGAGACGGTGGCCGCCGGTGCGCCGACCGGCAAGGCGAGCATCAGCAGCGCCAGGGCCGCAACTGATTTCCCGCCGACTTGCGCCGCGAGCCGAATTAATACCGACAGATTATTTTGTTGTTTCATATGCAGCGATTCAGTTGGAGATCATTGTCCCAGCAAGCCGGTGCCGACGGCCTCGGCGAGTTTTTTGCGGGCGGCGACTTTGGCCAGCCCTTCGGTGTTGAACTGGATTTCAACCGGCGCCAGTTGATAGACCCATTGCGCCGAGTTCAACACCGCCTGATAAGTCCCCAAATCCGCCAGCGACAATTGCGACCATTGCAGGGAATTTTGCGCGGCACCGGTCATCAGTTGTCCGTTGTGATACCACTGCACGGTGGTCGGCACGGTGGCGGTGTATTGAACGGACAATCCCGCCGCTGAACCTAATAACGTAGTGATGTTCGTCGGACTCGCCGTGATCACCGGCAATGCCACCACCAGCGGCGATTGATTCCAATTGAAGAGAATCGGAGCCGTGCCGTAATTGCGGGCCGCGATCATGATCTGATATGCCTTTCCGATTTGCGCGTTGAACTCCACGGAGCTGGTGCCGTAGTCGCCATTGTCATCATCGGTCGCCACGGCCACCAAGTTGGACTGCACTGTTCCCGTATAAACCCCGAGCCAGGTATCAATGGCGCTGCCCACCGTGTTCATTTCAACCGGTCCGTTTGCAGGAGCGATCCACGTCATCCAAAGCGTATGATACAGCGCGCCGGAGGCCGGTTTGGGATCGGCGGTTTCCGTGGTGGCACCTTGCGTAGTTCCGCTGCCGAGACCGATCAACCCGGTGATGGTGAGGCGATTTGAAAAAGTGTTGGACAACGGCAACGCCAAGGTGACTGGCTGCACATTCGCCACCGTGCTCCAGTCCGAATCAATTCCGTTAAAGACAGTGGCCTGATAGGCCCCGCAAGTGTCGGTCGTCAGATTGTTCAGGCTCAAAGTGGCATTGGTGGCGCCGGGAACCGGATAGCCATTCAGCGTCCATTTATATTGCAGGCCGGGGCCGGTCGCGGCCACTGACAATGTCACGCCCGTGCCCAGCAAATTGGTTTGTCCCAAGGGTTCCAGCGTGATGCTCACCGCATTCACGACGTTGCTGCCCAGCGTCAGGCTGTCGAGCGCGTCTTGGATTTGCTGGAACAGCACCGCGCCGCGCGACGGCGCCAGGCTGCCGATGAAAACGGCGCCGATGAGAAAAGTGATTTTGGCTTTCATAAATTTCTTTTAGAGGCTCGCTGTGAGCCGCCGGTTTTCCGCAGGCGTTGACGGCGGTTGGTCATGGCCGATGATTTGTTTTGTGATGCTCATGTGAACCACTATTTGTTCCGGTTCATCTTTAGCAGCCGGGATGCCAATGAAAATTTTCTGGGCACACTTGTCTTGGTTTTTACGGAATCTCAATGAAACCTAGTTTTTGCGGTGATTTTATTTTCAACTCGTGTCTCATTTTTCCAAGGCGTGTCCTGATCGTGGAAAGCGGCGAAAAAATGTGGACACTTTTTCGAGACTCCGCCCTGCTGGCAAAATCTCACCGCCCGTCCCGCGCCCAAAACCATAAAGTTTTCACACCTTTTGCCGATACAACTCTGGTGATGCTGTAGCCAAACGTGTGACGGCATTGAGTTTGCTGGCTAATCCAACGATGTCTGAATTATTCGCTCAACCGAAATCTGGAAACATGAAATTAAAAAATACTGCCTCGCTCGCGCGGCTCGTCGTTGGCTTGGGCCTGCCTTTGATTTTGATTTTTTCCGCACGCGCGGCTGCCGAGGAGAGCCAGATCCTCACCACCGAAAATAAAGTTTGGATCATTCCCGCCGGTGCCAGCGAACGGCAGCCAGCCAAAGTGAATCAAGTGATTCATCTGCACGACAAAATTTCCACCGAGAAAAACAGCCGCGCCACCATCCGCCTCGCGGACCGCAGCGTGTTTCGCATCAACGAACTGACTTCCTTCGAGCTGTTGCCGCCGCACAATGCGGATCGCAAACCGCTGCTCGATCTCAAGACCGGCTCGCTCTATTTCTTCAGCCGCGAGAAACCGACGGACGTGGAATTCCACACGCCCACAGCCGTCGGCGCGATTCGTGGCACGGAATTTTTGCTGGACGTCGCTGAAGACGGCGACACCAAACTTGCGTTGCTCGACGGCGCGGTGGATTTGAGCAACGACGCCGGGAAAATCGAAATGCATGGCGGCGAACAGGCCAGCGTCACCAAAGGTCGCGCGCCGGAAAAATCGCCATTGCTCGATGCCGTCAATGTCATTCAATGGTGCCTCTATTATCCTGCCGTGGCGGACACGGATGAAATCAATTTCTCGGCGGAAGAAAAAAATGTTTTGCGTGAATCACTCGCCGCCTATCGCGCCGGTGATTTGCGCGCGGCGCTCGCGTCGTTTCCGGCCAATCAGGCCAGCGAATCCGCCAAGGTTTTTCACGCCGCGTTGCTGTTGAGCGTCGGCCGCGTGGACGAGGCGAACCTACTGCTTGGCCAATTGCCCGCCACGCTCGCGCCCGCGCAGGCGTTGCGCGAACTGATCGCGGCGGTGCTGGGCCAAGACTGGAAGCGCGCCACACCAATCACGACGGCGAGCGAGTGGCTCGCGGAATCCTACTATCAACAAGAGCACGCCCAACTGGATGACGCGCTGAAATCCGCGCGCGGCGCGTTCGCGAAATCGCCGACGTTCGGTTTTGCCGCTGTGCGCGTGGCGGAACTGGAATTTAGTTTCGCCCGCGTTCTCGCCGCCGAGGCCGCGCTGAAAGTGGGCTTGAAAAATTCTCCGCGTCACGCGGAAGGCCTGGCATTAAAAGGTTTTCTCGCGGCCGCACAAAATCAATCTCCGTTGGCGTTGAAATATTTTGACGAGGCCATCGCGCTGGACGGCGCACTCGGCAACGCGTGGCTCGGACGCGGCCTCGTAAAAATCCGCCTCGGCCAGTCCGCCGCTGGACGC
>JANYFN010000168.1 GCA_025362675.1 Limisphaerales bacterium | reverse complement strand
TGGCGCGGTTGGTGGTCGCCGATATACCATTCCAAAATATAACCATTGCGGCGGATTCTTCCCATAAACTTGGCGGTTTCATTTCTTCGGCGGGAGTTCGCGGATGAAGGCCCAGGAGACTTCGGCGGTTTGGCCGTTGTCGTAATGCACATAGAATCCGGACTGGCACCAGTCCTCAATCTCCAAATGGTCGAACTTGGCCTTGGGGGAAATCTTGTTGGCCTTGCGGATGGTGGCGTGCGGCTCAAGGATGCACAGGCCGTCGGCAAATTCCACGTCGAACGCGTCTTCCCAGCTCAAGTAGCGGACGTTTTTCACCTTCGAGAATTTTCCCTTAAGGAACGGCACTTTGGCGTTGTGGCTGGCGGTTTTCATAGGCGGCCTTCGGCTTGCAACTGGCGTATCAATGCCAGAATCTTACCTGAAATCTGCGGAATGTCCATCGGCTGCATGGTCTCCAGATTCACGCGGGTGATGATCCGGTTGTTTTTATCAAACACATGAACGTGACGCGGCGAATGGTCGCCGATCCACCAGATGAAAACGTAGCCGCCGCGCCGGATTTTGCCCATATCGCTCAAGGATGTAATCCATTTCCCTGCCCGGCACAAGCGGAGTTTTCAGGAACAAAAAGACCGGAGCCTCGCGGCTCCGGCTTTTGGAAAAATTTAATAAACCACCTTGTTCAGCGGATACTCGATGATGCCTTCCGCGCCGGCGGCTTTGAGTTGCGGAATCAATTCGCGCACGATGTGCTGGTCAATAATCGTCTCCACCGCCACCCAGCCTTTGAGCGACAGATTGGAGATTGTCGGGTTGCGCAGTGCGGGCAGTTCGGCCAGCAACTTCGCGAGATGTTTCTCCGCGATATTCATCTTCAAACCCACTTTAGCTTCCGCGTCTAGCGCGCCCTTGAGCAGCATCGCCATCGTCTCAATTTTGCGGCGTTTCCACGGATTTTTCCACGCATCTACGTTGGCGATCAGGCGCGGCGTGCTGATCAAGAGTTCGTCCACGATGCGCAATTTATTCGCGCGCAGCGAAGAGCCAGTCTCGGTGACATCCACGATCGCGTCCACGAGTTCGTGCGCTTTCATTTCCGTCGCGCCCCAGGAAAATTCCACTTCCGCCTTCACGCCGTTTTTCTTCAAATATTTTTTTGTGAGGTTCACGACTTCCGTGGCGATGCGTTTGCCCTGCAAATCTTTCACGGATTTGATCGGCGAATTTTCCGGCACGCACAACACCCAACGCGCGGGTTTACGCGATACTTTGCTGAACAAAAATTCCCCGACCTCATGCACCTTGGAACCATTCTCGATGATCCAATCATGACCGGTGATGCCACAATCCAGATAGCCGTGCTCCACGTAGCGGCTGATTTCCTGGGCGCGAAATAGGCGGATTTCCATCTCGTCATCATCCACATAAGGCACGTAGGAACGGCTGCTCACGGAGATGTTGTAACCCGCCTTGGCGAGTTTTTGAATGGCGGCTTCCTGCAAACTGCCCTTGGGCAGACCGAACTTCAGTTTCTTGCTCATAATTTAATTTTAGCAAGATAAACAATTCTTCCACGCGGGAACAATCTGAATTCTGCCGAGGGTCGATTCATTTCTTCCAAATCACTTTTCTTCCCGCGACAGAAATATCGCCACGGGCGAGGGCGGCGACGCATTGCGGATACAACTCATGCTCCGCGGCGTGGATACGCGCGTGCAGGGTGTCCGCTGTGTCGTCAGCCAGCACGGGCACGGATTGCTGGCCGATGATCGCGCCGGAATCCACGCCCGCATCCACAAAATGCACGGTGCAACCGGCGAGTTTCACGCCGTAGTCCAGGGCTTGTCGCCACGATTCGAGGCCGGGAAACGATGGCAGTAGCGAAGGATGAATGTTCACGATGCGACCTTCAAAGGCGCGGAGAAAATCGCCTTTCAACACGCGCATGAAACCAGCGAGGACGATCAAATCAACTTTGGCTTCGGTTAAAACTTTTACAAATTCGCGTTCAGCTTCCTCGTCGAGTTTAGTGCGAAATTTTCCCGGCGCGATGAATCTGGCGGGAAGCTGACGTTCGCGGGCGTGGTTTAAAATACCGGCACTCTCGACATCGCTGATAACGATGCTGATCTCAGCCGGGATTTTGCCCGCCGCGATGGCCTCGGCGATGGCCACGAAGTTGGAGCCTTTACCGGAGCCGAGCACGCCGATTCGAAAAATATTTTTCACCGCCAGTTAATTAGCAAATGCGGCGCGGGAAGTGAACGGGAAAAAGTAATTGTTGTCAGGCGCTGCGGCAGCGACGCCCTACCAAACTTACTTGAAGCATTCTCGGAAAAATTATTTTCCCGCTTGAGCTGAGCGTTGATATTCCTCCATCGCCCTGGGTAAAAGTTGTTGTAATTGGGCAACGCGGGTTTCGTGCGAGGGATGGTCGGACATGAATTGTGGCGGCTGACCGGCCCCAGCCATTTCTGTCATGCGCTGCCAAAAAGAAATGGCTTCGTGCGGATCATAACCGGCACGCGACATATACATCAGCCCGATTTGATCGGCCTCGGATTCATCTTTTCGCCCGAACGGAAGTTGCACGCCGTATTTCGCGCCGGCCCCGAGTGCGGCCATGACGGCGACGCGTTTGCCATTATCCATGTCGCTCATGGCGATGGCTCCCTGCACACCGTTCACCAATGCACTTGTGATGTCGCTTTGAAACATGCGCTCGGCTCCGTGGTGGCTGGTGGCGTGGGCCATTTCGTGTCCGAGCACAGTGGCGAGTCCAGCCTCGCCTTGGGCCACGGGCAGGATGCCGGTATAGACCACAATTTTCCCGCCGGGCAAACAGAAGGCGTTGACCTGATCGCTTTTGACCACACTGACCTCCCATTCCATTTTTTGCCCTTCCTCGCCCGTCGCGGCGACAAGACGTTTCACGACGCGATTGATCATGTCCACTTCCGGCCCTTGCGAAACGACCTGTTCGGTGGACAACACTTCCTGATACGATTGCAAGCCAAGCGCCATCTCCTGTCCCGCTGACATCGCGAGATGCGAGACGCGCCCCGTCTCGGGATTCACGAATTTTTCAGCGGTGAAATATTTAAAGGCCATCACCAGGATGGCGATGAGGATCGGGGCAATGGCGATATGGCGGCGTTGCATAAAATTATTTATGAAAATTTATCCCACAGACTCAAGAAGCTTTCAAGCGTAGTGACGTTGAAAAAGACCTTAGATCACATCGGCAAACGTGCGTTCCATCTTGCGGAAATATCGGACGCCCGTCACGAGGAACACGATGACCACGAAAATGGAAGTCAATACTTCGCCCGTATCCAAAACCGTCTTGCCGCGCAACAATGACCACTGGAATCCATCAATCACACCGACCATCGGGTTCAGCGCATAAAATTTTGAGAAGGTTTCTCCGAGATGTTTTTTGATCTCCGACGGTGTGAAAATGACCGGCGAGACGTAAATACCGAATTGCACAATGAACGGCACGATATAGCGAAAATCACGATACTCCACGTTTAGCGCACACAACCACAGCCCGATGCCCAGCGCCGCGCCCAGTGCTAGCAGCATGAACAGTGGCAGCACCAACAAATGCCAGTCGGGCATGAATTGAAACCACACCATCAGCACCGCCATCAAACCAAGCGTGATCAAAAAATCCACAAAGCTCGTGATCACTGCGCCCGCCGGCACAACGAGGCGTGGGAAATAAACTTTGGAAATCAAATTTGCATTGCCGATCAAACTGTTGCTGGACTCCGTCATGGCGGTGGAGAAAAATTGCCACGGCAACATCGCCGCCATCACAATCAACGCACGGGGAATTTCGGTGGCTTCGTTCACGCCCGCGATTTTGCCAATAAAAACGAAGATAACCGTTGCCAGCAAAGGCCGGATCACCGCCCACGCGATGCCGATGGTGGTCTGTTTGTAGCGCACCAGAATATCGCGCCACGCCAGAAAATAAAAAAGCTCGCGGTAACGCCAGAGATCGCGCCAGTAATTTTTTTCGGCGCGTCCGGGTTCGATCAACAGTTCCGGGAGTTCTTGCATGGGCGGGAAATTTAAGGGAATTGCAGAAAAGGACAAGGCATCACTGCCGCAAATCCCTCGACGTCGCGACCGCAATCACGCGGCCCTCGCTTCCGACCGCGCAGTAAAAGTGATAGACCACGCCCTGCCACTTCACAACCCACGGTTTGTGCGCGTAGGTTTTATCGTAAGGTTCACTCGGCTCAATCAGGTTTGCGCCTTCCCATTTTGTCCAATGCACCAAATCATAAGAACAGGCAAACGTATCGAACGCGTGCGGCTTCCACCCAGCCCCAAAATAAAACATCGTCCATACATCGCCAATTTTTACGATCTGCGGATCGCCGGTGATGCCGTTGGTTTTCGCTTCGCCATTCGCGACGACCGGCGTTTCACCATAACGGTTCCAATGAAGCATGTCCTTTGAAACCGCCATACCGATGCGCTCATAACCATTTTTCTTTTTGCCGTTGTAAAACATCACGAATGGATAACCGAGCGATTCCTTTTCGTCGTGGATGACCTGACTTTTGTAGAGTGTCTTTTTTTCAAAATCGCGGACGTCTGAATCTTTGCCGGATAAAATCGGATTTTCAGCGATGCGGTTCCACTCGCGGATTTTCGTCGGCGATTTCGCCCACGCGACGCCAAGCGAAAGTGGATCCGTCTCGTAGCCTTGCTGGGCGCCACCGATGTAAGTCAGCCAATATTTGCCGTCGAATTTTTCCAGTTCGTGCGAGCCGTCCCAGCGATAATCACAAAGCGCGATGCCGCCATCCGCCTGCCACGCGTCCCAATGATTTGTGGGTGTGAAAGAAAGGATTTTTCCAAGCTTTTCCCAATGCAACAGGTCGTCGCTCTTCGCCAGAAATGTTTGGTAGCCAATCTTGTTCGTGATCGCGACATACATCATATACCAATGTTCGCCGCTACGAAAAATACTCGGACAGTCCACCAATTCATTCGTGCCGTCGCCCTTGATGACCACGCCATATTTGAACGGCGTCTGCACTTCCTCAAAAATTTTCTGCAATGTATTCGTATCCACCAAGCGCCCGACAGGCAGCGCGGGAATGATTTCTGCCGGCGCGACCGAAGTCAGCCACGCCAACCAGCACGCCAGGAGCAAATAAGTTCGCTGAATTGATTTTCGGGGCACGGGTCAACGATGACAAAAAACAATATTTATGGCGAGTGAGTTCGTGGGGAAGCGTCGTGTGCCCAGCCAGACAGTCCTAAATTTTTTGGATGTCCGAGAAAATTTTCACTCCACTACACGATTGGATGACGCGAGCGAGCGGCGTCTTGCCATCGGGACGGATGGTTTCGCGGAAGGCGGATTCCTTGCCCGCGCCACTCACCAGCGCCCAAACATTTTGCGCAGCGGCGATGGCGGCGTAACTCAAGGAAATCCGGCTCAACGGCGGCTTGGGCGAATTATCCACCGACAAAAATGGCGAGGAGCAATTCGATGTCGCCGCCGTGGCGTTGGGAAATAGCGAGGCCACATGACCGTCCTCGCCCATGCCGAGCAAAATCAAATCAAGCGACGGCAGATTATTTTTTTTCGCGGAAGTGAAACGGAGAATTTCCTCGTTCGCATTTTTCACCGCGTCGGCGGGAGAAAGTTCTCCACGCAGCCGGTGAATTTTTTCGGCGGAAATTTTCAGCGGCGCAAAGAGAAGCTCGTTCGCCATCTTGAAATTGCTGTCCGCGTCCGTCGGCGGCACGCAGCGTTCGTCCGCGCAGAAAAAATGGACGTTGCCGAAGGAAACATTCCGCGTCCGATTTTGTTCCACAACGGACGCGAAAAATTTCTCCGTGATGCGCCCGCCAGAAAGCGCGACGCAATGATTTTTGCCCGCGCGATTCGCTGATTCAATTTCGTCCAGCCACGCGGCGGCGGCGGCGCGGGCCAATTCGTCCGCGTTCGGAAAAGAAAGCAGTTCAAATTTTTTCATTTTTTTTGTTTCGCAATAAGCGGAGCAAAATATTTAATCCGCGCGTGCCGGTAATTTTTCAGTTTCGTGTCCGTCGTCAATAGCGTCAGCCTGTGAATGCGCGCGGTGGCCACGATGAGTTCGTCCG
>JANYFN010000167.1 GCA_025362675.1 Limisphaerales bacterium | reverse complement strand
TGTTCAGCCGCGCGTAGCTGGCACATTCTTTGCCGAAATAATGAGTCAGCCGACGGACATTTCAGACATCGCCATCGTCATTCCAGTATTTAATCAAGTTCACTACACACGCCAATGTGTCGAGAGCTTGAACCGCGCGGGGATTGCGGACGCGCAAATCACCATCGTGAACAACGGCTCCACCGACGGCACGCGTGAATTTCTCGACGCGCGCTCCGGCATCCGCACCATCCACAACGAAGTCAATCGCGGCTGCGGCGGCGCGTGGAGCCAGGGCGCGGAAGCTGCGAACGCAACGTGGACTGTTCTGCTAAACAACGACGTGCTCGTGCCGCCGAATTTTTTTCAGGGCTTGAAACAGTTTGCCGTTGAAAAAAATGTGGAGGTGGTCAGTCCGGCGATGTGCGAGGGCGATTGCGATTACGACTGGCAAAGCTACGCGACCGAGTTCATGCAAAAGCTGCAAGCCGTGCGCCGCAACCACACCGCGCACGGTGTGTGTTTCATGGTGCATCGGCGCGTGTTTGAGACGATTGGTTATTTTGACGGCGATATGAAACTCGGCGGTTACGAGGACGATGAATTTTTCCGGCGCGCGCGGCGGGCGGGTTTTCTGCTGGCGATGACGGGCGCGGCTTTCTTGCACCACTTTGGCATGGTCACGCAAAAAACCATGAAGTCCGAACAGGTGATGGCGAAGGTGCTGGAGCGGCGTGCGTATTATCGTAAAAAATCCGGACAGACTTGGATCAGTCGAAAAATTACTCATGTGCGCAATGACATTCGCGGCAAATGGTGGCGCGATACGGAGAAAAAACGTTTCGGCCACACGCTGAAGGAACGTCGGCTGGAAGGGCGCTGGGAATTTTATTGAACCGTTCGCGCCGGAACGGCGGCTAAATGACGATCCTGATTTTAACCCCGTGTTTGTTGGGTTCAAAGCCAAAACTTTTCCAGCAACGCATCACGTCCATGCCGATCAAGCCGTGAACGCAGTCCAATTTTTCCACGAACGGTGCGCGGGTGAGCGGCGAGGTCCACGCGATCACCGGCTTTCGTTCGCGGGTTTTGTTGGGGTCGAGCAGACTGATCTGCAAACTGTGGATATAGGAATCAGAAAAGCCGAAGATGCCTTGCACGGAATTTTTATGGATTTCCACGGCGGGATGCGCGTTGTCATGCCCGAACTCTTTGGCGAAGGCCGCTGGAAAACACGTCTGCTCCGCGCCGGTGTCCAGCAGCATATTGACGTAGTAACCCTTGTTCGTCAGCCCGCATTTCACGGCGACGGCGATGATGGGCTGGCCGCCGATCCCTGGATAGATCAATTCCACACGCGGAGAAAACGCTTAAAGAATCCAGGCGGCTTTTTGATTGGGCTTCTGAAAGACGAGGGTGTTTTCGGAGAGTTTGCCGGACATTTTTTTGTTTACCGCCGCGAGGCTGGGGCCTTTGGCCAGAATTTGAAAACTGCTCATGTCCATCACCATCGCCGAGCGAGGATGCTTCTTCATGGACTGGTTCACCTTTTTGACCAGTTTTTCGTAGTAATTCATAGGAACAAAATGACTGTTGCTGCCATGCCGCAGACATGGGCCTTGCAAACAAGGCTGGAAATCAATGTGGCACAACACCGTTTCAAATCAAGCCATTCTTCGCGCGGCTGGACTCCCTGATTTTTTTTTGCTAACTAATTCCATGCTCAAGACCGCCGGGAAACCGTCCTTACAAACTGCATGAGCGCCGAGCGCCAAAAAATCACCGCCTACGTCATGAGCTTCAACGAGGCGCGGCAGATCCGCGCCGTCCTGGAAAGCTTGAAATGGGCGGATGAGATCATCCTCGTGGATTCGTTCAGCACCGATGGCACGGTGGAAATCGCCCGTGAATTCGGGGCTAAAATCATCAGCGAAAAATTTTGTGGGTTCGGCAAGCTCCGCAATTTTGCGCTCGACGCCGCGACGCATGACTGGATGTTCAGCCTCGATTCCGATGAACGCTGCACCCCGGAACTCGCCGAGGAAATGCGCCGCACGCTGGCCGACGGCCCGACCGCCGATGCCTATCATGTTCCACGCAAAAGTCATTTTCTCGGACGTTGGATGAAACATTGCGGCTGGTATCCCGACTACCGGCAGCCGCAGTTTTTCAATCGCAAAAAAATGCGCTACGCGGAAGAACTCGTCCACGAAACTTACAAGCTGGACGGCACGCTCGGTTATCTGAAAGAACACGCGCTGCAATTTCCGTGGGCCACCATTGAGATTGCGACGGCCAAGCTTCAGCGCTATTCCACCCTCATGGCCGAGCGCTATCACGAAGCTGGCAAGCAGTCGTCGTTGACCAAACTTCTCTTCAGTCCGCTCGGAATGTTTCTGAAAGTTTATGTGCTCCAGAGCGGCTGGCGCGATGGTCGGCACGGTTTTATCCTCGCGAAACTTTATGCGTATTACACTTTTTTGAAATACGCCAAACTCTGGGAACTGCGCCAACGCCGCTGAATGTCTCGCATGGCGGAAAACATCTTACTCATTCGGCTCAAAGCCATCGGCGATGTGGTTTTGACGCTGCCCGCCGTTAATGCGGTGCGGGAAAATTTTCCGTCTGCGAAAATTACTTTTCTTACCTCGAAGGAAAATGCCCTTTTTCTACAAGGGTTTCGTGAGGTCAATGAAATCATCGGGCTCGACCGCGCGGCGCTGAAATCCGGCAATCCACTGAAAGTTGCGCCGGAATTTTTCGGGCTGCTGCAAAAATTGCGCGCAGGAAAATTTTCGCTGGTCGTGGACTTTCAAGGCTTTGGCGAAACCGCGTGGCTCGCGCGGCTCACCGGCGCACCGCAACGCTGGGGCAGCATTTACAGTTCGGGTCGCGCGTGGGCCTACACGCATGGCGTGCCGCGCAACGACAATATCCATCCGGCAGACTGGCATTGTTCGCTATTGCGCCAATGCGGATTGAAAATTGGCGGGATTAAAAATGAATTTATTCCGCCGCCCGAAGCGCTCGCTGGTGCGCAGAAATTTTTCGCTGAGCAAAAATTAGATGCGGCTAAAACAACTTTGTATTTGCAGCCCTTCACTAGCTCGCCGCACAAAAACTGGCCGCTGGAAAATTATCTAGCACTGGCGCGACACTGGCACTCACTCGGCGCACAAATCATTTTCGGCGGTGGCCCCAAGGATCTGGCGCCAATGGAGTCCGCGCGGAGTGAAGGTTTCATTTTAGCGGCCGGTGTTTCCCGCTGGGCGGACATCGGACTGATGCAGATGTCCTCGCTCGTCGTGGGCGGGGACACGGGATTTTTGCACCTAGCGGTGGCGATGGGGCGGCGCGTATTGATGCTTCAGCAGTCAGTTCTTTATGGTAGTCCGCATCCGCTTGGACATCCCGAATGGTCCGTCACGCCGGATGTTTCAAAATCGGTCCCGGAAATTTCTCCCGCCGCCGTCATTGCCGCGAGCGAACGCGCCCTCGATGCGCGGTAAAATTATTTCGCCAGCCGCTGATACAACGCCAGCAACCGGTCGCGCGTTTGATCCAAATCAAATTTTTCGCGCAACACTTGCCGGCCATTCTCACCGAATTTTTTACGGAGCGATTCGTCGCCGAGCAGTTGCGCGATGGCTTCCGCCAGCCGCGCTGGATTTTTCGACGGAACCACGAGTCCATTTTTCCCATCTTCAACCACTTCCGGCAGCCCGCCAACGTCTGTCACCACGAGCGGCACGCCGCAGGCCATCGCCTCGAGCGTCACGCGGCCCATCGCTTCCTGCAACGACGGGACCACGAGGCAATCAAACGTTTTCATGATGCCCCACGGCTCGGGAATCGGGCCGGTAAGTTTGATGCGGTCGCGGCTGGTGGCGCGCGAAACACACTGCGCCAATTCGCTATTTCCATCTTTGCCCACGAACAGGAGTTCAAAATCCAAATCTTTTTTTGCGAGCAGATCGGAAGCGGCCACGAGAAATTCCAATCCTTTCACCTTGCGATGGTTCGCGACGCAGCCGATGCGGAAGCGGGCTTTTTTTTCCGCCCATTGCGGGGGAACTTTTCCGCCGGCATACCATTCCGGTTTGTGGCCGTAATAATTGACGAACGTTCGTTCAGGGGAGATTCCCCGGCTCACCAAATCTTTTTGCACCGCGATGGAATAACACTCGAAGATATCCACGCCTTTGCCGTAGAACACGAGCAAGTCCGCCGGGCTGAAGCGCGAGAACGGACGCATGGCGCCGCGATAAAAAACGAGCTTCGCTTTTTTTTTCGCAAATCGTTGCGCGAGGATGGCATACCAGCACGTTTTCGCCGTGAACGCGTGAATGACATCGGGTTGAAAATCGTTGATCACCGCGCGAATGGCCGACAACGTTTTGACATCCAGCCGACCGCGAATGGGCAATTCCTGCACGTTCATGCCCTGTTCACGCAAAAATTTTGCCGAGACCGAGCCTTGCCGGAAAATGAAACGCACCTCCACGCCCGCCCGCGCTAGCAGCAGCCCGATCTGCGTTTCCGGCGGCACTCCGTGCTCTTCGGCGATCATCAACACTTTCATGGACGGCGATGCTAACGCGGCGTTGTTCAATCGCCGAACAATTTTTTCACGGGGTTTTCAATCTTATGAGCCAGCCAGCGCAGGGCGTAACGATGGCTTCCGAGAGCGGCGCGCATTTTCGACGTGAGCGGATGACTCTCTTCGCCGAAATATTTTTCCAGATAATAAATCTGCGTGAATAGCATCCGGTTTGTCGCCATTTCGCGCAGCCACGGTTTTTGCCAGCACTCGGTCAGCAACACCAAGGCATCCTTTTCACCCACGCCCGTCTTGCGATTGGTGTTAGTGCCTTGTTCGGGATGTTGACGGAAGGCAAATAGTGGCTCGGAAAGATAAGCCCAATCGCCGTGTTCCAACAACGCGAACCACTGCTCCAGATCCAGCAAATGCAGGCAGCGTCCGTGAAACCAGTGTCCGCTCTGGGCGCGCCGAAACATCACGCCCGACGGCTCGCCGATGATATTACCGTTTCGTTCCCAACAATGAATCATTGCGCGTTTGCCAGCCATCACTTGATCGGTGGCTAAAGGTTTTCGGGTGCGAATCAATTTGGATTGAGGATCAATGAGCTGCGCCGCCGAAGACACCAGTGACACGGAACTTTTTTCCGATAGCAGCGCGGACATTTTTCCCAACGCGGACGGAACTAACAATTTATCATCCGCGCATAAAAACTTGATGTGTTCGCCCTGGGCGCGTTGTAAACAAAGCTGGAAATTTTTTTGAAAGCCAATGTTTTCTGAGTTCCGCCAAGCAACAATCCGGGAATCTTTTTTGGCATAGCGGGCGATGATTTCCGGGGTCGAATCGGTGGAAGCATTGTCACTGATCAGAAGTTCAAAATCAGAAAAATCTTGGCTCAAAACGGATTCCAAACATTCCGTCAAAAAATTCCCGGCATTATACACCGGCACCAAAACGCTGACTTTCATGGCGAAATGCTAACGCGCCTGTGGCTAATCACCGAACAATTTTTTCAAGTTCGCCCGCGCCGCTTCTTCGCGTGTCAGCTTGACTTCCTTCGTCACCCACTGACGGCGGATGAATTCAAAGTATTCGCAGAAGTTGCCCGCCGCCTTGTCATACACCAGATCTGCGCGGCGCTCGCGGCATTGTTCCGCCACATTCCGGTCGTAACTCTGGCAGTTGAGGCACACGCGCAGATCGGCGCGGCATTTCATGCAGACTTCGCCGCGACCGGGATTGCCGTTGATGGTCCACAATTCGCCGCACTGGTGACAATGACGAGTCATGAATAAATGTTAGCTACGGAAAGAAGAATTTGTCGAGCGCCAGTCCGCGTCAGGCTTCATAGCACGAACGGCCGGGCGTGCAGTTTTCTTTGTGCGCCGGCTGGTCGTCCAAGCCCACCACGGTCTGCGTGCAGTTGCACCAGAAATGATTTGGCGTGACATGGTCATCAAGCTTTTCAGCGAAAGATTCCTCGGCGGAAAAGCCGGTGAACATTTTTTTCGTGCGGAGATGTTTGCAAAGATTCTGGCTCATGCGTCGCCTTTCAATTTGAGCAACGTGCGACGGATCAGCGCGTGGGCCATCGGCACTTTGTAGCCATTATGTTCCAGCGGCTTGGCGTCTTTGAGAATCAAATCCGCCGCGTGCGTTGCGGTTGCGTCGTCCAAAACTTTCCCGTCGAGAAATTGATTCGCGGTCTCGACCTGATGCGGCACGTTGGAAATGCTGCCGAGCGCCACGCGCGGTGATTTTAATTTGCCGTCCACGACTTCCGCCGCCGCCGCACAACTCACGAGCGCCCAATCGAACGCATGCTTGTCGCTGACTTGCATAAACGCGCTGCGCGGGCGGGCCGTCGGAATTTCCACGCGCACAATCAAATCGCCCTGACCGAGTGAATTATGCGACAGCGGATTTTCCCAAGCGCGCTGATAAAATTCGGCCATGCTCAAGCGAATTTCTTTGCCTTCGCGCAGCACAATTGCTGTGGCATCGAGCGCGGCGAAAATAGTCGCGAGACTGGAAACCACCGGACTGATGCAGGTGTTGCCGGTGAACAAACTGTGATAACGATTCTCACCGTTGCGCGCAAAGCAGAGATCACCATTTTTCTTCAGGCATTGCGTGTCGCGATGGCGGAAATACCAGCAGCGCGAATGTTGCGCGAGATTGCCGCCAACGGTGGCGACGTTGCGGATCTGTTGTGATGCGACATCCGCCGCCGCTTCGCGCAGACCGGGAAAATGCTTTTTGATGTCGGCATCATTTTCAATCTGCGCGACCGTCACGAGTGCGCCGATGGTCCAATGACTCCGCGCATGCTCGATCTTATTCATCCCAGGCAAGGACTTGATGTTCACCAGGATGTTGGCCTCGACGAGATATTCCTTCAGCAACCCAAGCAGATCGTTGCCGCCGGCGATGTAGGCGCCTTTGTCGGCGACGAGTTGGCGGGCGCTGTCGGTCGAGTGCGCGGTGGCGTATTCAAAAGCTTTCATGCGGTGGCGGGGGGAGCTTTGCCAAGCGCGGCAAGCACCTTGGCGGGAGTGATGGGCAAACTGAAAACGCGCACGCCAATGGCGTTGGCCACGGCGTTGGCAATCGCGGCGGCCGTAGGAACGGTCGCCGGTTCGCCGATGCCGATGACGCCGCGTTCCGGCATGTTGATCAAAACGATTTCAATCTCCGGCACGTCGCCGATGCCAGGCAATTTGTAAGTCTCAAAATTCGGATTCAACACCACGCCGGACAGATCATCCATCACGCGCTCTTCGTAAAGCGCGTAGCCCATGCCCATGATGATGCCGCCATTGATCTGACTTTCGAGCGTGAGCTGGTTGACGATGAGCCCGCAGTCGTGAACGCCCATTATTTTTTTGACAGAAACAAAACCGGTTTCCGTATCCACTTCCACTTCGGCGAACTGCACGCCGCACGCATGATCTGCGGAAAGCCCTTGCTGCCATTGGCCGTGAACCACGAGGGGATTAACGCCGAGTTTTTTGCAGGCGGTAAACCAGTTTTCGCCCCGCGCGTCGGCGATGCCGGATTGCGTCTGCAATTGTTCCAGTGCCTTGTTGCAGATATCGAAAACGGTTGGTGAAATTGAGGGGCAAGTCGTGCTGCCGCCGCTGCCGGGGCCGGGCGGAAAATTCGTGTCGCCCACGCGCACTGTGATCTGCGCCGGCTTGAGTTGGAGAATTTCGGCGGCGACCACCGCAATGACCGTGCGCGTGCCGGTGCCGATGTCTTGCACACCCAGTCGAAATTCGATGCTGCCGTCGGGATTGATCTGCGCTTCGCCTTGCGTGTTGCGGCTCGCGCCACCCGCCGGCCAGGCTCCGGCGGCACAACCGACACCCGTTTTCACGACACCCGCAGAACTGCCGGGTTTTTTATATTTCGCCTGCCAACCAAATTTTTCCGCGCCCAATTTATATTCGCGCTGCCGGATCGGGTTTGGATCATTCTTGAGTCGCAGCTCCACGGGATCCATGCCCATTTTCACCGCAAGATCATCCAGCGCGGATTCCATGCCGTAGGAAGCCGGTGGATTGCCTGGCGCACGAAAAGCGCGTGAGGCACCGGCGTTCACGGCCACAGCGGATTGCTTCACGCGCGTGTTCGCCACTTTGTAAAGATACGGCATCGGAATATCCGCGCCGCCGCCGCCGCCGCCGCCATCGCCGCCGGCACCAATGCCGGCCGTGCCATAATTTTCCGCATCGAACGCGAGCAATGTTCCGTCCGCCTTCGCACCAAGTTTAATTTTCTGAAAACTGGAAGGGCGATTGCCCACCGCGAGCGCTTGATCAAAACGCGTAAGCATCAGCCGCACCGGCGCTTTCGCGGCTTGCGACAATTTTGCCGCCAACACGCCTTCCGCGCCCGCGCCAAATTTCGCGCCGAAGCCGCCGCCCATGTAATCCGTGATGACGCGCACCTTGCTGTGGTCGAGTTTCAGTGCGCCCGCAAAACCGTCGCGCACACTGGAAATGCCCTGCGTAGAAGACCACGCTTTGAGGCCATCGTCCGTCCAAGAAACTGTGTTGCCCATGGTCTCCATCGGATGATGGATTTGCACGGCGGTGGAATAAAATCCTTCGATGACGGCAGCGCATTCGGCAAACGCGTCGTCCACCTTCCCGTTTTCGCGGACGTGCGGATTCGTTGGCGCATTCGGAGAATTTTCCCAGACGCGCGGCGAATTTTCTTTGCGCGCCTCGCTTTCGTTGACGACAAATTCATGATGCACATCCGCCGTCACTTCGATCACGCGCAACGCATCCAGACACGCCTGCTTGCTCGTGCCGGCAACCGCCGCGATCTCTTCGCCGTAATATCGAATCGTGAACGCGCCATCGCGCACCACCACGGCGGCTTTGATCCCGGGCACCGCAAGCGCTTTATCGAGATTCACCGAGGAAATTTTTGCCGACGGCCATTTGGCACGGAGAATCATGCCATAAAGCCAGCCCTCCGCCTGAATGTCAGAAGAGTAACGCGCGCGGCCGGTGACCTTCGCTTCGCCATCCACGCGCGGCGTGCTCTGGCTGATGTATTTGGTTTCTGCGGGCCAGCTAGGCATAAGTGATGACCTCCGTTTTCGCGGCGTGTTCGACTCCCGCGGCCTTGAGCGCGGCTTGCAAAATGTGCGGATGACAGCCGCAGCGGCAGAGGTTCCCTGCGCAGGCGTGCTTCACATCGTCAGCCGTCGGATGAAAATTCTTTTTCAGCAACGCCGTCACGCTCATCACAAAACCCGGCGTGCAATAGCCGCATTGCAGCGCGTCTTTTTCGATGAACGCCAGTTGCACTTTGCTCAGGCGTTTGTCCTTCGCCAAACCTTCGACGGTGGTGATCTCTATGCCCTGCGCTTCGATCGCGAGTTTCTGACAGGAATAAATCGGCGTGTCGCCCAGCAACACGGTGCAGGCGCCGCAGGTTGCGCGGTCGCAGCCTTCTTTCGCGCCGGTGAGGCTGGAATAATTTCGCAACGCGTCGAGCAGCGTCACACGCGGCTCGATCATCAGCTTGAGCTTCTCGCCATTCACCGTGAGCGTCACGGGCACCGGGCCGGGGCCGATGATTTTTTCGGAATTAATTTTTTCAAGTTCGGCCCCGATCGTCCGCACCTGCGAAGTGGCCGCCGTGGCCGCGACGGTGCCGAGGCTTTTGAAGAATGTGCGCCGGGAATGCGCGCCGATATTTTCTGGCTCGGAATTTTTCATGCGATCAACGGGAAACGATCAAACGTTTGTAATCCTCCGGCGTGTCCAAGTCAAGCGACAGTCCGGCATCGGTCACGGGACATTGGACGCGCGGACAGTCCGTAAGTTTCAAAAATTCTTTCAAGTCGGCCGCGTCTGGGCTTTGCAAGGCCACCATCGCCCGTCGCGGCAAGATTACCGGATGTTTCTCGCGTCCGCCCAACGCCGGTTGGCAAATCGTCTGCGGATTTTGTGCCGAAAATTCCAGCAAGGCCTGCAACGTCTCCATTTTTAAATGTGGCTGGTCGCCCAAAACGATGGCCCACTGTGTAATTTGGTTTTTCCATCCGTCCCAATTCGCCGCGCAGATAATCGAGCTGAACATCCCGCGTTCCGGCTGCGGATTTTCAATGCGATCGGGTTTTGATACGTTGAGCCGATCCAGTTCCGCTCCAAGTGACGAATCGTTTTCCCGCATCACCACCACAATTTGCCCCGCGCACATCGCCCGCCATTGCGCGATCAATTGCCCGATGACCGTCGTGTTATGCCACGGCAGCAGCAGTTTTGGCCGCCCCATGCGCGCCGATGCTCCCGCGCCGAGAATGACGACGCCGAGGTGTTTGTAGGTCGCTGCCATACCTAGACTTTGAACCGATTTATAGTGTGCGCGTCAAGGTGATTCCCCTGGTTAAAAAATTAACACCTAGGTTTTGATCAAAATTTCGGCTCGCGAAAAATCGGCCGCACGGTTTTAATCTGCCCGCCAAACCCATGAGCACCAAACCCTCCCTCCTGCGCCAAGTGTTGCAGCCCGCTGTCATCGTCGGCGCGCTCGGCTATTTCGTGGACGTTTATGATTTGATCCTGTTCGCAATTTTGCGGATTCCAAGTTTGAAGGACATGGGTTTCTCCGGCGATTTATTGGTGAGCCACGGTATCCTGCTCCTAAATCTGCAAATGTTCGGGATGCTTGTCGGCGGAATTTTCTTCGGCATCCTCGGCGACCGCGTGGGCCGCGTGGCATTGTTATTTGGATCAATCCTACTGTATTCAATCGCGAATTTAGCCAATGGATTCGTGCATTCCATTGAAGGCTACGCCGTGTGGCGTTTCGTCGCGGGCTTCGGTCTGGCGGGCGAACTTGGCGGCGGCATCACGCTCGTCACCGAAACATTGCCCAAACATTTGCGCGGCTATGGCACCACGATCATTTCCACCGTCGGCGTTTTCGGCGCGGTGATTGGCGGCCTCGTCGCGCAAAAAGTGGAATGGCGCACGGCGTATTTCATCGGCGGCGGCTTGGGTTTGGTGCTGCTCATATTGCGCTTGAGCGTGGCGGAATCGGGGATGTTCCAGCAGTTGAAAAGCGGCCCGGCGCACGCAACGCGCGGAAATTTTTTCTGCCTGTTCACCAGCGGCAAACGTTTCATGAAATATCTGCGCTGCATTCTGATCGGCCTGCCGCTGTGGTGCATCGTGGGAATTCTCGTCACGTTCTCGCCGGAAATTTCCAAGGCGCTCAACATTCAAGGCGAAGTGAAAGTCGCGCAAGGCATCGCATTTTGCTATTTGGGAATCACCTTTGGCGGCTTCGCCAGCGGCTTCTTTAGCCAGTTACTCGGCTCACGGCGAAAAATTCTGCTGGCGTTCCTGCTGTTCACCGCCGCCGCGATGGTGGCGTATTTCCTGACGCACGGCCAATCTAACGGAACCTTTTACCTGACGATTCTGCTACTTGGTTTTGGCGTGGGTTATTGGACGGTCTTTGCCACGATCGCCGCCGAACAATTCGGCACGAACATCCGCGCGACCGTGGCGACGACCGTGCCAAATTTTGTGCGCGGCGCGACCGTGCCGCTCACACTCGCCTTCAATCATTTCAAACCCATATTCGGGATCGTGAATTCAGCCGCCGCCATTTCCTTCGCCTGTGTCGCCATTGCGCTCTGGGCCTTGCGCGGCTTGGAAGAAACGCACGATAAGGATTTGGATTATCTCGAACCAAATTGAGTTGCAGGTTGCAGGTTGAAGGTTGAAAGTTGAACCGGTGGCGGCGCGCGAGCCAAACTTGCAACCTGCAACTTTCAACATGAAACTTGGAATTTACGGCGGCTCGTTCGACCCAATCCATCTCGGTCATCTGCTCGTCGCGCAGGCGGCGGTGGAGGAACTCGGCTTGGACAAATTATTTTTTGTTCCCGCCGCGCAATCGCCTTTCAAACCCGACCAAAAGCCCGCGCCCGACGCCGTGCGGTTACAACTGCTCCGCCTCGCGCTCGCCGGCAAAACGAATTGCGAAATCGACGTGCAAGAAATGCAGCGTGGTGGCACTTCCTATACGATTCAAACCCTGCGCGATTACGCCAAAAAATTTCCCGGTGCAGAATTGTTTTATCTCATCGGCGCGGACAACGTGGCGCAACTGAACGCTTGGCGTGAGGCGAATGAGTTAGCTACCTTGGCGGAGTTCGTGGTCGTGCCGCGCCCGGGGGATGCGCTGGTCAATTTCCCTGCGCCCTTTCGCGGGCGCATGTTGAAAGGATTTCCCTGCGGCGTTTCATCGTCACAAATCCGCGCCCGAGTGAAAAAAAATCAAACAATTGAGAATCTGGTTCCGTTGGCCGTGGCCGAGGCGATCCGAGGGGCGAAACTTTACCTTTAAATCTTGGTTGTGACTGAAACCGGAAATGAACGCGGATAAAAGATTTTCAAAATCCGTGTTTCATCCGTGCTCAAAATGTGGCTAAATATTGGTGTAACTATGGATTCTAAAAAACTGGCGCTGCTCTGCCGCGATTTCGCGGACAATAAAAAAGCCGAAAACATCGTGGTGCTCGACGTGCGAAAGCTCTCGAGCGTGACGGATTATTTCGTCATCGTGTCCGGCACCAGCCAGCCGCACTTGCGCGCCATCGTTGAAGAAATCCGCAGCCAGCTCCGCGACGAGCATGATTTGAGTGCCGCCCGCACGGATGGCGCGACGACCGGTTCGTGGGTGGTGCTGGATTATTTTGATGTCATCGTCCACGTCATGCTCGCCGAGACGCGCACGCGCTACGATCTCGAAGGTCTCTGGGGAGACGCCAAATCCGTGACGCCGCCCAAGCCGCGCGCCAAAAAAGTTTCCGCGGCCAAGAAAAGCGCGAAGTAATTTTTCGCTCACCACGCCCGCGCATATTGATTTGGCGCGGGCAAATTTTCTTTCTGACCCAAAATCTTGGCGGCGTGCGCAGGCCAATATGCATCGCGTAAAAATTCGCGCGCGAGCAACACCACATCCGCTTGACCGCTGCGAATAATGTCATCTGCCTGTTTCGGCTCGGTGATAAAACCGACAGCGGCGGTGGCGATTTTTGCGCCGTGCCGCACTTTTTCCGCGAAGGGAACTTGATAGCCGGGTTTCACTTCGATTTTCGCATCCGGCACCACGCCGCCGGAACTGCAATCCATCAAATCCACGCCCTCGGCTTTCAACAACTTTGCGAGCGCGATGCTGTCTTCGATTTGCCAGCCGCCTGCTTTCCAATCAATCGCGGAAATGCGAACGGCGAGCGGGAGAGTCTCCGGCCAAACTTTTCGCACCGCGCGGGTGGTGTCGAGCAGGAGGCGACTGCGATTTTCAAAACTGCCGCCGTATTTATCCTTGCGCTGATTCGCGAGCGGCGAAAGAAATGAATTGAACAAGTAACCGTGCGCGGCGTGCAGTTCTAAAAAATTAAACCCGGCGGTCAACGCGCGTTTCGCTGTCGCGACAAAATCATTTTGCACTCGCAAAATGTCCATTTCGGTCATCGCGTGCGGAACTTTGGTCAAATCGCCGCCGAACGGAATCGCGCTGGGCGCGATGATTTCCCAGCCGCCGTGCGCGGTGGACAAATGAGCGCCGCCGTTCCACGGCAGCGCCGCCGAGGCTTTGCGACCCGCGTGCGCTATTTGGATTCCCGCCACCGCTCCGTGGTCTTTGATGAACTTTGCGATGCGCGCGAGCGGTTCGATGTGTTTGTCCGACCACAGACCAAGACAGCCCGGCGTGATGCGGCCTTCCGGCGCGACGCTCGTGGCCTCAACGATAACTATGCCCGCGCCACCGACGGCGCGGGAGCCGAGATGCACGAAATGCCAGTCGTTCGCGAAACCGTCGGTGGCCGAGTATTGGCACATCGGCGAGACCCCAATCCGGTTCCGTAAAGTTACGGAACGCACGGTCAGCGGAGAAAATAAATGCGGAGATGTTTCCATACGCTGATTTTAATAAAAGAGAAATGGCCCATTAGCAAGGCAGCTTTGCCGCGCCGAGGCAATGAAAGTTGAACTATTTGCAGAATTAGCTCGATCGCCTGCGGGTGCGGATTCCTAATTTTGTGGATTGTCGCCAGCCAAACCTGACGACAATAGTAAATAATCTTGCGTTTAGACGGATTTAATCTATTTTCCTGCGCCCTGTTGGGTTGGTAGCTCAGTTGGTAGAGCAGTGCCCTTTTAAGGCATTGGTCCGGGGTTCGAGTCCCCGCCAACCCACCATTTTTCTTCCGAAAATAATTTTTATTTTTTGCGCAGGTGCGCTAAATTCTCCACATCAAAACTT
>JANYFN010000146.1 GCA_025362675.1 Limisphaerales bacterium | reverse complement strand
GTCATCCACCGGGGTGCGCGCGGAACCAAAAATCGTCACCGAGGGGCCGACGTGCGACATGGTCTGAAAGGAATCCACAAATTCCGCCATGATGCGGAAAATGCGCCAGGGATCTTCTTTAATGAAACCATTGTCATCGCTCATGAGCGAAACATAGTTGCCCACGAAAAGGGAAACAAGCGGGATCAGTTGTTTAATCAAATGCGACTGCAAAAAACAAGCCGGAGAAAATGAATTCTCCGGCTTGATGGTGGGCAATTATTTATTACGAGCAACCGAGGCTCTCGCCGCAGTTCAGGCATTTGTAGCACGCGCCGTTGCGGACGACGACGTTGCCGCAGTTAGGACACGTCGGGGCGTCCGTCTGGTTCGTGATCATCGCCGTGAGCGACTGGCTGTGCCGCGTGTTGCGCACGGCGCTTTTGGCCTCGATAACGGTGTCTTCCTCGCTCAAGGGCAGGTCGGAGACCGGGCGGTTGTTCTGACGTTTCAGTTCCTCCAGCAGGCCGGGCATCACGAGTTCGGGCTGGTTGCGCGCGACGTTGAGGCCTTCGCGATAACCGGGGATGAATTGCAGCGCCATCCACCGGAACACATAGTCGGTGATGGACGAGGCGTTGCGGATCTCTGCGTTCTTCGTGAAACCGCTCGGCTCGAAACGTTGATGCGCGAATTTTTTCACGAGCGCTTCCAGCGGCACACCGTATTGCCACGCGAGACTGGTGAGTGTGCCGATGCTGTCCATCAAACCGCCGATGGTAGAACCTTCCTTCGCCATCGTGATGAACAATTCGCCGGGCGTGCCGTCGTCAAATAATCCAACGGTGAGATAACCTTCATGGCCCGCGATATCGAATTTGTGCGTGATGGCCGTGCGCGTATCAGGCAAACGACGGCGCAACGGCTTACCCGCCTCATCTTGCAACACTGCGACTTCTGCTTCGAGCTGCTTGATGCGGTTTTCCAAAATCGCGGAATCAATCGGCGCGCCGACAGCGGTTTTATCCCCGCCGTCATTGGTCTTTTTCGTATTGAGCGGCTGCGAGCGTTTGGAGCCGTCACGATAAATCGCCACGCATTTCAAACCCATCTTCCACGCTTGGACGTAAGTATCGCGAATTTCGGCGACGGTGCATTCGCTCGGCATATTCACCGTTTTAGAAATCGCGCCGCTGATGAACGGCTGCGCGGCCCCCATCATCTTCAAGTGCGCCATGTAGCCAATGCTACGTTGGCCACGCGAAGGTTTGAAGGCGCAGTCGAACACTGGCAGATGCTCGGCTTTCAATCCGCTTTTCACGATCGCGCCGTTTTCTTCGATGTCTTCAATCGTGTCGAACTTTTCGATGTGCGCGAGAATTTTTTTATTATCGGCCTCGCTGTAATTCAAACGGCGCAACGCATCGCCCACGCCCCGATTGACGATTTTCAACATCCCGCCACCCGCGAGTAATTTGTATTTCACGAGCGCGATGTCGGGTTCCACGCCGGTCGTGTCGCAATCCATGAGGAAAGCGATCGTGCCGGTCGGCGCGAGCACCGTGACTTGCGCGTTGCGGTAGCCGTGCAATTTACCTTTGGCCAACGCGCCGTCCCACGTTTTGCGCGCTTCGGTTTTGAGATAATTAAATTCCGCGCTCGGCTGAATGGTTTCTACCGCCGCACGGTGCAGTTTGATGACGCCGAGCATGGATTCAACATTGTCTTTGGCGACGGTCTTTTCGACACCGGCACAACGCGCATCGCGGTAGCCAGCAAACGCGCCGGTGGTCGCGGCGATTTCCGCGCTCTGTTCATAAGAGTGTCCGGTCATGATCGACGTGATGGCGCCGGCGAGCGCACGGCCTTCGTCAGAATCATAGGGCAATCCGTAGCTCATGCAGAGCGAACCGAGATTCGCAAAGCCGAGCCCGAGCGTGCGGAAGATGTGAGAATTTTCCGCGATGTCCTTCGTCGGATAACTCGCGTTGTCCACGAGAATTTCTTGAGCGGTGATGAACAGGCGCACTGCCGCTTTGAAGCGCTCGATATCAAATTTGTCATCGCTGCGCTTGAACTTCATCAAGTTCAACGACGCGAGATTGCACGCGGTGTTGTTGACGAAAACGTATTCGCTGCACGGGTTCGTGGAGTGAATCGGCTCAGTGCCTTTGCACGTATGCCACTTCTGGATTGCGCCGTCGTATTGGATGCCAGGATCACCGCAGATGTGCGTGCCTTCGGCGATTTTATCGAGCAGTTTGCTCGCGTCTTTTTTCTGGAGCGGCTTATCGCCTTTGACGGTTTTCGTCCACCATTCCTTGCCGGCGAGTGCCGCTTCAAAAAATTCATCGCTGGCACGGACAGAAAGATTTTCGTTCTGATACATCACGCTGCCATAAGCATCGCCATTGTAAGAACCGTCGTAACCTTGCTCGATCAACGCCCACGCTTTCTTCTCTTCCTTCTGCTTCGCATCAATAAATTCTTCAATGTCGCCGTGCCAATCACGGAGCGTGTTCATCTTCGCCGCGCGGCGCGTCTTGCCACCGGACTTCACCACGTTCGCGACTTGGTCATACACTTTCAAGAAACTCATCGGCCCGCTCGGACGGCCACCGCCGCTCAACTTTTCGCGACTCGAACGGATCGGCGACAAATCGGTGCCCGTGCCGGAACCATATTTAAACAGCATCGCTTCGCTATAAGCCAAGTGCATGATGTCTTCCATGTTGTCCTGCACGGACTGGATGAAGCACGCGCTACCCTGCGGATATTCATATTGCGTCGAAGCGCGTTCGGCGACTTTGGTTTTGCGATTGTAAAACCAATTGCCTTTGCCGGATTTTTTGCCAACGCCGTATTGGTGATACAGACCGACATTGAACCACACCGGCGAATTGAACGCGCCGTATTGGTTCACGCACAACCAGGTAAGTTCTTCAAAAAAGATTTCGCCGTCCGCCTTGGAAAAATAGCCGTCCGCGATGCCCCAATCGGCGATCGTCCGCGTGACCCGATGGATGAGCTGCTTCACGGAAGTTTCGCGCTCGCTCGTGTGCTGCTCGCCGTAAAAATATTTCGACACGACCACTTTCGTCGCCAGCACCGACCACGACTTCGGCACTTCGACATTTTCCTGCTTGAAAATAACTTTGCCCGCGTCATCGGTGATTTCGGCGGTGCGTTTTTCCCATTCGATCTGGTCGAACGGCTTCACCTTCGCGTCGCTGAAGACGCGTTCGAGGCGCAACGATTTTTTGGACGTGGACTGGCCACTCTTCCCTGAACGGGGCGCGGTTAATTTATTAGAACGGGCGTTGGCAGCCTTCGGAGCTGAGGTCAAAACATCTTCACGAGCATCAATCATGGCGGAGTCCTATTGGTTATTTTTTTGGCGTTATTTTCCCGGTCGTTTCAAAAAATAAAAGAAACGGGCCTGACGGACAAAAACAGTTGGTTAATTTGAGAAATATCGGGTTTTACTTGAAAACCCGTTTCCCACCACTAATGGGGGAAGCGACTGCCATCTTGCACTATATGTTGTGGCTTTCAAGAAGTTTTTGCAGAAATGTAACGATTGAAATAATCGCAAATAAAATCAAGGGTTTTAGCGGGTTTCGGCGGCAGAAACCAGTGGTTTTTTTGCCCCGAAGACAACATTTTATGCCTCGCGAAATTGGCAAGAAAAAAAGACGGGCGAAATGGTTTTTTTTACCATTTCGCCCTATCTCACGTCGGGACTGCAAGATACAAAAGAAAACCTCTCAGCGCTTGCGGTTCGGGCGCCGCGAAAGCCCGCCGACACGCGTGCGGTAGCTCGGCTTGTCCATGCCGCCTTGATCATTTTGCAGCGGACGAAACTTCCGTTTCGGCTCCACGCTTTTCGGGCGCGGTTTCGGGACGAGGACAATGGGACAACCTTCGTAACCGAACGCCGTCCGCATTTCGACGCACAGACTTTTTTTGTATTGGTCGGAAAATAATTCGTCGCGGTTCACGAATAGCAGAAACGTCGGCGGCGCTTGGCGAACTTGCGTGGCGTAATAAAATTTCAAGCGATGCCCCGCCGAACTCACCGGCTGACGACGCTCCACTGCGTCATGGATTGTGCGGTTCAAAATCGCGGTCGGAATTTTCTGCTGCAACTGCGCGGCGACGTAACGAATGGTTTCGAGCAATCGTTCCAAGTGAAAACCAGTTTTTGCCGACGTGAAAATCACGGGCGCGTAGTCGAGGAAAAATAATTTCTTCTGCACCCATTCACCGAACTCGATCAGCGTCGTGCGCGTTTTGGCCTGGCCTTCCGTGCGTTTTTTGGCGACGCGTTTTTCAATTTCCTCCGCGCGCAACTCCTTCACATCCTCCGCGAACAAATCCCATTTGTTGATCACCACGATGCACGCGCGGCGCTGCTCGACGATGGTGTCGGCAATTTTTTTATCCTGCTCCGTGATGCCCGCCTCGGCGTCCACTACGAGAATCGTGATGTCGCTGCGCGCGATGGATTCTTCGGAACGTTGCACGCTGAAAAATTCCACCGAGTCATCTACGCGCCGCGACTTTCTCATGCCCGCCGTATCAATCAAAATATATTTTTGCCGCACGCCTTCCGTCTCCACTTCGAACGGAACATCAATGGAATCGCGCGTCGTGCCTGCAATCGGCGTGACGATGACGCGCTCGGATTTCGTGAGCGCATTGATGATGGATGACTTGCCCACGTTCGGACGACCGACAATCGCGAGCTTGAGCGGCCCCTGCTTTTTCATTTTGGGCGGCGCTTTTTCGCCGTCCACCGTTTCCACATCGTCCGTCGCGTCCTCTTCCACCAGCTCCTCGGCCACATCAATCTTCGGCAACACCGCCGTGGCCGCATCCATCAAGGCCGACACGCCATCACCGTGAATCGCCGTCACCGGGAATACGTCCTTGAAACCGAGCCGCTGAAATTCCTCCGCCTGACTTTCCAAGCGATGCGTGTCCACCTTGTTCACCGCCACGAACACCGGCTTGCCGCTCTCGCGCAACCGCTGCGCCACTTCGCGATCCAGCGGCACGATGCCATCAATGACATTCACCACGAAAATAATCGCGTGCGCGGAATCAATCGCGATTTGCACCTGCTCCACCGCGGCTTTGACAATGACGTCATCCGATTTCTCGCGGCGCAGCAGGCCGATGCCGCCGGTATCCACGAGCGTGAAGGGATTGCCATGCCACTCTGCCTCGGCGGTGACGCGATCGCGCGTCACGCCCGGCATGTCGTGGACGATGGCGATGCGCTTTTTGATGATACGGTTGAACAGCGCGGATTTGCCGACGTTAGGCCGGCCGACGATGGCGATGAGATTTGACACGCTGGCAGGATAAGAAATTTTGCCGCCCTCGGAAATCAAAATGAATTTCCGCCCGTGCGGGCAAACTAGGGAGACACCGGGGGCAGAAGTTTAAAAAAATTATTCTTTGGAAGATTTGCCTGACGGCAGACGCCGTTCCAGCCGGAGGATGGCGTTTTCCAATTGCAGAAGAAGTTTCTCGCGTTCCAATTTTTCGCGGTCAGCGAGATGCTCGAAATTGTGAGCCATCTGGTTCAACGCCTTCTGAACTTCACTCATTTCCTCCCGCAGAAGCGTGACCTCGCGGCGCAACTCCACCACGTCCTTGCCGAGAAACAAGGCACCACGGATCAATTCAAAGAGTTGCTTCCACACGGCGAAGGATTTCCCAAGTCTGGCTCATGGTGCGATTGGAAGAAGCGCGGAGCCGCTCCGTTTTGATCTGCTCCCGGCGCAATTCCTTTTGAATGACCTTGAATTCGCGCAGGGCGTTTTCAATGAGACCGAGATATTTTGTCTCGGTCTTGCTGTTTGCCGTGGCCATCAATTTCATGCCAGCATCTTACGCGGCACACGGCCAAATTGCAAAGTGAAATCAATTAGATCCGGCATCAAGTGCCGCCGCATTACGGCGATACGTTTGAACCCTTTTGGATTCACTAAACTTTTTTGCCCGCAAACCGATGAGGCCGTGGAAATCTCCCTGCTTTCGCCGGCAGTTGGGTCACAAACATTTGAAGTTGTTCGGATCCACCAACCACCCACCCACAAAAAACGAAAAGGAAATCCGCATGAATAATAACGACAACCTCCAAAAGCCGCCGGCGCAATCGTTGGCCTCGGCCTGTTAATCGAGATCCTCGTCCTTACCTTGGCCTACTACATCTTTACCTGCTATCGTTCGCACATTGCATCCCGCTGCTGGAGATCGTGCAGATGCCGGTGTGGACCATCGTGCTGTTGTTCGTGCCCATTGCGAATTTCGTGTGGCTCGCTGGAGGCGGAGGAGACATTGACCGAGATGCGCGCGGGTATCAATGTCGCTGACATCGCGGGCGAGCGCCTCGCGATAACATTGCTCGGCCTGGGCGAGTTTGCCTTTCTGGAAATAGACATCGCCGAGTTGGAAGTGCTGGTAGGCGTTATCGACGTGGTGAATTTTCGCTTGGAGTTCCTTGATGCGGGCGCGGCTCTGGGCGCCGGGTAATTGGAAGCCGTTCATCGTGGCGGCGGAGCCGTGATAGACTTGAAAATAATACCAGAGGGCGGCGATGCCCCAGCCGACGAAGATGAAGAGAGCCCAAAGCCATTCGCGGTTGCGGAGGGCGTGGATGAGCATCCAGATCTGAAACGCGAGAATGGCCAGCAGCAGCGGGCTGCCGAACAGATAGTCGATGTTTCCGAGTGAGTTGAGAAGTGAATTGGCCATGCCCGCGACAAACTATGGCGCGCGATTCAGGCTGGCAATGAAAGTTTTTGAAAACTGAGGATCAGCGGGAGTGATGATGCTTTCCCAATTGCATCCACGGGCCGGTAACAGGTAGAGTGGCTGGGTTCCCTTGAAAATATTTCCAAAGAGGATGCCATGAAAAAATTCCATCTCAGCTTGCGAGTCATCGGCCTGTTTTTCTTGCTCAGCACCATCAGCAGCCGGGCTGTGATCTTTACCAACAACGCGAACATCGGCGCGTTGGACCTGAGCTACGACGGCGCAGATATCGTTGTCAGTAATTGCACTGTCACGCTGGATGGCGCGCATGGTTTCAACAGTCTGCTTGTGGCGAACGGTGGCGTGCTGACACATTCCTATTTTCCCAATGCAACATCGACTTTGCTTTTCAACGTGACCGACGAGCCGCAAGTTTTGGTCAGCACCAATCCGGTCACGCTGGCGAAATTAAATGTGTTCGCGGCGGTGGCCGTCTCCGACACAAATCATCTGGTGACCTACACGAACGATGTGGATTTCGTGCAATACGCTCCGGGCGACGGCACGACGCAGATATATCGCACTGAGACTTCTTCGATTCCTGATGGCGCGACGGTGTTGGTGAGTTACACGTGGTCGTATTCCTATGGCGCGGGATTAACCGTGATCGTGACAAACGACGTGAACATCGCCGCCGGCGGCAGTATCAATGCGAACGGAATCGGCTACGGTCCGGCGCTTGGCAGCGGACGCGGTTTCACGGCCAGCGGATCTTTTGCCGATGGTTCCGGCGCGGGCCATGGCGGGTGCGGCGGCATGAGCTTGAGCAACGCTGTCGGAGGAAGTGGTTACGGCACGTTGTATCAACCGACCACGCTGGGCAGCGGCGGCGGTGCGAGTTATCTGGGAACTGGGGGCAATGGCGGCGGAAAAATTCAGATCAGCGCCGGCGGCACGGTGAACGTTGATGGCTTGCTGACGGTCAATGGAGCCGACGCGACCAATTCGCGCGCGGGTGGCGGTGCCGGTGGCAGCATTTGGATCAATGCGGGGAATGTTTTTTCCGGCACAGGCATGCTCACCGCAAATGGCGGCGGCGGCGAACCGGTTCGCGGCGGCGGCGGCGGCGGCGG
>JANYFN010000134.1 GCA_025362675.1 Limisphaerales bacterium | reverse complement strand
GAGGGGCTGGCGTCCTGACCGAACTTGGTAGCCCACGCAAGACAGTCGTGCTTGCTGATTTTGCGAACTTCTATTTGCTCTAATTCCGGCCACGATTTGAGCATGGCGGCAATTCGCTCCTCGCGATAGGCCTTACTACGCGGTTTGAGGGACTTGTCGTTCGCCAGCCGGACACGAAACACGGATAAGGCATCGCCAAATCGCATATTGCCGTTGGTGACTACACCTTGAACTTCCACACGCTGACGCTCGACTTTCTCCAAATCACCCAGCCGGAGTTTGGCAACGGCGAGTTTATTGGTCTTGAGCGATCGGCGAATGAGCTTGCCCTGAACTCGAATTCGTGAAAAATATATGCCCGATGGCACATAACGAACTAAATTTGCGTAAGGCGTCTTTAGCCAAAGGTCTTTTGGTGCTGCAATACTGTCATTCACACAAACAGTATCACATCGCAGTATCAGAAAATCAATTCGCAAATCTTAAAAGCTTGTTAAGTCCTTGTAAATAAACGGTTGGAAGGGTGGCTGAGTGGTTAAAGGCATCTGACTCGAAATCAGAAGTAGTCGCAAGGCTACCGTGGGTTCAAATCCCACCCATTCCGCCACCAGTGTTTTTTAGTAAAATATTTTCGAGCTTTCTTAACCGTTTCTTTTATCCCAGACAAGCTGATGTCTTTGCTTCGGTTCGAGTCAGTAACGAAAATCGGGGAGTAACAACTTGCAGCTGCGAAATGCTAAATCAGATATTCCCGCCACTGGGATATCCGCGCTTGGCGCAACCGAATCGGCCGTGATAAATACCTGTTTCCTCAAACTTTTCGTCGCGGTGCTGCAGTAGATAATTCCCGGGGTCGTCGTGTCAGAGGTCGGACACGACGCAAACATCTGAAAATCCTTACTCACCTTTTTGTTTTCTGTTCATTGATGCGACGGCACTTGGCGCAACGCATCCATCGGTCGTCATTCAACTACTTCATCCGCGATGCCGATTCAAAACGCCTTGGCTTATACCGACTTGTCGTGATTTTGCGCAGTCGCATTTTTTATGCGTCCAGTTATCAATCTTCGCCGTAGGAGCTGGAGAAGAGTTAAGGAAAAATAAAAAATAAAAAACAACGACAACTACCTATGAAAAAATCTAGTTACGCCGCAGGTCTGATGGCGATGGCATTGAGCATCGGACAAACTTTTGCCTCCAGCCATCGGGAAGCGCCTTTGGTCACCAGCACTCCAAAACTCGATGGCACCGACTTCTATATGTTCAATAGTTACGAGCCTGGCCGCTCGAACTTTGTCACGGTGGTGGCGGATTATCTGCCGCTGCAGGATGCCTACGGCGGGCCAAATTATTTCATGCTGGAGACAAACGGTGTTTATGAAATTTCCATTGATAACAATGGCGATGCGCAAGAGGACATCACCTTTCAATTTCAATTTTCCAGGGCCTCGCGCCACATCTCCTTGCCCATCGGGCCAGCGGGCAACCAAGTCACGAATGAAATTCCGCTCGTCATCGCCGGACCCATTGCGGCCGGCAACAACGCCAGCTTGAACATTTTGGAGACTTACACGGTCAAGCTGATCACTGGCAATCGTCGCACGGGCGTCGCGCAATATCTCACCAACGCCGCTGACGGCACCATTGTCTTCACCAAACCGGTGGACAATATTGGCAACAAAAGTATTCCCGATTACAACAGCTACGCCAATTCATACATTTATAACGTGAACATTCCCGGCTGCGCGACACCGGGAAAATTGTTCGTGGGGCAACGCAAAGATCCGTTCGTCGTGAATCTGGGCGAAACGTTTGACTTGATCAACTTGAGTAATCCACTCGGTCCCGTGGACGGCACGCGTGACAGTTTGGCCGATAAAAACGTGACGGCTTTGATTTTGGAATTGCCGAAAGTTTGCCTGACGAACAACAGCCCAGTCATCGCCGGTTGGACTACCGCCAGTCAATATCAAGGCACCAATCTCGTGCAAGTTTCGCGCTTGGGTCAGCCGCTGGTGAACGAAGTCGTCATCGGTTTGAAAGATAAAGACACGTTCAATGCCAGCCAGCCGAAGGACGACGCGCAGTTCGCCGGTTACGTGACGAATCCCACTTTGCCCGCTTTGATTCAATTGTTGTTTGGCGTCACCGCGCCGACCAATTTTCCGCGCACGGATCTGGTAACCGTGTTTTTGACGGGCGTTCCGGGAGTGAACCAAACCACGGCCGTGGCTGAAATGTTGCGACTAAATACTACCACCCCAACTTTGCCCGCCGCCTCGCAAAATAATCTTGGCGTGATCGGCGGCGATGTCGCCGGCTTCCCCAATGGTCGCCGTCCCGGTGACGACGTGGTGGATGTCGCCTTGCGCGTGATGATGGGCGTATTGCTTTCCACGAACGTTGCGCCGGCGGGTCAGTTACCTTTCACCGACGGAGCGCTGGTAAATGCGAAAATGTTTCAATCGGTATTTCCTTACATCAACCCGCCCATCGCCGGTTCGCCCAACGACCAAAGCGTCACCATCACCATGCAAAAAAGTGGGAGTGTCAATGGTCTCTATGCAAACACCGCAGCGAAATATGACAACAGCACCGGCAACATCTCCACCTCCAAAACTGGCGGTAACACGGGCTTTTACCGCGCCGTCGCCGATCTGCACGGCGTGAGTTTGGGCGCGCCGACGGTGACCAGCTCGAATGTGGTGATGAAGGTCAACATTCCCTGATCGTTTGATCTTTCTCTAAACGGACCACGGGGCGGGTTTTGGCCACCAAGCAAAACCGTCGGTCAAAGCCCGCCCTTCAAATTTCAAGCAATCAATCAGCCTCAAAAAAAATTTCGTTTATGAAAATAACCCGGCGCATTTCCCGGAAAAATTTCGCGGCGGGCTTCACGCTGATCGAACTATTGGTGGTCATTGCGATCATCGGAATTCTGTCGGCAATGTTGCTGCCCGCGCTGGCGAAGGCGAAAGAAAAAGGCCGCCAGGCCGCGTGTTTTTCCAACCTGCGGCAAGTCGGCTTGGCCGCGATGCTTTACAAGTATGATTACAACGGCAGCCTGTTTCATCATCACGAGCAATGGGTTTTGGACGATGGCAGTCTATTGGATCAGTTGCCGAGCAGTCTGGCGGGCGTCACCGGCGGTGGCCACGGCAACAGCCAGGCGGAAAAGCCGTGGGCGATTTTTTTCCAACCGTATTTGAAAAACCGCAAGGTCGCTTTCTGTGCTTCCGACACCACGCCGCGCTCGACGTTGCTCGCGACGGATTTGACGAGTTACAACGGCGGCATCACCAGCGCGGATCAAGCCCCGGCGCCCGGCTCCGAGCAGGAACTCGCCGACGCGCAAAGTTTGGCGATGGAAAGCTACGTTCTCGATTCGATCTTCACGCACAAGAGCGCGCGTTATGCGCTCGAAGGTATTTTGAATGGCTTCGCGACCGACGCTGCCGTCAGTCATTTGAGCAATCCGAACATCATCATGTTTTCCGAGCGCAATTCCGAGGCGCTCGACGCGACGGACAATCTCGACTACGGCTACATCGAGCAAGACGATTACGACACGTGGGGCGGTGAAGCGCAGCTTGTGCAATGGGGCAGCGGCAATTACGCCAACCAGGGCTGGATTCGTTACAATCGTCACGGTGCACGGGCGAATTATATTTACACCGACGGCCATGTCGAAGCGTTGCCGTGGAGCAAAGCGCGGCTCGATCAATTCCCGGATCACGTCGTGCGCAAACCGCTGGCGAATCCGCCGAAATAAATTATTTCTACCGGCGAAGTGAAAGTGAAAATGAATCCGGCTCACACAAAAAAATTCCGCGCGGCCAATAATTATTTTGCCCCATCGCTCGCGGTTTTTTTGGCGTTGAGTGTTGTGAATTCGGTTCGCGCGGAACCTTACATCCCGCAAAACGGCGGTGATGTTTTGGAAACCCTTCGCGCCACCGCGTTCGATCCGACCACGCACGAAATCCATCAACTCCGCGCTCGGCTCAGCGCGGATCCGAAGAACGTTTCACTTGCCTGTCAACTCGCGCGCCGCTGCATCGAACGCAGCCGCACCGATGCCGATCCGCGTTTTCTTGGCCGCGCCCAATCCGCGCTGGCACCGTGGTGGGATACCGCCACGCCACCGATAGACGTGCTCATCCTTCGCGCAACCCTTAAACAAAGTCAGCATGATTTTGCCAACGCGCTCGCCGACCTTGATCGCGCCGCGCGCATTGCGCCAAACAACCCACAAGTGTGGCTCACGCGTGCGACCATTTTCACCGTGCTCGGAAAATATGCTGAGGCGCGGCAGTCCTGTCTGCCACTCGCGCAGCTCGCGCCGGGAATTGTCGCGCTGACCGCGCTCGCCAACGTCTCGTCGCTGAGCGGTGGCGCGGAATCCGCGTGCGGTTTGCTGCGCAATTCTCTTTCGGCAAAAAATTCCGCCAGCGCGGATGAAAAAGTTTGGGCCTTCACGTCCCTCGCGGAAGCTGAAGCGCGCCTCGGCCGCGCCTCGGAAGCCGAAACGGATTTCAAAAATGCACTCGCATTTGGCCAGCATGACCCGTATTTGCTGGGGGCTTATGCGGATTTATTGCTTGATGAAAATCGCGCCGGGGAGGTGGTTGAATTATTACAGAATGAAACGCGCGCGGACGCGTTACTGCTCCGCCTCGCGCGGGCGGAAGCCGCGCTCACGCCCCAATCGGCGTCGCTCACCGAACACCTTAGTTCGTTGAGCGCGCGTTTTGAGGCTGGCCATTTACGCGGTGACTTTGTGCATCAACGCGAAGAGGCGCAGTTCGCATTATATCTGCAACACCGACCGCGCGCGGCGTTGCAACTAGCGCAAACCAATTGGCGGGTGCAGCACGAACCGGCCGACGTTCGCATTTTTCTGGAGAGCGCGCTGGCCGCCGGCGATACCACCGCCGCCCAGCCCGCCGTGGATTTTATCCGGACAAATCAGCTCGAAGATGTGGCCGTGAATCGCCTCGTAAAAAAGCTCGAACCAAAATGAAAAAATGTTCTTCCGCCTACAAATTACGCTGCATTTTTTTAACGCTAATCGCGGCATTGCTGCTTACAACCGACGCCGCGCGCGCGCATACGCAAAGCACGTCTTATCTCAATCTTTGCGCCACGCCAGCCGGCTTCACCGGTGAATGGCACCTCGCGCTGCGCGATTTGGAAGACGGCGTCGGGCTCGATATGAACGACGACGGGGCTATTACTTGGTCAGAATTGTCTGCGCGAAAAGACACTGTTTATGCTTACGCACTTTCGCGGTTACATCTGCGGGGCGATGACCAGACCGGAACATTGCACATCAACGAACTGCTTGTAGAGAAACACTCTGACGGGGCTTACGCCGTGTTGCGGTTCGACGTGGAAGGCTGGTCACATCCAAAAACAATTGAAATTATTTACAGTGCCTTTTTTGACATAGATCCAAAACACCGCGGGCTGTTGCGGCTCGAAGCCGGCGGCCAAACTCACCTCGGCGTTTTCAGTCCGGACACCTCCACGCAAATAGTTGAGCTCGCCTTGCCCGCCGCGCGCGCGCCCTTCGTCACTTTTCTTCTGGAGGGTATTTGGCACATCTGGTCTGGCTACGATCATATTTTATTTCTACTCGCGTTGCTGCTGCCCGGCGTGCTGTTGCGGCAGGACGGAAGATGGCAGCCCGTTCCGGCAGCACCATCGGCTTTTGTCAACGTGCTGAAAATTGTCACTGCGTTCACCGTCGCCCATTCCATCACGCTAAGCCTGTCTGCGTTGGGTTTTGTGCATCTGCCGACGCGCCTGGTCGAATCTGCCATCGCCGCTTCCGTGGTGCTCGCCGCGTTCAATAATTTAGTTCCGTTCTTCGCCGAACGCGGCTGGATGGTCGCCTTCGGTTTCGGACTCCTGCACGGTTTTGGATTTGCCAATGCGCTGCGAGATTTGGGACTCCATAACGGCCAACTAGCCCAGACGCTCTTTGGGTTTAATCTTGGCGTCGAGTTAGGACAACTCGCCATTGTCGGGGTGTTTCTGCCCACCGCACTATGCTTCCGCGGGCTAATGTTTTATCAAAACTTCGTGCTGCGGCTTGGATCGGCGGCGATCATGATCGTGGCTTCAACGTGGATGGCCGAGCGCGTCTTTGATTTCAAGCTGCTGCCATTTTAGATTGGACTGACGGGCGGTTGCCGCCGTGAAACTTTTTTTCGTGAAATAATTATCCGCTCGCTACACTCTTTAAACATGAGAGGAAACGACCCGGTCCAGGATAATTCGACGCGGCAAGATTTGCCGCTGCGAGAGCGGTTGGCGAACATTTCATTGCTCGACGCGTTGCGCCAGCGACGTTCACGGCGTTTTGGTCTGGGCATGAAAATCCCCGCCGGTCCGCTGGCTTACGAAAGCAAACACCCGCCGCGGCCACTTACTGAAGATGAAGAAGCGGCCATGGTTTTTGCCGCGTGCGGCATCACCGGTCACGCCTTGGCCGATATGTGTTATGCCAAAGGCGAGGGTGGCAGTATCATGGCAGGATTAGTGGCCCGCACCATCGCAAGCGGCGACGCGCTGCAAACCGTCGCGCTGATTGTCATCAATGATAACGGCGCGTGGCTGGTTCGCCGACCACGCGAATTACCGGCCAATGAAATTTCTAATTTGATCGAGCTTGGGAAACGCGGCGAATTCACCGAACTTTACCTTCGCTCCCGCGTAAAAATTTTTGAGGGACGACCCAAGATACCGACGGATCCATTGTTCAACATCAACGCTAACCGCTGGTCGGCCCACGCGCCCGGCTCCACCATTTTTCTGCCGGTGAACGATCTCACATTTATGTATGTGAACGGGCTGCTCGAAATTTTGAACGAAGAAACGGGTGCGTTCATTCTCGACGAACGGAATCATTTTCAACCGGCGGGCCTCGGAAAATTTGCGCGCCGCCGGGGCGGTCATCTCGAAGATAATCCTCACGCTGGCCGCATCGCGACCGTGCGGCAGGTGGAACAATTCGTCACCGAATTTGTGACCGCCGAGCAGGGCATGATGTTGCAAAATCTCGGGCTGATGGCGCAGGCGTTGGGGCTGGGTGGCTATCCTAGTTTTGCGAACCACGAATTCGCCTGGCTACAGGCGCTTGGCTTTCGCATGGAGCAAATGCCCGCCAATCGCTACGTTGGCGCCGGCTGGCTCCCCTCGCTTGCGATGAAATGTTTGCGCCGAAATCCAGTGATTCCATACCCCGTCAGTCTGGAGCGAAACGGCGTGGCGCTGCTGGCACCATTTTGTCCGCCCCACTATAAATCAATGGCTGAGGCCGTGCATGCCGTCGCAGAAATCAAATTCGGGGCTGAAGGGATTTTCCGCAGCCAGCAAAGCAGTGCATGGAAAAATCATCCTGAAGTCGTGCAGCAGGTGCCTGGTTTCAGCCAAGCGTCTATTGAAGCAACGACCGCGCATTGCCAATATCTCTGGAATCGTTACGGGCGTTTTCCTGTCCACATGCCGCCGTATCGAACCGTGCTTAGTTTTCAAGCGAGCCATTTGGATGCGGAATTTTACGACACGTTTTATGAATCAGAAGCCTTGAGCAAAAGTCAGCGGGAAGATTTTGAAAAAAAATCTCCGGCTCACTAGCGAGTTTCAAGACATAGCAAACAGCACGAGCGGGTCATCGGTGGTGAGCACAGCCAGCAGCGTGCAACCATGCTCGGAGTAATTTTCGGCGTGTTGGGAATCTTTGTCGGCATGATGAAAATCACCCGCTCCCAACCGGCGGTTGCCAACCACAAGATCGCCGCTCAAGATGTAAAAATCTTCCGGCCCGGCATTAACGTGGGCCGGATAGCGCGCGCCCGCTTCAAGTTTGCCGAGCAATACCGCATAGCCGCGTGCTTTTTCGAGCGACAGCATTTTGACGAAGGTGCCGGGCAGCGGCAGTGCTTTCCAACCGGATTCACTGGCCGCTTCGTGGAAGCGCAAGCCGGGCAGCACCATGGCCGGCGACGGCAACGGAATCTCTTTGGTCGAAGCGATGCGTTTGAAAATTTTTGCTTTTAGTGGTGTTGGGAGGGCCGTTTGCGGAACCGCCTTCGCGATTAACCCCGTCGTGCGTTGCAATTCTAACACCAGATCGCGCAATTCCCTATCTTGGCGCAACTCGGTTTCAAATCCACGCTGCTCATCGACCGTCAAAGCGCCGAGCACATAAAGGCTCGCCTGCTCTTCATAATACTCGGAAATCATACGAATACCTCCAGTCCATCCCGAAGCTTCGACATTCCGCGACGGATACGCGCTTTCACCGTGCCGAGCGGTTCATTAAGTATATTGGCAATCTCGCAATGCGACAAGCCACCGAAGAATGCCATTTCAATGGCCAGTTTCTGATCATCCGGCAGTGTGCCCAATGCACTGCGAACAGCTTCCAGCTCATCAGTGACCAGTAACGTGCCGGTGACCGCAGTTTCGATCTGTGGCTCAGCGTCCATGCCATCGTCCGTTTCTACGATGACGCGAGCGCGGCGCTGGCGTGAGCGCAGCCGGTCGATGCAGCGATATCGCACCATGCTCATAGACCAGCTAAAGGCAAGGCCAATATCCGGGTCGAACGACGAAGCTTTGTTCCAAATTTGCACAAATACATCCTGGATTACTTCCTCTGCGTCGTGCGCATTATTGAGGATTCGCAGCGCGAAAGAAAATAAACTCGCTGCGGTCTGGTCATAAAATTCCGATAAGGCTTCACTGTCTTGCGCCGCGATACGGCGAAGTAGTTCAGCCTGCTGCGTCTCAATTGATAAATTATCTACCATGGTTCTAGCCCGGCTAAGACTATTCAAAAGTGACGGACGGATACCCGCCAAACCGAAAAAACGGCGACCCAACTCCCTGAGCTATTGTTTATTTCTTTAATCATCACTAATTAATACGCCGCTCCCATACAGCCGGATGCATGGATTTTGCAAAAAATTATGTGAAAATGCGACGGCCCGCTGAGACTGCAGAAGTTCCAAAGGAACCTAGCGATGTTCGCTTGGAAAAATACCCGCAGGGAAAAGAATTTTTGAATCCAATGCGAATATAAATTCCTATCCTGCGCAACGAGACGGACATGACGAAGCGCCGCTGCATCCGCGGCGATACTTGCGACGTTTTTCCGTGCGGCGTTCATGCCAAGGGTGCCGCCGTGAATCCGTCGCTGACAGCTATTGCCAATGCGCACCGAGTTGGCCAAGATACTTTGCAGCGGCTGAAATGAGGGCCGTTCACTGAAAAAATAATTTCGCCCCGAATTACAAATTAAAGCTGAATACCTATGATCGTCATTATTTCAGGGACCAATCGTCCGAACAGCAATACGCGTAAAGTCACCACGCACGTCGTGGCCAGCTACAAATCTCTCGGCGTGAAAACGCAGGTTCTCGATCTGGCAGAGTTGCCTGAAGCAATCATTTCGCCCGCTGCCTACGCGGAGAAACCGGTGGAACTAAAAAAATTCACCGATGCGATTCTCGCCGCCGACGGGCTGGTTGTCATCACTCCCGAATACAACGGCGGCCTTCCCGGCATCCTGAAATTGTTCATTGATATGCTGCCGTTCCCAGAAAGTTTTGAGCAACGCCCGGTTTGTTTCGTTGGGCTGGCAGCGGGCATTTGGGGCGCGCTCCGGCCAGTGGAACAACTACAAGCCATCTTCGGCTATCGCAACGCCTACATTTTTCCCGAGCGCGTGTTCATGCCTGGCATCAGTAAATTACTGAACGAAGCTGGCCAGTTCACTAGCCCCGACATCGAGAAACGTCTGGCCAAACAAGCGGAAGGATTTGTCGGCTTCGTGGAAAGTCTGCGGGCTAAAAAACTTCGCCCATGATCGCGCGCGCGTTTTTAATTTTACTCGGAATATATCTGGCCTGCGGCTTCCTGTTCGCCACTCCATTTATCCTGAAGGGAGTAAAAAAATTGATCCACACGCCGTGAATGGGTCGTGGGGATTTCGGCTATTAATTTTTCCGGGAGTGCTGGCCTTCTGGCCGTTGTTGCTGTGTCGCTGGCTGAAAGGAGTTTCTAAGCCGCCGGAAGAATGCAACGCCCATCGTCAGCGGCGAAAGGAATAAGGCCATGATTCGCCCGCTGCGCCAACACCATCGCCGCTTGATCATCGCGCTCGGTGCAGTGTTGCCAGTAGCGTTTGCTGTTGGGATCGCCGCGCGCAAGCCGCTGCCGGAAGTATATTTGTTGCCAAAAGAATTTTCCCCGGTCTCCACTGTTTATGTTGCCGAAGCGTGGAGCCGCGCGGATTTATTTCCGAAGTCACCCGTGCAAGTCCGGCTGCTGCGCGAATTCACTGGAGCCGGAAAATTTGCCATGACATTTTCCGCCGCAATCGATTTCGTGAAGCCGGACCTACTAGTTTATTGGTCGGACGGAAATCCAAACGGCACCAACGCCTTGCCCGCTAATGCGATTTTATTGGGCGCATTCAACTCGCCGTCACTACCTCTGCCAGCGGCCGCCGAAAAAAATTCCGGCACGCTGCTGCTCTACAGCCTGGCCGACAACGAAATCGTGGACGAATCGAAACCAATTCGATTCGACAATTCGATGAAGTAAAGATTCAACCAAGTCATGAGCGTCAAATACCAAGCCGTTCAGTGGAATCGCCAGAAACGAATTTACGATTTCGTTCTGGTCAGCGGCGTGGCCTTGTATTTGATCGCGTTTGGTGCGGTCACGGAAATTTTATTTCCACTGGTCACCGAGGAAATTTTGCTGATGCGCGCGTTTGGCACCGCAGCCTTTCTGTTGCTCCACATCATTCTATGTATTGGCCCGCTGTGCCGGTTGAATCCCAAATTTCTGCCGCTGCTCTACAACCGTCGTCACGCCGGCGTGACGTGCGGTTTGCTCGCGCTCGTCCACACCGTGCTGGTCGTGGCGACGTATCACGCTGGCGGCGACACCAATCCCATTCTTAGCATCTTCGTTTCCAGTCCGCTCACGCACTCGGTGGCCGGCATGCCGTTCCAACCGTTTGGTTTTTTTGCGCTGGTGATTTTATTTTTGCTGGCGGCGACGAGTCATGATTTCTGGTTGGCGAATTTGAGCGCGCCCGTCTGGAAAGCGCTGCACATGGCAGTTTATTTAGCTTACGCGCTCCTAGTGCTGCACGTTACCTTCGGCGCGCTGCAAGCCGAAGCGAGTCCAGTCTATGCCACCGCAACGGCAATTGGTTTTGTGACCGTCCTGGCGCTGCACCTGGTCGCTGCGCGTAAAGAAAAAATACTGGATTTGGAAATTCAGTCGCCGGCGTTGGACGGTTTCATCGAGGCCTGTGCTGTGGCCGACATTCCCGAAAACCGAGCGCGCATCGTCTGCGTTTCGGGCGAGCGTGTGGCGATTTTCAAATACGCTGGAAAAATTTCTGCCGTCTCCAATGTCTGCCAGCATCAAAACGGCCCGCTCGGCGAAGGGAAAATGGTGGACGGCTGCATCACTTGTCCGTGGCATGGCTATCAGTATGTGGCGGAAACCGGCGTCTCGCCGCCGCCGTTCGCGGAGAAAGTTCCGACGTTCAATGTGCGCGTGCAAAATGGGCGCGTGTTCGTGCATCCAAAACCAAACTTGGCGGGAACGAAAGCCGAGCCCGCACTGATTGAAAAATGAACGACGAATTTTACATCGGCTGGGAAAGTAAGGCCGCCCCGGCGACCGGCAAATTTGTGCGCGTGGTCGTGGTGCTGTTGCTCGTCGTCGCTGGCGGACTGGCACTGGCGTTTGCCGCCGTGCAGCACTCGATTGGCGTGAGTGTTTTTGAATGGGGCACAGTAAAAAAATTTTCCGGCATTTTGAAAGTTCAGCCGTATCCGCATCTGCTCGTGCCGCGACCGGGCGTAGCCGGAGGACAAAATAATTTTTCAACTTACTATCTCGTCGCGCCGTTCAAGTTCGGCCTGGATTGCGCACAACTTTCCGCGCTCGACGGCAAAATGGTTTCACTGCAAGGCACGCTGATTTATCGAGGCAACCAGACGATGGTGGAGGCCTTGCCAGATTCGATTAAAGTGGTGGAAACGAAATCACCAATGTTGACGGGCACGGAAACGATTCAACTCGGTCGCCAGACGCTCACCGGCGAGATCGTGGACAGCAAATGTTTTCTCGGGGTGATGAATCCCGGCCAGCTTTTGTCGCACCGCGCGTGCGCTATCCGTTGCATCAGCGGCGGCATACCGCCAGTGCTGCTTGTGCGGCAGAAAGATGCGCCGCCGATTTACCTGCTGCTCGTTTCCGCCGAGGGCAAGCCGGTCAACCAACAAGTGCTCGACCTAGTCGCCGAACCGGTTCAAATCACCGGGGAAGTCGAACGTCAGGGCGAGCTTTTAATTTTGCGCGCCAACCCGTCAAGTTATCGCCGGATCAACTAGCAGAATCTCCTTAGTGCGAAAACTGTTTACGCCAGAGCGCCTCGCGGTTCCTTCCAAATAGTTAAAGCAGTTCGTAAGGATTTGGATCCGGCTTCGACCAATGTTTATGCCGTATCAATCGATTGTTAATATTTTGATCTTCTTCTTGCTGGAGGTAATACCAGTGGCGGCGCAAACCAATGTCATCCAATTCCAAAGTGCGCCGGAACGCACCGCACTGCTGGAACTTTACACGTCGGAGGGATGCAGTAGTTGTCCGCCGGCGGAGACATGGTTTTCGGGCCTGAAAGATTCGCCGCGTTTGTGGAAGGATTTTGCACCCGTCGCGTTTCATGTGGATTACTGGAATAATCTCGGCTGGCGCGACGCGTGGTCGGATGCGGAATTTTCCGAACGTCAGCGCAGCTACGCGCAGCTCTGGCACAGTGAAAATATTTACACGCCGGCGCTGGTTCTGAACGGCAAGGAATGGCACAACTGGTTCTCCGGCAAAAACGGGCCGAAGTCCGATGGTGAAAAAGTCGGCGTGCTCACGGTCACTTCCCGCGACTTGAAATTATGGAACGCGACCTTTGTTCCCACAAAAGATTTTACCGCTCGTTATGAAATCCACGCCGCGTTGCTTGCGGGCGGAATTGTCTCCGACGTAAAGGCTGGCGAAAATGGTGGCCGTCAATTGAAACACGATTTTGTCGTCCTGAATCTATCCCAAATAGGCATGACGACCAGCAATGGCGTGGTCAAAGGCCGAATTATTGTTCGCTCACCAAAATCGTCTGGTGGAGCTGCGCGCGCACTCGTGATGTGGGTCACCCGCACCGACGAGCTTCAACCCCTCCAAGCCACCGGCGGCTGGCTAGTTACACCTTTAAAAAATTAAGTGTAAGGATTCCCTTGCGAGCAATACCAACTTCCATGAAGAAATTAATTCTCTCAATCGTCGTCGCAATCCTGGCCTTGCCGGTGTTTGCTCAAACCACATCCAAAACCCTCGTGAATGTGGACAAGACCGGCGTGGCCATTCAAGGCTATGATCCGGTGGCATTTTTCACCGACAACAAGCCCGTGAAAGGTGAACAGAAATTTTTAGCTAAACATGATGGCGCGATTTACTTTTTCGCCAGCAAGGAGCACAAGGACCGGTTCAAGGCTGAGCCGGCAAAATACACGCCCGAGTTTGGCGGCTACTGTGCCTATGGGGTTTCACGCAACAAGCTCGTGGAGATTGACGTGGATGCTTTTCAAATCGTGGACGGAAAATTGCTGCTGCAATATAGCAAGGGCGTTCGTGACGATTTCAACGCCGATGCTAAAGGCAATCTCACTAAAGCCCATATCAACTGGACGGGGTTATTGGAAAAAAAGGGGAAATGATTTGTCTATCCAGCGAAGCTGTTTCAAATGTAACCCCGACAACTCGTGATGCTGTAAGCCCGATGACACCAATAATATTCCAAGTGCTTGCCGTAAAAATGAACTCGCTCACAAAAATTCAGAAGATTGCCAGTTGGATCTGCCGGCTGGCCGCAGCAGTAATTCTGCTTCAAACGCTGTTCTTTAAATTCACCGGCGCACCGGAGTCCATTTACATATTCACCCAGGTCGGTATGGAGCCGTGGGGGCGTTATGGTTCGGGCGTGGCAGAGCTGATCGCCGCCATTTTGCTGCTGATAAATCGATCTGCCTGGGCTGGTGCCTTGCTGGCCTTGGGCATCATGGGTGGCGCGCTCGTCTCGCACCTGACCGTTTTGGGAATCGTGGTCCAGAACGACGGTGGTTTACTTTTTGGCCTTGCCCTGACAGTCGCGGTTTGTAGTCTCGTTGTGTTGTTTTTACATCGCCGGGAGATTCCACTGATATCGCAATTCTTCAAATCTAAAAACTCATGAAGCTGAATGTTACCGATACCAACCGAGAGCTGGTTCAAGCGGTCATTGAAATCTTGCAGCAGGGCGAAATTCTGCTCGCAGACATTAATGATGAGGCCTACACCAGCAAGGTGCCGGTCGCTTTCAATGCCTCGATCGGAGGTCACTACCGCCATTGCCTCGATCATTTCCGCAAATTGCTCGAAGCGGTCACAGCCGGGGACCTGAACTACGATCATCGCGAACGCGGCACGCTCGTTGAAACCGATCGTTTTGCCGCCCTGAATGAAACCCGCGAATTGTGTCAAGGTTATGCAAAACTCGAACCAGATTTTGTTGCCCGCACTGTGGCCGTGACCTGCAAAACCAGTTATGCCACCAACGGTTCGCAAACGGTGCCTTCTACCATTGGACGTGAAATCATGTATTCCGTCGCCCACGCCGTGCACCACTATGCACTCATTCGCGTGATGGCCGGAATCATGGGATTAAAGTTACCGCTGGGCTTTGGGATCGCACCTTCCACGCTCCAGCCTCTGGCCGGGGCCCCAAAAACTGCGGCTTGATTATTGCATGACCGAAGCCTTGCCATTGGTGCCCCACGCCATTGCCGAATGGCTGCCGCTCTGGAAAGCCGCCGGTTTTTTCTTCGCCACATTTGTGCTGGAAGATGCGGCGGTGGTTGGCGCGGGGCTGATGCTGGCGAATGATTCGCTTTCCTGGCCGGCCGCTTTCACCGCTTGTTTTCTGGGGATTTGGCTGGGTGACGCCGGACTCTACGCGCTGGCGCGCTTCGCCGGTCGCGCCTGCTTTGAACGCTCCTCATTTCAAAAGTTTTCGCCCAAAGTTGCCCGCAGCGAAAAATGGTTTGCGGCGCGCGGCACGCCGATTTTGATCATCAGCCGGCTGGTGCCCGGAACGCGCCTGCCGACGTATCTTGCCGCCGGATTTCTGCGGGTGCCCGCTGGGCGGTTCTTGGTTATCACCGGCGTGGCCGCCTTCATTTGGACCTTCGTGATTCTCTTTCTGACCCAGACCTTCGGATCGCAATTGGTCAAATGGTTGAATGCCTACAAATTCGGCGGAACCATCTTGCTCGGCGTGGGTTTGCTGGTGCTCGTCCTCCTGCAATGGCTGCGCCGCACCTTGGTTGATTTTGATTTGCGGAAATTTTCAACGCACTGCGCGCGTTGGACGCATTGGGAATTCTGGCCCGGCTGGCTTTTCTATCCGCCGGTGGTCATTTACTCCCTCTGGCTCGCCGTCAAATATCGCGGTGCCCTGCTGCCGACCGTGTCTAACCCCGGAATCTTTTCCGGCGGCATGGTGGGCGAATCCAAGATGGCCACGTTGCGCGACCTGATGCAAACCAGCCCGGAATTCACGGCCGAGGCCGAGTTACTCGCCGGCACCACCCCGGCAGAACGCCTCGCTTCGCTTCGCGAAATCTGTGGTCGACGCAATATTTCCTATCCCTTCATCTTAAAGCCAGACCTCGGCCAGCGCGGCGATGGCATCAAGCTGGTTCGCGACGAAGCCCAAGTCCAAGCGTATTTGCAGCAGACCAGCGCGGCCTTAATCATTCAACGTTTCGCCGTCGGCCCGCACGAAGCGGGAATTTTTTATTACCGTTTTCCCGGCGAATCGCACGGACACATCTTTGCCATCACCGAAAAGGTTTTCCCCGTGCTCAGCGGCGATGGCAAATCTACCATCACCGAATTGATCTGGAACGATGCCCGCGCCCGTTTCATGGCGGAAAAATATCTGCCACGCTTCGCCGCCCGCAAAAATGAAATTCTACCCACCGGCGAAACGCTCCCGCTCGTGCAAGCGGGCAACCACGCGCAAGGTTGTATTTTCCGCGATGGCAAGCGCTGGCATACGCCGGAATTGGAACAACGCCTCGACGCGATCTCCCAAAAAGTCAGTGGCTTTTTTATTGGTCGCTACGACCTCCGCTTTTCCAGCGAAGCAGAGTTGCGCGCCGGAAAAAATTTTCAAATCATCGAACTCAACGGCGCCGCCGCCGAAGCCACGAGCATTTATGATGCGCGGAATTCCTTGTGGTCGGCCTACCGCACACTATTCCGCCAATGGGATTTAGTCTTCGCCATTGGGGCCGAAAACCGGCGACTCGGCAGTGTGCCGATGGCCAGCTCCGAATTCTGGCGCGCGCGGCGCCATTACTCGGCGCTCGCGGCGACCTACCCCAAAGCGGATTGAACCATCGGCTCGGCGGGCTCGCCGCGCCGAAACGATTAAGCCATTTTGGATTTCACCGCCAGCTCCCTGGCCGCTGAACCGTCAGCGCCGCGCCTGGCCAAAGCGTGCCTTCGAGTTTTGGGCTCAATTTAACTCCGGTGGCGACCAAACTCCTGGGTGCGGAGGCCAAACTGGACGGTTCGGAGACCAATGTTGCTCTCGGCGAGGGCAATCTTTCCCTCGGCGAGACCCATCTAGCCCGCGCGCAGGCCAATCTTTACCTCGGCGGTGGCAATGTTTCTCCTTCCGACGGCAATGTTTCCCTCGGCGGCGACAATTTATCCCGTTCCGAGGCCAAACTAGCCCTCGCGATGGGCAACTTATCCCGGCTGACCCTCGGGCAACGGCTCGAAAAGGCCTCGAAATCCCTGCGTAGGGGCCAAAAGCAGGGTTTTTCCGTAAACGCACCCCCGGCAAGGCGGGGCTTGTCGAAAAAAAATAGTTGGTGCGTGCAAGCATGGTTCAACGACCCCGACGCCACGTTTGAATCATGAAACCTGACCTTAAACGAGTGCGGAAAAACTCCTGTCCACGACGCAGCGAGCACTCACAGAGATTGTCGGCCCAATGGCTTTAACAAATGCGCGGCAATTGCTCGCCGCTCGGCATGTCTAGAATCCGCCGGACCCCCAGAGTGCTTTTGACGGTCACCAGCGGCGCGGACTTTGCCACCACCAGGCCGATGACGTTTGAACCGGCGGCAACTTCGTGCCCACGCATGAGCTCCAAAGCGCGGTCCGCATCGTGCGCGGCAATAAAAGCCACAAATCTCCCTTCGTTGGCGACATGCAGCGGGTCCAGTCCCAACATTTCGCAGGCGGCACTGACATCGTCGCGCACCGGAATCAATTTTTGTTCGATCGCAATATTTACGCCGGCGGCTTCCGCAATTTCATTGAGGGCACTGGCCAATCCGCCGCGCGTCAGATCGCGCAGACAATGAATTTCGATTCCGGCTTGAATCAATTCCAAAACCGGCTCATGCACCGGCGCGGAATCGCTTTCAATCGTGCTTTCAAATTGCAGTCCCTCGCGCAGCGCCATGATCGCCATGCCGTGTCGCCCCAAGTCGCCGCTCACGATGACGACGTCGCCGGGCTGCACATTTTGCGGCGCGATGTTTTGGGAATGTTCAATCACACCAATGCCCGCCGTGTTGATGAACAGGCCGTCGCCCTGACCTTTATCCACCACCTTCGTGTCGCCAGTGACGATTTGCACGCCGCATTTCAGCGCCGCCTCGCGCATCGAACAAACTACGCGCCACAGAGTTTCCATCGGCAACCCTTCCTCGATGATGAACGCGCTCGTCAGATAAAGCGGGCGCGCGCCGCTCATCGCCAGATCGTTCACCGTGCCGTGAATCGCCATTGAGCCGATATCGCCGCCGGGAAAAAAGAGCGGTCGCACGACGTAGGAATCGGTGGTCATCGCGAGCTTGCCCGGTGGAACCGTGAATTGCGCGGAATCGTGACGCGTATCCAGAATTGGATTGCTGAAGGCTTTGCCGAAAACATCTTCGAGCAGTTGGTGCATCAATGTTCCGCCACCACCATGCGCCATCAAGACGTGCGAATAGTGCGCGATGGGCAGCGGGCAAGCTGCGTTGAAATCAGGCGCGTTCATGTGGCCTCCACGGTTGAGCGGCAGCGTGACGACGATACCGATAGTAAGCCGCGCACGCGCCTTCGCTTGAAACCATCGTCGCACCGAAAGGGTGCTCCGGCGTGCAGCGCGTGCCGAACGCCGGACATTCGTGCGGCTTTTTTTGGCCCTGCAAAATCAGGCCAGCGATGCATTCCGCCGGTTCCTCGACGTGATGATCGGTTACTTTGAATTTTCTGGCGGCATCGAACGCAGCGTAGTTTTCGCTCAATCCCAAACCGCTTTGTGCGATCTCGCCGATACCGCGCCACTTACGCGGAACCACTTTGAAAACCTTCTTCACCAAATCCTGCGCCGGCTGATTGCCACCCCGGCTGACGGCGCGCACATATTGATTCTCAACTTCCGCGCGGCCGGATTCCAACTGCTGCACCGTCAGCAAGATGCCGTGCAAAATATCCAGCGGCTCAAAACCGGTGACGACAATCGGCACGCGATATGTTTTAACCAGCGGAAAATATTCTTCGTAGCCCATCACCGCGCAGACATGGCCGGCGGCGAGAAATGCCTGCACGCGACAGTTCGGCGACGACATCAAGGCCTCAATCGCCGGCGGCACCAACACGTGTGAAATCAACAGTGAGAAATTTTTCAGCCCCTTTTGCGCGGCTTGATAAACCGCCATCGCCGTGGCGGGTGCGGTTGTTTCAAAACCAACCCCAAAGAAAACGACTTCACGCGCGGGATTTTCGGCAGCAATTTTCACCGCATCCAACGGTGAGTAAACGATGCGAACATCGCCGCCGGTGGCTTTGACCGATAGCAGATCAGTCGTGCTGCCGGGCACGCGCAACATGTCGCCGAACGAAGTGAAGATCACTTCTGGGCGTGCGGCAATTTCGAGCGCTTGATCAATCACTTCCAGCGGCGTAACGCAGACAGGGCAGCCGGGGCCATGGATCAAAGTGATTTTTTGCGGCAACAATTCGTCGATGCCAAATTTAACAATCGCATGCGTCTGGCCGCCGCAGACTTCCATGATCGTCCAAGGTTTGGTGGTGACGCGATGGATTTCTGCCGCGAGTTTTTGCGCGAGATCACCGTCGCGATATTCATCGAGGTATTTCACGTTGCGCCCTCCTTGAGATCGCCGAGCTCATCCATTTGCTTCAGATATTCGAAAATTTTCTGCGCTTCGGCTTCATCCACTTTGCTCAGCGCGAAGCCGACGTGAACGATGACGTAATCACCGATCTGCACCTCCGGCACATAGGCAAGGCTCGCCTCCTTGATGATGCCGCTGAAATTGATTCGCCCCATGCGCACCAGCGGATCGTCACCGCTGATGCTCACAACTTTTCCAGGAATGGCCAGGCACATAAATTATTTCAAATGCAGGTTGTTGCGCACCGCAAAAATCTGTCCGAGCGCGATGCCACCGTCATTGGTCGGCACTCGTTGATGCCAATAGGGTTTAAAATTTTCCTCGCGTAAGCGTGCGACGGTGCGTTCCGTCAGATAGCGATTTTGAAAACAACCACCGCTCAGCACCACGCGCGGCTGCCCGATTTTTTTTGCGACCGCGACGACCGCTTCAGCCAGCGCATTATGAAACTTTGCGGAAATTTCTGCCGTGGAGACGCCGCTGCTGACATCCGCTAGAACCGAGTGAACCAACAACGACCAGTCTAAAGTGAGTGACGCGTGACGCGTGACGAGTGGCAAGTCATACCGATCTTTCGTCGTGATTCCGTCGAGTGCAAATTCCAATTCCATCGCCGCCTGCCCTTCAAATTGCATCCGTTGTCGCAGATCGGTGAGCGACGCAACCACATCAAACAAACGGCCAACGCTGGAAGTGAGCGGTGAATTAAATCGCCGTTGCAGCATGCCCTTGAGCGTGATTTTTTCGACGGGCGACATCTGTTGCAGCGAAGCCAGATGCTCCAATTCAAACGCGCGCTCACCATATAGTTCGTAGAGAATTCCGAGCGCGGCGCGGCGCGGTTTCTTCACCGCCTTGTCGCCGCCCGGCAAACGAAACGGACGCAAGTGCGCGACGCGTTCGACTTGGTCGCGTGTGACCAGAAAAAATTCGCCGCCCCAAATCGTGCCGTCGGTGCCAAAGCCGGTGCCGTCCCACGCGACGCCGAGCGCGGGCAGTTGAACTTGATTTTCCGCGATGCAGGACAGCACATGTGCGACGTGATGTTGAACGCTGATGATTTGCTTGCGGGTTTCCATCGCAAATCGGGTGGAGCGGTAATCTGGGTGCAAATCGGCTGCGATCCTCTCCGTCTCAATTCCATAGAGTTTGGGCAGGTCGGCTGCGCTGCGGCGAAAAGCCTTGTCGGCTTCCTCCGTTTCCAAATCGCCGATGTGCTGGCTGATAAAAACATTTTCGCCGACGGCCAAGGCGATAGAATTTTTGAGATGCGCGCCGACGGCCAGAATCGTCTCGTAGGTGCCGACGTGAGGAGGCTCTGACTGAACCTCGTTTTTTGTTTTGAGCCTACTCACGTCGGCTGCTACGGAAATATTTATTGGCAGCGGTGCGTAACCCCGTGCCCGGCGTAAAATCATTTCTCGATTCATCACCATCTTCACAATTGAATCATCTTCATGCCGGACGATCGGTCGGTTGTGGACGAGAAAAAAATCTGCCAACCCACGCAGTCGTTTCAGCGCTTCAATCTCATCCGTGCAAATCGGTTCGTCGCCCAAGTTTCCGCTGGTGGCGACGACGGGAAAATTCAGCTCGGCCATGAGCAAATGATGCAGCGGGTTCGATGGCAGCATCACGCCGAGGTTGGCATTATTGGGCGCAACGTTTTCCGCGATCTTAATTTTTCTTGCTGAGTTTTGTTTTTTGTTTCGGCGCATTAACACAATCGGTGCCGCTGAGGAACATAAAAGCTCCCGCTCCAACGGCGAGATTTCGCAAATTTCCCGCACGCTTTCCATCGCTGGAACCATCAGCGCAAATGGTTTTTCCTCGCGGCTTTTGCGAGTGCGCAAAAGCTGAACGACTTTTTCATTGCGCGCGTCAACCATCAGATGAAATCCGCCGATGCCTTTGACGGCGATTATTTTTCCGCGTCGGATCGCGCTCGCGGCTGCCCGCAACGCCACATGTCCGCCGAAAATATTTTCACCCTCTCCGTTCCAATATTCGATTTGCGGGCCACACACCGGACAGGCGTTGGGCTGCGCGTGAAAGCGGCGGTCGTGCGGATCATCGTATTCCGCCTGACACGCGGGACACATCGCGAATTGTTTCATGGACGTATTTGCGCGGTCGTAAGGCAGCGCCTCGATGATGCTGAAACGCGGACCACAGTTCGTGCAGTTGGTGAACGGATAATGGAAGCGCCGGTTTTGCGGATCAAAAATTTCCCGCTGGCAATCAGGACAGGTGGCCAGGTCGGGCAGAACCAGCGTGGACTTTTCGCCGCCGGTTTCGCTGGCGCGTATTTCAAAATGTTCCATACCCACGGCGTCCAACCAGGTGACCGCCATGGATTGAAGGACGCAGTGCGACGGCTTTTCCGTTTCCAGCCGGAACAGAAATTTTTCGAGCGCCGGGCGGGCACCTTCGATTTCAACGGTCACGCCTTGTGAAGAATTGTTGACGCAACCCGCCAAAGTCATTTCCGTGGCCAGCCGGTGGACGAACGGACGGAAACCCACGCCTTGCACGGCCCCGCGCAGAGCAAGTTTCGCCCGCACGCGCGGGGATGATTGGGTTTTGGTGTTCATAAACTGTTCCGCGTCGCGGACGTTTTCGACACTGCATCTTCCGCCGGTTCGGGGGCAGCAACCTTTCATTGTTTGGCAAAGACTCACCGTAAATTGCGAATTGGCGGTAATGATTTGATTTTCGTATGAGTGGGGTTCACGTTGGCAGCGCGTCAATGCACGAAGTTTCCATCATGACTGAAGCGCTGCGGATGGCGATGGACGCCGCGAAATCCGCCGGCGCGACGCGCGTGCTGAAATTGCGTCTGCGCATCGGCACCTTGAGCGGCGTGGTGCCGGAATCCATGCGGTTCGCCTTCGACGTGGTTTGCAATGATACGATGGCGCAAGGCGCGACACTGGAAATTGAAACGGTGCGCGCTGCCTGCTGGTGCGCGACCTGTCAGGCGGAGTTTGAATGCGAGAATTTTTTTAACGAATGTCCCCGTTGCCACGATGTCAGCGGCGAGTTGCGGCGCGGGCGGGAACTAGAAATCGCCGACGTGGAAACGGAATAAATTTTAACGGTAGCAGCCAACGTGAGTCGTCTCTGACTCGTCCGGATGAGATGGAGCGGAGTGACCTCCACTGCTACGAGGAACCAAATTATGTGTCAAGAATGTGGCTGCGGAAATGGCGGTGGCGACGTGAAAATCGGCGCGCACACGCATGAACAGGAACATCATCACAGCCATGAACACCACGACCATGGCCATGGATACGATCACGCTCAGGGCAAGCAGACGCTGAATCTCAACCGTTCCCTGATGGAGAAAAACGCCCGGTTGGCCGAGCGGAATCGTGGATTCTTCCGTGCGAAAAAACTGCTCGTGCTCAACGTCGTTTCCTCACCGGGTTCGGGCAAAACTACGTTCATTCGGGAGACGGCGGCGAAGCTGAGCGCAAGTTTGCGCGTGGGCGTGATCGTCGGCGATCTCGCTACGGACAACGATGCCGCGCGTCTGCGCACGGCCGGAATTCCGGTGGTGCAAATCACCACGGGCACCGTGTGTCATCTGGATGCCGACATGGTTTCCAAAGCGGCGGCGCAACTGGATCTGGACCAGCTCGACGTGCTCGTCATCGAGAATGTCGGCAATCTCGTCTGCCCGGCGGACTACGATCTGGGCGAAGATTTGCGCGTGGTGCTGTTATCCGTGACCGAAGGTGAAGACAAGCCGCTGAAATATCCACCGATGTTTCACTCCGCCAACGTCGCGATTATAACCAAGAAAGACATGGCAACCGCGGCGGGATTTGATCGCAAGCTGGCGCTCGCCAATTTGAATCGCGTCAGCCATCACGCGCACATTTTTGAGTTATCCGCGAAGACCGGAGACGGAATGCAGGCGTGGCTAAATTATTTGACGGAACAAAACGCAGCGGCAAAACGAAAATAGAATTTTTTGCGGATTAATTCGTTTGCGGTGAATGGCAGAATACCCGGATTTTTTCCACAGCTTCGAGAAATCCTTTTTGCACGGCGGGCGAAAATACTTCGTGAAAGCCCAGATCCGTGGCCGGAATCGTGAGCCACCAGGCTTCGGGCACATGGCCAAAAACATCGCGGGAGAGCGCCAGCATCGTGCGCGGATCGGCGGCGTGTGCCATGAGTTGCGACGATTCATTCGGCTCCAGTTTGCGCCAGCTCACTTCCTGTAGCGCATCCACCGCCGCGTCCACAAAGATCACCGTTGCGGCATGGGCAATCGGGTCGGCGAGTTCGGGTGTGAGCAGCGGACAGATCAGTGTGCGCACACCGGGCAGGCGCAATTTACCAACCGCCTCGGCCACGCGCGGGCCAACGCCATCATCGCCGCGCAACGTGTTGCCGTAGCCGATGACGAGGATTTCCGTTTCGATTGAGACTTCGCATTTCATAAAAATTTAATGGTGGCAGTTTTCGCGCTGCGAAAACTCCGCCCGCGCCGAGCGGGCGGCACGAATGTGGTAATGTCAGCGCTTCGTCCGCTCGTTTCAAGGCGTTGCGCCGCTGCACGCGGGGCTTCTCTTCGCAGCGCGAGGAGTTCCACCATGTAGAATTGTTGCCAGCGGAGAAACGCCCAAACAACGTCTCCCCGCCGGCGTTTTTTTGTCCAAACCATTAGACAAAAGTCACACAAACGGATGACTGGATAAATGGATGACTGGATAAATGGATGGTTGGATCTTTGGATGGTTGAAAAAACCTTAATCCGTGCATCGCTGCTTCCATTCATCCAACAATCCATCAATCCACCAATCCGGTTTTTTACCCACGCATGGCCTCGTTCAACACCGAGCCGTCCGGCGCGATCAATTGCACGCGCAACGGCATCTGGCCAACGGCGTGCGTCGAACAGCTCAAGCACGGATCATAACAGCGGATGCCATGCTCCACGCGGTTGAGCATCGGCTCTGGAATTTCATTGCCGCGCACATAATGCCGCGCGATCTGCGCCACGGTTTGATTCATCGCCAAATTATTTTGGCCGGTGGCGACGATGAGATTCACCTTTTGCAGCAGGCCATTGCGATCCACGGTGTAATCGTGGAACAGCGTGCCGCGCGGCGCTTCACTCACGCCGACGGCGCGCAAGTTGTTGATGCCGGCATCGGCGCGCAGGTAATCGCTCGAGAGTTCCGGGTCGTCCATGTAGCGCTCGACGTATTCGATGCATGCGAGAATTTCGATCAACCGCGCGTAGTGATACAGAAACGACGACGTGACCGCGCCGTGTCCGAGCTTCTTGAATTTTTTCAACTCGGCATCTGCCTGCGGCACGCCCATCTGCTGGCAAATGTTCAAGCGGGCCAACGGGCCGACGCGATAAATGCCGGCGGGAAAACCAAGCGGTTTGTAGTAAGGCGATTTGAGATAGGAATTTCCCTGCACCGATTCGCCGATGAAATCGAGATAGTTCAACGCGTCGAGCCGATCGGCGATGATGCTGCCGCTGCTATCGGTGAAACGCAGTTTGCCGCCGTGATGTTCCCACGTGCCGTCCGCCGCGACGAGTCCCATGAAGAGCGATGGAAAATTTCCGAAGATTTGGATCTCGCGCTGATGCGTCTCCATCGTTTTTTTCCAAAGTTCAAAGGCAACTTTGGTCGTGGCGAAAGCTTCCGGCAACCAGGCGCGAATTTTCGCGCGACCTTCGTCGCTCAGCGCCGAACGCACGCCGCCCGGCACCGCCCACGCGGGATGAATTTTCTTATCGCCGAGCACTTGGATGATTTCCTGGCCGAACTGGCGCAAGCGAATTCCCGCGCGGGCCAATTCTTTGTTCGCGGCGATGAGCCCGAAAACATTGCGCTGCGCGGGCGCGGTGTCCCAGCCCAGCAAAAAGTCCGGCGCACTCAAATGAAAGAAACTCAGCGCGTGGCTTTGGATGATCTGGCCGAGATTCAGCAAGCGACGCAGTTTGTCTGCGGCCGGCGGAATGTTCACCGCCATCAGCGCGTCGCCAGCTTTGGCGGACGCGAGCGTATGACTGACGGGGCAAATGCCACAGATGCGTTGCGTGATTCCGGGCATTTCCGTGTAGGGCCGGCCTTCGCAAAATTTTTCAAAGCCGCGAAATTCGACGACATGAAATTCCGCGTCGGAGACGTTGCCCGCGTCGTCCAAAAAAATGCTGATCTTGGCGTGGCCCTCGATGCGGGTCACGGGATCAATGATGATGCGTTTTGACATAACAATTTTTCAACCGAACTTGAGTTGCTCTCCTTCCAGTTTCGGCACAGCTCCAGCCAGCAATTGCGCCACTAAAGCTTTGATCCGTGCCGCTGGAGGCGGACAGCCCGGCAAAAAGTATTCGACAAAAACCATCTCGTGGACGGGGCGAACGTTGGCGAGCAGTTGCGGCACAATGCCGTCCGCCTTGGGCACAGCGGGATTGTTTTGCGCATGATCGACGTAGGCGCATTGCAAAACATTTTCCACGTTATCCATGCCGAACGGATTGCGCATGGCGGGCACATTGCCGGTGACGGCGCAGTCGCCGAAGGACACGAGCACTTTCGTGTGCGCGCGGATTTTGTGGAGAATCTCGAGATTATCTTCGTTGCAAACCGCGCCTTCGATTAGGCAGAGGTCGACATTTTCCGGATAATCCTTCACATCCACGACGGGGCTGTAAACGAGGTCCGCCGCGTTCGCGAGGTCGATCAGGAATTCATCGAGATCGAGAAATGACATGTGGCAGCCGGAGCAGCCGCCGAGCCAGACTGTAGCGAGACGCACTTTCATAATTCAAAAGAGGGATGATGGGCGAAGGACAAAGCTCCAAGCTCCAAGGCCCAAGCTCCAGAGAAATTCCAAGCTTCAAATCCAAAAAACTTGCGAGCCACTTGTCTGGAGCTTGGAGGTTGATGCTTCTCTGGTGCTTGATGCTTGGATGTTGGTGCTTCTTTCATTCGAGTTAGTTTCAATCAAGTTCAATTCAATCCGCCGCGACCCATTGTTTCTTTTCCCGTGCCGTGACGATGAATTCCAGTTTGTCGCGGTCATGAACCATTTCGCCCACGGTTGAACCTTTCTGGAACAGCGCGCCGGTCGGACAGGCCATGACGCACTTGCCGCATTCCGTGCACGAATCGGAATCGCCCCACGGCTGGTTGAGATCGGTGATGATTTTGGAGGTGGCACCGCGCCCGGCAATGTTCTTGGTGCCCGCGCCTTCGATGTGCCAACACGCGCGCACGCAACGGGTGCAAAGCACGCAGCGATTATGATCCATGCCGAAGAGGCGATGTGTCGTGTCCACGTTCCACTTCGGAAACGTGTAGTCGTAGCGGATGTGTTCCATGCCTTGCGAATAGGCGAGCGTCTGCAATTCGCAATGGCCGTTGGAAACGCACACGGCGCACACGTGATTTCGTTCCGCGAACAATAGTTCCAAAATCATGCGGCGATAATTGCGCAAGCGTTCAGTCTGCGTTTGCACTTCCATGCCCTCAGAAACTTTCGTCGTGCAGGCGGGCAACAATTTTGTTGTGCCGGTGATTTCTACGATGCACAACCGACATGCGCCGACGTCGTAAACACCTTCGAGATGACACAGCGTCGGAATCTTGATGCCGGCCTCGGTCGCGGCCTGCAACACGGTCGCGCCTTCCTCGGCGGTGATCGGCCTGCCGTCAATGGTCAAAGTTTTAACAGCCATAAATAAAATTATTTCGTCACGGGTTCGGGCTGCTTCGTCGCGCCGTCGATTTACGGACCAAACGGATCCGGCTGCAACAACTCTGCGTATTCCTTGCGGAAAAATTTCAGCGTGCTGATCACCGGATTGGGCGCGGTTTGACCGAGGCCGCAGAGACTGGTGTTTTTCACCATGTCACAGAGTTCTTCAAGCTTCGCGAGGTCGCGCGCCGTGGCTTTGCGTTGCGTGATTTTTTCGAGCAGGTTGAACATCTGCACCGTGCCCGCGCGGCACGGGATGCATTTGCCGCACGATTCCTCCATGCAAAACTCCATGTAAAACTTGGCGATCTCCACCATGTTCGTCGTGTCATCCATCACCACCATGCCGCCGGAACCCATGATGGAACCGAGCTTGGTGAGTGATTCGTAATCCACCGGCGTATCCAAATAATCCGCAGGGATGCAACCCCCCGAAGGCCCGCCGGTCTGCACGGATTTGATCGAGCGCCCGTCCGGTGCGCCGCCGCCCATTTCCATGATGATCTGCCGCAGCGGAATTCCCATCGGCACTTCAATCAGCCCGTTGTTTTTAATTTTTCCCGTGAGCGCGAAAACTTTGGTGCCTTTGCTCTTCTCGGTGCCGATGCCCGCATACCATTCGCCGCCTTTGTTGATGATGGCGGAAATATTCGCGAACGTTTCTACGTTGTTGATCAAGGTCGGGCAGCCCCACAGACCGCTTTCAGCCGGAAACGGCGGACGCGGACGCGGCGTGCCGCGTTTGCCTTCGACGGATGCCATCAACGCCGTTTCTTCACCGCAAACAAATGCGCCGGCACCGATGCGGATATCCACGTTGAAATTAAAGGGCGATTCAAAGATTCCCGCCCCAAGCAAGCCGAGCTGTTTCGCCTGCTTGATCGCAATCTGTAAACGCGAAATCGCGAGCGGATATTCCGCGCGAACATAGAGATAACCTTGATCCGCGCCAACGGCGTAAGCGGCGATCGCCATACCTTCGAGCACAAGATGCGGATCGCTTTCCAAAACGCTGCGGTCCATGAACGCGCCGGGATCGCCTTCATCGCCGTTGCAGACGACATATTTTTTTGCCCCGGGCGATTTGGCGACTGTTCCCCATTTTAATCCCGATGGAAAACCCGCGCCGCCGCGTCCGCGCAACCCGCTTTTCGTGACTTCTTCCACGACTTGCGCCGGCTGCAATTCAGTGAGCGAATGATGCAGCGCAGTATAACCGCCGATGGCAATGTAATCCTCGATGCGCTCCGGATCAATGATGCCGCCGTTCGCGCGCACGATGTGCATCTGCTTCGCGAAGAAAGGATGTTTCGGATCGCCGCGCTGGACCTTGCATTCGCCACCTTTGAGCGCGGCGATGATGGAAGCCGCATCTTCGGGCTTCACAAATTCCCACAGCCCGTGTTCGCCTGAGTTATCCCAACCGACCAGCGGACCTTGGCCGCAAAAACCCATGCAACCGACGCGACGCACTTCGACATCCGCTTCCAGTCCCTGCGCCTTCGCTTCGGCTTCGAGATTTTTCTTAATGATGTCCGCCTGCGAAGACATGCAGCCCGCCGACATGCAGGTGCGCACGATGATCTTTTTACGGGAACTCCGGTGTTTCTCGGCGATCGCTTTCAGTTCGTCCAATTGCATAATTATTGAATCCAGGTTTTGATTCTTTCGAGCGCCGCCTCGGGCGTTTGTTTTGGCGCCACGTGGCCGTCATAAGTCACCGCCGGCGCGATGCCACATGCGCCGATGCAGCGCGCGGTAAGTAGAGAAAGTTTGTTGTCCGCCGTCGTCTCGCCAGCTTTGATTTTATATTTATCCTGTATGCCATTTATAATTTTATCTGCGCCTTTGACATAGCACGCCGTGCCGAGGCAGACGACACACGTGTGTTCGCCCTGCGGCTTGAGTTGGAAGAAATGATAAAAGGTTGCGACCCCATAAACCCGGCTCGGCGGCAATTTTAATTTGTAAGAAATGAAGAGCAGCAAATCGTCTTCAAGATAGCCAAACAGTTCCTGGGCCTTGTGCAGCACTTCGATCAGCGCGTCCTGCCGGAACTGATGCTTCTTCATGTGGACTTCCAGGATCTTGAAGCGCTTGTCTCCACTCGCGTGCTGCAACACGGCTTGGATGCGGTTCTTTTGCGGCGTGATCAGAGCTGCACTCATAATTAGTATGCCTTTTTTATATACGTAATTATTTAAGCACTGATAATCCTAGATGCCAACCGCCTCCGTTGTTAAATGATCAACCTATTTTGTTTACCCGCGGTAAATGACGGGGCGCCGACGGCCAATTAATCTGAATTTATTGTCAATTTATGCAAAGCCAAACCCGGGTTTTTCCCTTAGAGATACAGTTGCAAGTTCGGTAACTGATTCACTATTTGAACCAAAATAAATCGTTCAGGCGGGCATTCGTCGTCGCCACCAAAGTTAGTCGAACCAGAATAAAATTATGAAAACAATGACTACAATTTCTACACCGCGCCGCCGCTCATTGTATCTGTTGCCACTCTTGGTGCTGCCTTCGGTGGCGCAGGCGCATCCCGGACATGGAGCCGCCACCAGCTTGGCCAGTGGCTTAGCGCATCCGCTCCTCGGTCTGGATCATTTGTGTGCGCTGGTGGCCGTCGGCTTGTGGGCGGCGCAACGTGGCGGCCGCGCGCTCTGGGCGGTGCCGTTAGCATTTGTGTCCACGATGACGCTTGGCGCGTTGGCTAGCACGAGCGGACACACCATTCCCTTTACCGAACAGGGAATTGCCGCCTCAGTCTTGATTCTTGGAATTTTGATTGCGGCGGCCATCCGCCTACCGCTCGCCGCGAGCATCCTGCTGGTCGGAAGCTTCGCTTGGTTTCACGGCTTTGCCCACGGCGCGGAAATTCCCGCGAACGCTTCCGGTTTCGCTTATGGGGCCGGCATGGTGGCCACCACCGCCGGCTTGCATCTGGTGGGAATCGCGGCCGGACTGTCCGCGCAAAAACTGGCCCGGGAAACATTTATGTGCCGTTGCGGCTGGGCGATTGCCGCGTGCGGTTTGTATCTGACCATCGCCTTGTGAATCAGTCCTGAATCCGCTGCAAAAAAAATATGAAAATAGACGCTACCTTACTTGCTGCTCAACCATTTCTCAAAGGCCTGCCTAAGCATCAGCTTGAAATGCTTTCTAATAACGCCATGGAAGTGGAATTCCCGCCCGGCAAATTGCTATTCAACGAAGGCCTCGCAGCCAATCGGTTTTACATCATTCTCGAAGGCGAGGTAGCACTGGAAGCCGCCGCCAAAAAGGAGCGCGACCAACCAGAGCTGATCCAAACCATCAAAGCCGGCGAGGTGCTCGGATGGTCCTGGTTGTTTCCGCCTTACAATTGGCATTTCGATGCCCGTGCGGTAAAACCCACCCGGGCCATCATTTTTTTTGCCACGACCCTCCGCGAACTTTGCGAAACCGATCAAGCGTTGGGCTATCAATTACTCAAGCGCGTAACTAAAGTCGTCATCGAGCGGCTCCAGTCCACCCGCATACAGTTGTTGAAGGAAAAAAAAGTTTAGCGCCACGACAGGCTGGCCGGCTAAATCCCGGCGCTGGATGCAGTGACGCTTTTCGTGATTCATTTCAACCCCGTGCGGATTGGGAGCGCCAGAACGCGACCGCCAAAGCGATCCACAATATGAAATGGTTCCGACGGCAACGAGCATCGGCCAAAAAAATTTAGCGTGGGCCGCGCCTCGAATAGTGCCCTCGTTGGAGATCACTGCGCGGGCACAAATACGGTGGCAGACAGATCAGCCACTTCAAGTTTCCATGCCGCGAAAACCTCTTCTTGTCATTGCTAGCAAAAAAGTAAACTCCAGCCGCCATTCCGTGCTAATATAAACGCGTGAACTGATAATTCACTTTAACTGTAAGTTTTTGGTGAGTTGAGCGACTCATCTCTGTGGCCGTAAATGAAATGATAAAGCGGCTACTAATGACACAACTCAACGCATCTTAAAATTATGAGCTCCCTCAAGATTATCGGAATCGCCGTCGCCGTCCTCGCCGCCTTCGGTATTATCGCCGTCGTGCGCCCCAGTCGCGCCCAAACCACTAACCCCGTAACCTACCAACCTGAAGCCATGAAAGCTTTTAAGAAACCAGAAGCGTCCGAATTGAAGAAAAAACTTTCCGCCGAGCAATTCCACGTCACCCAATCGTGCGGCACGGAACCACCGTTCCATAATGCCTACTGGGACAATCACGCGCCCGGAATTTATGTGGATGTCGTCTCCGGCGAGCCGCTGTTCAGCTCGCTCGATAAGTTTGATTCCGGCACGGGCTGGCCGAGTTTTTCGCAACCGGTTAAGAGCAACGAGATCGTCGAAAAAACGGATTCCACTTTGGGCATGCCGCGCACCGAAGTCCGTTCCAAAACGGCCGACTCACACCTCGGCCACGTGTTCCCCGACGGCCCCGGCGAAAAAGGATTGCGCTATTGCATCAATTCCGCCGCGCTGAAATTCATTCCCGTCGCCGACATGGATGCAGCGGGTTACGGTCAATATCTCGCGCCGTTCGTGGCGGCCGGCGTGATCAAAGCGCCCAAACCCGAAACCGCCATTCTCGCCGGCGGCTGTTTTTGGGGCATGGAAGAAATTCTCCGCCAGATTCCTGGGGTCACCAAAACGACTGTTGGCTACACCGGCGGCACGCTGGCGGATCCGGCCTACGAACTGGTCTGCACCGGCACCACCGGTCACGCCGAGGCGATTGAAGTGGTGTTTGATTCTTCGCGACTCAGTTACGAAAAGTTGCTGGATTATTTTTTCCGCATGCACGATCCCACCACGTTAAACCGACAGCACAATGATGTGGGCACACAGTATCGTTCCGCCATTTTCTTCACCAGTGATGAACAGAAAAAAACTGCCGAACGCGTGAAAGACCATTGGGAAAAGTCTAAAAAATTCAGCCGGCCCATCACGACGGAAATCACGAAAGCGACAGCGTTCTATTCGGCGGAAGATTACCATCAGAAATATCTCGTCAAGCATCCCGGCGGCTACACCTGCCACGTTTTGCGCGACTAATCCGCGTCCTGCTGGCTAGTAAATTTGTTAGCGCCGGGAAACATTGTTTTTCCCGGCGCTGATTTATTTCAATAAGCGGTTCAGACATTTGATGAGTGCCGCCTAGAGAATCAAGCTATGAAAATTAGTCTCTGCTGGCTTTCTGATGCTGGTCGCCACTGCTTTGCGGAACCGCGCTTGGCCCAACAAAGTTCATCGGGCTTCACTCGTGTCAGAATTATGATTAGAGTTCACGACCTGTGGCGATGACGCTTTACGATCTAATTCCGCGTAACCAGAAACCGACCAACGATTTGTTGCTCGAACGGTTTCTTGAATACGTCGAAAGTAGAAAACTTCAACTCTATCCCGCGCAAGAATCCGCCATCTTGGAATTGTTCGAGGATAAGAACGTCATTCTCAACACGCCCACCGGTTCGGGAAAATCTTTGGTCGCGACCGCGCTGCATTTTCAGGCCATCGCCAAAGGGCGGCGCTCGATTTACACCTGCCCGATCAAGGCGTTGGTGAATGAAAAATTCATGGCGCTCTGTCGCGAGTTCGGACCGGACAATGTCGGTCTCGCCACCGGTGATGCTTCCGTGAATCGAGGCGCGCCGATCCTTTGTTGCACGGCGGAAATCCTTGCGAACATCGCTTTGCGCGAAGGCGCGGCGGCCAATGTGCAGGACGTGGTGATGGATGAGTTTCATTATTACGCCGATCGCGAGCGCGGCGTGGCGTGGCAGGTTCCGTTGCTCACGCTGCCGCAAACGCGTTTCTTGCTGATGTCCGCGACGCTCGGCGACACGGCGTTTTTTGAAACGGAACTGACACGGCTCACCGGACGACCAACCGCGACGATTTCTTCGACGGATCGTCCGGTGCCGTTGGCCCATGAGTATTCGGAATTGCCGCTGGCGAAAACGCTGGAGAGTCTCATCGCCAGTGGCCGCGCACCGGTCTATGTCGTTCACTTCACGCAATTGGAAGCCGCCGAGAGCGCGCAGGATTTCACGAGCATCAATGTTTGCACGCGCGAGGAAAAGGCCGCCATTGCAAGCGCGATTGAAGGTTTCAAGTTCACCAGTCCTTACGGGCCGGAAATAAAAAAATGGTTGCGACACGGCATCGCCTTGCACCACGCGGGGCTGCTGCCGAAATATCGCATCCTCGTCGAGCAGCTCGCGCAACGCGGTTTGCTCAAAGTCATCTGCGGCACGGACACGCTCGGCGTGGGTATCAATGTGCCGATCCGCACGGTGCTGTTCACGCGGCTCTGCAAATTTGACGGACAAAAAACCGGCATCTTGAGCGCGCGGGATTTTCATCAGATCAGCGGTCGCGCCGGGCGCAAAGGTTTTGATGATCAAGGTTGGGTCGTGGCGCAAGCCCCGGAGCACGTCATCGAAAATCTGAAGCTCGCGGAAAAAACGGCGCGTGATGGGAAAAAAACAGTTAAGCGTCAGCCGCCGGAAAAGAATTTCGTCAACTGGGACAAAAATACTTACATCCGCTTGATCGCCGCTGCGCCGGAAAAACTGATTTCCCGTTTCCAAGTCACGCACGCGATGTTGCTGAATGTTTTGAGCCGACATGGCGATGGTTGCGCGGCGATGCAACAACTGATTCGCGATTCTCACGAAACGCCGAAACAAAAAAAATCACACACGCAACGCGCGTGGCAATTGTTCCGTTCGCTCGTGGAACGGAAAATTGTGGA